>JANMPG010000025.1:0-36244 GCA_031369745.1 Actinomycetes bacterium
GGGCGCCGGTAGCCGATGAGCAGCGGTCATTGAGGCACGAGGGTTCGCAGATCGATCTCTGGATCAGCCAGCGCAGCGGGCTCCACCTGCGCCTCGCCCCGGATCAGTGGCAAAGCGCGCCGGCAGTCACGCTTCCAATCGATGCTGACGCACGCTCGCAACACGCTGCGCTCGTCGAGGTAGAACGCGCAGAAGGAGCGATCTTCCAAGGAGCCCCGCACGATGGGCTCACCGGAAACCGCGACGCCGGCCATCTGGATCTGGTGGTCCCACTGATCCGACCAGAACCAGTGTGGGTCGTCGTAGGGCTCCGTCGCGCCGAGCATGCCCCGCGCCGCGTGCTCGCCCATCTTGATCGCATTGTCGAAATGCTCCACGCGCACAGTGCCGAAGATCGGATGTTGATGCGACGCGACGTCGCCCGCAACGAAGATGCCGGGAAATGGGCTCTCCAGACCGACGCCCGCCCGGATACCGCCGTTCGCGGCGATGCCCTCACCGTGCATCACATCTGCGTTGGGCCTGGTGCCCACGCCGATCACGACCAGGTCGGTGTCGATCGTGCGCCCGCCCCGGGTCACGACGCGTTCCACGCGGGCCTCGCCTTCGAAACGCTCGACCGTGTCGTGGAACACGAGCTCAACGCCCGCGTCGCGGTGGATCGCCTCGACGACACGACCGACCTCGCCGCCCAGGATCCGGTACAACGCCGTTTCGAAGATCTCCACGACCGTGACCTCAAGCCCCATCTGGCGCAACGACGCGGCGACCTCCGCTCCGATGAACCCCATGCCGACGACGACGACCCGCGTCGCCCCCGACGCCGCACGGTGGATCCGGTCGGCATCGGCAACGGTCCGCAGCTGGAACACGCCTTCGAGACTGGCCCCCGGCACGTCGAGCTCGCGGTTGCGGACGCCGGTCGCGACCAGCGCCCGATCGAACGCGATCCGCTGGCCGTCGGACAGGGTCACGGTGCGGTCGCGATGATCCAGGACCTGCGCTCGGACCCCAAGCCGCGCTTCGACCCCGTGGGCTTCCCACCAGTCGGCCGGTCGCACGAGGAGCTGATCGCGTTGCTCCTCGCCGCGCAGGTACTGTTTGGAGAGACCGGGGCGCTCGTAGGGCAGGGTGGATTCCTCGCCGATCAGCACGAGCCGCCCGTCGAATCCTTCCTCGCGGAGCGTCGCCGCCGCCGTGCCACCGGCGAGCGAGGCGCCGACGACCACGAAGGTGCGGCTTGGGGGCACCTACACCTCGATCTGGATCTGCCCGTCGACCTCGCGTGCGGGGTAGGTCTCGATCGGTTCGGTTGCCGGACCCTCGATCACCGCTCCGGTGTCGATCGCGAAGACGCTGCCGTGACATTCGCACGAGATCTCGGTCCCATCGAGATCGCCTCCGGCGACCAGCATGCAGCCGCGGTGCGTGCACACGTCGCTGAACGCGTACAGCTTGCCCTCGACCCTCGCGACGCCGATCTGCGCGCCCTCGACGTCGAAGGCCCCGGCGCCACCTTCACCGATTCCCTCGGCCGGGCCGACCGTCACGAACTCCCCCATCAGCTGCCTCCTTCACGCTGGAAACGGATCGATGGGAGCTTAGCCCGCAACGATGCTTCCGGTGCCGGGGCGCCGGCGCAGGCGCCAGACATAGACGGTCGCGAGCGTGCCGTAGAACAAGGCGAGCAGCACCATGCCGGCCCGAAACGAGATCGGTAGCAAGACGGGGACGAACGCGCCCGCCACCCACGCCACCTGGAACAGCACCTCGTAGCGGACGAACACCCGGCCAAGGGCCTCGGGCGGAGCGTGACGTTGCATGAGCGCCTGGAAGGCGAGCCGGGCGAACTCCGTGGCGGCGCCCGCGGCGAACGCGTACAGCGTGAGCAGCGGCAATCCGAACAGCTGCGAGGCGAGCAATGCGCCGATGCCGGCGGCCGACACGCCGGCGATCACGACGGCTTCTTCTCGCCGGTCGGTACGAAGCGCCGGCGCCACGGCGTCGGCGACGAACCCGCCGACGACTCCGGCCCCGGCCAGGACGCCGAACCACAGCGGTGGGACCTCGGCGTCGCGCAACGCGAACGCCAGCAGGAAGAGCAGGAACCCGGCGGCCGCGCGCATGCCGACCGCCCCCATGGCGGGAAGCTGCAGGCGCGGAACCCGGCCCATCGGCGCGCGATCGACGCCGTTGTTCGCGCGCCCCGAGCGGTCTTGCCTGCCAGGGTGGGGCAGTCGAACGGTCAGTCCCGCGGAGATGGCATAGATCATCGCTGCGACGTACAGGGGTGCGGCAGGGTCGATCGCCTTGAGAGCCAACACCCCCAGCGGGACCGCGGCGATCGCGCCCGCGACACCGACGCGGCCCAGGCGCGCGTTGGCGCGCATCAGACCGTCTCGCTCGGACGCGTAGACCATCGTGAGCGCGTTCTTGGCGATCGTGTGCACCTTGGAGCACACCAAGATCGCGAGCGCCAGCGGGAAGAGCCATCCGGTGCCGAGACGTGGAGCGAGCAACACCGCAAAGATCACGCGCGCCGCAGCGGCGGCGAACGTGATCGAACGGCGCGGCCCCGCGCGGTCCAAGATCGGCGCCATCAGTGGCCCGGCCAGCGCCAGCGGCAGCATGGTGAGGAGCAGATAGGCGGTCACCCGGAGTCGTGCCTCGCCCACCGGCACGGAAAAGAAGATCGACTCCGACAGCGAGATCGCAAGGAACGCATCCCCGGCAACGCTCGTCAGGTGGTTGAGCCCGTACGCGTCGATCGGATCGTCGCTTCGCCACATGCGCCGTAGCGGGTGGGTCACCACGACCTCGAACGCACGAACGACACCTCGAAGTATCAGGTGCCACCACGGCGTGCGGCCCGGGATCTCCGCGGGTGGCGGTGTGCCCGGCTCGATCCCCACGCGGGGCTACCCCTGCAGTCGCTCTCGCAGGATGTCCTGTGCGAGCTTGGGGTTGGCCGCCCCTGCAGCCTTCTGCATCAGCTGGCCCACGAGGAACCCGATCACCCCGTCTTTGCCGTCGCGGAACTTCTGCACCACGTCGGGGTTCTCGGCGATGACGTCGTCGGCCAAGGCGCCGAGCGCACCCGTGTCGGAGACCTGCGTGAGCCCGAGCCGCTGGACCGCATCGCCCACCGGTTCACCGGATGCGAACGAGGCCTCCAACGCCTGCTTCGCACCCGCGTTCGACACCGCGCCGTCGGCGACCAGCCGCACGACGTCGACGATGTGTTGCGGCGTGAGCGCGCCAGGCTCGTCGGCGGCGTTGCGGAGGGCCGCGACGTCTTGCGTCACCCGATTGGCGGCGGGCACCGGATCGGCGCCCGCGGCGAGCGCGCCTTCGAACAGGTCGGTCGAGGCCCGGTCGGCCACCAGCACCCGCGCGACGTCGGGCTTCAAGCCGAGCTCGCCGGTGTATCGATCGCGCCGCGCTCGCGGCAGCTCGGGGATCGACGCCGCGATCTCGGCGATCCACGCCGGGTCGGGTTCCATCGCTGGGATGTCCGGCTCCGGGAAGTACCGGTAGTCGAACGCCTCCTCCTTGGAGCGCATCGACTTGGTGGTGCCAGAGTCCTCGTCCCAGTGGCGCGTCTCCTGCACGATCGTATCGCCGGCGTCCAGGGCGGTGGTCTGACGGATGATCTCGAAGGAAAGGGCGCGCTCCAGCGAGCGGATCGAGTTCATGTTCTTGATCTCGACCTTGGTGCCGAACGCCTCGGCACCGAGCGGGCGAAGCGACACGTTGGCGTCACAGCGAAGCGAGCCTTCCTCCATCTTGACGTCGGACACGTCGAGGGATGCCAGCGTGGCGCGCAGCTCCCGAAGATAGGCGCCGGCCTCTTCCGGTGAACGCATGTCGGGCTCGCTCACGCATTCCACCAGCGGCACCCCGGCACGGTTGAAGTCGATCGAGGCATGCGTCGCGTCGTGGATGCGGCCCGACTCACTGCCGTGCGCCGTCTTGCCGGTGTCTTCCTCCATGTGCACCCGGGTGATGCCGACGGTCTTGTTGGCACCGTCGGCCAGCTCGATGTCGAGCGAGCCACCCACGCAGATCGGCAGGTCGAACTGGCTGATCTGGAAGTTCTTCGGCATGTCGGGATAGAAGTAGTTCTTTCGATGGAACAGCGAGTGGGGGGCGATCGCGCTGCCGAGCGCAAGCCCGACCTTCATGATGCGAGCGATCGCTTCGCGGTTGGGCACCGGCAGGGTTCCCGGGTGCCCGAGGCACACCGCACACGTGTTGGTGTTCGGCTCGGCGCCGAAGGTGTTCGCGCAGGGGCAGAACATCTTGGTCGCCGTCGACAGCTCCACGTGGCACTCGAGTCCGATCACGACCTCGTAGTCGGTCACGCTCATCAGGTGCCCAACCCGTCAAGCAGCGGCGGGCGCAGGTGCAGCGCCAGCTCGGTTTCGAGGGCGTGGGCCGCTCGAAGGAGCGTGGACTCGTCGAGCGCGGGGGCGGTCAGCTGCAGCCCGATGGGCAGGCCACCGTCGTCCAGACCGCATGGGACGCTGATGGCAGGCACCCCGGCGAGGTTCGCCGGGATCGTGAAGATGTCGTTCAGGTACATCGCCATCGGGTCATCCGCCTTCTCCCCGATCCGAAATGCGGTGGTCGGCGACGTCGGCGACACGAGTACGTCGAAGCGTTCGAACGCGGCCTCGTAGTCCGCGATCACGAGCGTGCGCACCTTCTGCGCCTGCCCGTAGTAGGCGTCGTAGTAACCGGCCGACAACGCGTAGGTGCCGAGCATGATCCGCCGTTTGACCTCGGGGCCGAACCCCTGGCCGCGGGTCGCGAACATCATGGCGATGCTGTCCGCATGCTCGCCCTCGGCGCGCAGGCCGTAGCGCACCCCGTCGTAGCGCGCGAGGTTGGACGATGCCTCCGAGGGCGCGATCAGGTAGTAGGCGGACAGCGCGTACGCGGCGTGCGGCAGATGCACCTCACCGACCTCGGCCCCGAGCCCTGCGAGACGCTCGATCGCTGCGCGCACCGATGCGGCCACGGCCTGCTCGACTCCCTCGCCGAACGCTTCGGAAACCACGCCGATCCGCAGCCCGGCGACGCCGTCGTCCAGGTGCGCGCCGTAGTCGGGCACGGGCACGTCCAACGACGTCGCGTCGCGCACATCATGCCCGGCCAGCACCTGCAGCATCGATCCCGCGTCACGCACGCTTCGCGTGAAGGTGCCGACCGTGTCGAGCGAAGAGGCGAACGCGATCAAGCCGTAGCGGCTGATCCGGCCATACGTCGGCTTCAACCCGACGACGCCGCACAGCGACGCCGGCTGACGCACGCTGCCGCCGGTGTCGGTCCCCAGCGCCCAGACGGCCTCGCCAGCGGCGACGGCCGCAGCTGAGCCGCCGCTGGAACCCCCGGGCACGCGTTCCAGATCCCACGGGTTGTGCACCGGTCCGTACGCGGAGTTCTCGTTGGACGAGCCCATCGCGAACTCGTCACAGTTGGTCTTGCCGACCAGGACCGCGCCGGCACCGGACAAACGCGTCCACGCGGTCGCGTCATACGGCGGCACGTACGACTCGAGGATGAGCGACCCACAGGTCGTACGGATCCCGTTGGTCGTCAACACGTCCTTGAGGGCGACCGGGATGCCGGCTGCAGGCGACTGCGGCGCGCCGGTCGACAGATAGACATCGAGTTCCTCAGCCCGCTCGGACGCGAGCTGTGGGGTCGGGGTCAGCAACGCTCGCACATCGTCGTCGACCGCGGCGATCCTCGCGTGGCTCGACGCGAGGATCTGCGCCGCCGATGTTTCGCCGGTGGCAAGCTGCGCGCTCAGCTCTGCGCCGGTCAGATCGCACAGCGGTGTCGTCACGATCCGGTCTCCGCGATCCGCGGCACCCGGAAGCGATCGCCCGCACGCTCGGGCGCGTTGCGAAGCGCCTCATCCACGGGAAGCGATGGTTCCACGACGTCGTCGCGATAGACGTTCGCCCGCGGGATGGGCGATGCCGTCGGCGCAACATCGTCGGCCGCGACCTCGCCCACGCGGGCGGCGTGCTCCAAGATCTGCCCCAACTGCGCCGTCAGTTGCGCCTTCTCATCGTCGCGCAACTGCAGGCGCGCGAGCTTGGCCACGTGTTCGACGTCGATCTCGACCGGCATGGGCGCAGTCTAGACGCCGCGACGAGCTACCCGAAGGTGGGTGGCGGGGGCGGCACGGGCGGGCCCGGAGGCAACGGCATGCCGTCGAGCCCGACCCCCCACACGCCGATCGGCGGGCCCGGCGCGGCGAACGAGGCAGCCACCGCGATCGCTTGACGGGCCGTGATCGACCGCACGATGCGGACCGCCAGGATGGCGGCAACCATCCCCAGCATCACCGACACGACGGCGATCACGTCGCCTCTTCGCAGGCTCTCGACCTCGGCGCCGGATGTAGCGGCACGAAGCGATCCCAGGAGGTTGGAGGCGACCCACGTGCCCCACCACCAACCCAGCACGTGCCAGCTCGGCTCCGAACGCCACCCGATGCTGCCGGCGCTCGCTCGCCACATTTCCCGGACCGCCGAGAACGGCTTGACGTAGTTGGCGAACGGGACGAACCACCACCCGACCGCCCACCCGGCCGTGTAGTCGAGCCGAGTCGACGACAGCTCACGGGCGTTGTGCTGCGCTCGGTGTTGCCAGATGCACCACGCGATGACGGTCGAAACGAACAGCAGGAGCCACACGCCGCTTGCGACCTGCACCCTGCTGTCGGCCACCTCGGCGTCGGCCAGCGTCACCCACTCGCTGCGCGCAACCTTGCCGAGCAGATTGATCCGCTCGAGCAATGCGAGCGCTCGGATGCCCAGCACGACGACCTGCGCCCCAAGCAGGACAACCACGACCCTCGCCACACCCTTGGTCGCCTTCACACGCGTCGCCACGTCAGCTCCGATCGCCGTCTGGCCGCGGCGGGGTGAGCATGCCCACGTTCACGACCTGCTCCTGCGCCTCGTCGATCCGACGAACCACGAAGTAGGCCAGCGCCGCCACGGTCGCCTGCAGCACGCCAGCGAGCAGCAGCCATGGAGCGATGCCATGGGCGATCGCCGAGAAGTCGACGCTCTTCGGGTTGTTGTCGAACGAGCGCGCGAGGTCCAACGTCGTTGAGAACATGGCCCCGACCATGCCGATCACGGGCAGCGTGGAGCTCGCGAGCCAAGCCGCCCACCACCACCCCAGTAACGGACTCGCCGTGCGCGCCACGCCGTCCGGCGTCGAGCGGCGATCAAGCTCCAGCATCGCGACCAGCGGCATCGCGAGGTTCGCGAACGGGATGAACCACCAGCCGACCGCCCAGCCCGGCCGGATACGCAAGCCCGGAAAGCCGCGTGCCCACAGATTCGCGGTGGCCTGGTGTTGCCAGATGAGCCACAGCACGATCGTCGCTTGGGAGACCAGGGACGGGAGCCACAGGAACATCGGGACGGACGGACCCACCCAATACGGCTGTTGCACGGCCGGGCCGTGCCGATCCGGAAGGATCAGGACGAACTCGTGGCCCCGCAGGTAGAGGAACGCCCAGGTGTCGATCACCAGCGTCAGCGCGCCCGTGCACACCAGCAGGATGCGCACGACCCGACCCGTCGGGCTCACGTGCAGTCGGTACGGGCTCGACATCAGGGTCCTTCGGCACGAAGTCGCGACAGGAACGTGGCCTCGTCGATCACCTCGATGCCGAGTTCCTCGGCCCTCGCCCGCTTGGAACCCGGGTTGTCGCCCGCAACCACGAACGAGGTCTTGCTCGACACGCTGGAGGCCACCCGGGCCCCCGCGGCCTGGGCCATCAACGTGGCGTCCTCGCGTGAGATGGTGGCCAGGCCCCCGGTGAGCACGAGCGTCACCCCTTCCAGCGTCTTGGCGGACCCCCCCGCGCTCGCATCGTCGGCCAATCGAACACCGGCGGCGCGGAGCTTTTCGATCAGCTGCCGGTTCTCGTCCTCTTCGAACCACCCCCGCACGCTCGCCGCGATCTCAGGACCGATCTCGGGCACGGCATCGATCGCATCTTCACTCGCTGCCGCCACAGCGTCGATCGACCCGAAGGCCCGCGCGATCACCTGCGCTACATGCGTACCGACGTGACGGATGTTCAGCCCGACCAGCAGGCGCCACATGGGCCGATCCTTGGACCCCTCGATCTGCGCGAGCAGGTTCTCGATGGACCTGTCCTTGAACCCGGGGAGTTGTGCGAGCGCAGCGGCGTCCAGCGCGTAGATGTCGGCCGGGTCCTCGATGAGGCCCTTCTCCATCAGTGTGCCCACGGTGACGAAGCCGAGGTGCTCGATATCCATCGCGCCGCGACCGGCAAAGTGGAACAGCCATTCGAGGCCCTGCGACGGACAGCCGCGCTTGTTGGGGCACCGGTAGTCTGCCGCTCCCTCAACTCGAACCAGCGGCGTGCCACACGCGTTGCACGTCGCGGGCATCTTCCATCGGCGAGCGCTCTTCTTTCGCAGCGACAGCACCGGCCCCACGATCTCCGGGATCACGTCGCCGGCGCGCCGAACGATCACCGTGTCGCCGACCCGTACGTCCTTTCGGCGAACCTCGCCCTCGTTGTGCAGCGTCGCGTAGGTGACGCTCACCCCGCCGACGAACACGGGATCGAGTACGGCGAAGGGAGTGACCTTGCCGGTACGACCCGTGTGCACGTCGATCGCACGCAACCTGGTCGTGCGCTCTTCAGGTGGGAACTTGAACGCGATCGCCCATCGTGGCGCGTGCGAGGTCGCCCCAAGCTCGCGCTGCAGATCGGTGCGGTCGACCTTGATCACCGCACCGTCGATCTCCCAGTCGATCGAGTGACGATGCTCCTGCCAGCGACGCAGGAAGTCCTTGACGGCGGCGAGCGAGTCGCACCAGGTCGTGGTCGGCGCGACGGGCAGGCCCGCTTCCCGCGCCCAATCCAAGAACGCCTCATGCGTGGCGAACGTCACGCCTTCGGCCGCCCCAAGGGAATGCACCCACAGGCGCAATGGACGCGACGCGGTCACCTTCGGGTTCTTCTGGCGCAACGATCCGGCCGCCGCGTTGCGCGGGTTCGCGAACGCCTTGAGCCCGGCGGTTTGCAGCCCCTCGTTCAACGTCTCGAACGCTTGCACGGGCAGGTACATCTCCCCGCGGATCTCGACGATCGCCGGCGGCGCCTCGATCGCGAGGCGGGCGGGGATCCCCTCGACCGTGCGCACATTGGCCGTGATGTCCTCGCCGATGCGTCCGTCGCCGCGGGTCGCCGCGCGAACCAGCGCGCCGCGCTCGTAGGTGAGCGCGCACGCGACGCCGTCGATCTTCAACTCACACGCGAACGCGGGTAACTCGCCGAGCCCCTTGACGACACGCTCGGCCCACAGGTCCAGCTCGTCGAACGAGAAGGCGTTGTCGAGCGAGAGCATCGGCGCGCGATGCTCGACGGGGGCGAACAACTCCGCGGGCACCGCCCCCACCCGCTGGGTCGGCGAGTCCGCCGTGATCAACTCGGGATAGGCATCTTCCAGGCGGCGCAGGTCGGCGACCAGCTCGTCGTACTGGGCATCGCTGAGCTCCGGATCGTCGAGCACGTGATACCGGTAGGAGTGCTGGTTGATCTGCTCGCGCAGTTCCTCGACGCGAACCTTGGCCTCGGCGCGGTCACGGTCATCGGCCGTGCTCATCCGGCGATCTCCACGCCACCGGCCACGCCGATCCGCTCCGCGATCACCACCACACCGCCGGTCACGCCGGGCACGCGCTGCAGGTAGTGCAGCGCCATGCCGAACCCGTCGGGCTTGGGCAAACACGCCTGCACGCCAGCGGCGGCCGCGTCGGCCAGCATGCAGCTTCGCGCGATCACGGCCAAACCGTCGGGCCCTTGCCCGCCCCGGCCACGCCCCAGCGTGGTCGACAGCCCGACGCCGCGAGGATCGGGCTCGAGCACGATCGTGATCGGCTCCCCGCCGCGGCGCTTCACGGCCACCTTCATCCGCTTCTTGGCTTTGATGAAGTAGTCGCCGTCGCAGGCGACCGTCACCTCGTGCATCTGCTCTGCGAGGAACCGGCCGACCGCGTCGACCACCGCTCCGCGGAAACAGAACATCGGTCCCACGCCGGCGGCGGTCGCGGCCGAGACGACCTCCTTGACGATCTCGGGCGCGTCGGAGGCGATCCGGGTCAGTGCCCGTTTGGACGTACGGAAGTCGGGGTCTCGCGCCCCGTAGGACTGCAACTGCTCCCAGAACGACAACGCGGCGGCCCGGGACTCCTCAGCGAAGTCCTCTGGCGCGGTGATATGCAGGGTCAGGTCCTGCACCTGGATGTCGAAGGCCCTCGTACGGCGCCGCAGCAGCTTCACGCCGGCAGTCTAGTGCCGCCGGGTGACGCGCCCCGGTCGCCTCAGCGAGTCTCGACGATGCGACCGCCGCCGAGCAGCTCGTCGCCCCGGTACACGACGGCGCTTTGCCCGGGAGCGATCGCCCGTTGCGGGCGACGGAACGCAACGGTGAACCGCTCTCCCGGCTCCGGCGTGATCACGGCGTCCACGTCTTCGCCGCGGTAGCGCACACGGACCCGCGCCTCGAAGGGGCCGTCGTGGGGAGGCTCGCCGGCAACCCAGGAGACCCGATCGGCCCGCAGCCCTCGTTTGGACAACAACTCGCTGGGGCCGACCACGACACGGTTGGCGGGCGCATCGACCTCGAGCACGTACATGGGCGAACCGGTGGCGACGCCGAGCCCGCGCCGCTGCCCGACGGTGAACGCGAACGTTCCGTCGTGCGCTGCCAGCACGCGCCCGTCCGGATCGACGACCTCGCCGCCCGCGTGCACGAGCGCCGGCACCTGCGCACGCACGAATCCTCCCGCGTCCCCGCTCGGGGCGAAACACAGCTCCTGCGAATCCGGCTTGGTCGCGACCGGCAGCCCGAAGCGCTCGGCCATCGCACGCGTCTCGAGCTTCGGCAACCCGCCGACCGGGAACACCGAGCGCGACAGCTGCGACTGCCCGAGCATGTGGAGCATGTAGCTCTGGTCTTTGCCCGCGTCGGCTCCGCGCCGCAGATGCCAGACGCCATCCTCACCCTGCGCCGTGCGCACGTAGTGCCCCGTGGCCACCAGGTCGATACCGAGCTCATCGGCCCGGCGCACGAACGCGCCGAACTTGATCTCGCCGTTGCAGCGCGCGCACGGGTTGGGCGTTCGGCCCGCCGCGTGCTCGCCGGCGAAGTCGTCGATCACGGCTGCATCGAACGCTGCGGTGAGATCGCAGATCTCGAACGGGATGCCGGCGATGCGTGCCACCTCCTCCGCGTCGGCTCGAGCGGCGGGCCCGCAGCACCCATGCTCGACACCGTCGAGGTGCACCAGCGACATGTGCGAGCCCACGACGTCGTACCCCTGCTCTCGCAGCAGGCACGCGGCGACCGAGGAGTCGACGCCACCGGACATCGCGACCAGCACGGAAGGCATGCCGCCCAGGCTACCGCGAGCCCGATGTCGAAGGTCGCCACGTATCGTGACGGTCGTGATCGAGGCCCGATTCGACGATCTGACGGGCGCAGAGCCCTCGTTCCGCCTGGTGGGGCCGGCCGGCGTGCTGGAGGCACGCCGGGCGGCGGAGGTTCCCGGCGTGATAGCCGCGGCCGAGCAGGCCGCGGCGCGTGGGCTGTGGGCGGCCGGCTACGTCGCCTACGAGGCAGCGCCGGGGCTCGACCCGGCACTGCGGGTACGCCCGCGCGACCCCACCGACGTGTTCACCGAAGCGCCGCTCGCGTGGTTCGCGATGTTCGAGGGTCGGGAAGAAACCACCTTGCCGGACCCTCCCGTGGATCGGCCCGAGCCCTCCGATGCGGCATGGACGCCGTCGATGTCCCGGTCGGACTATGACGCCGACATCGCGAGGATCCACCAGCACATCGCTGCGGGCGACACCTACCAAGTGAATTTCACGTTACGGCTGCGCGCCCAGATCGAGGGCGACCCTCGGGGCCTATACCGCGATCTGTGCTTCGCGCAACGTGGCGCATACGCTGCCTACCTCGATACCGGGCGCTTCCATGTGCTGTCGGCCTCGCCCGAGCTGTTCTTCCGGATCGACGACGGGCGGATCACGGCCCGACCGATGAAGGGCACGGCACCACGCGGGCGCTGGCTGGATGAGGACGAGGCACTGCGTGCACACCTCCAAGGCTCCGTCAAGGACCGGGCGGAGAACGCGATGATCGTCGATCTGCTGCGTAACGACATCGGTCGCATCGCCCGAGAGGGAACCGTCACCTGGTCCGACGTCTATACGGCCGAGCGCTTCGAGACCGTGTGGCAGCTCACATCGAGCGTCGGTGCCGACCTGCGAGCCGGGACGTCGATGCTCGATGTCTTCCGGGCGCTGTTTCCGTGCGGATCCGTCACGGGTGCGCCGAAGGTCTCGACGATGGGCATCATCGCCGACCGCGAGCAGGACCCTCGCGGCGTGTATTGCGGCACCGTCGGCTACATCGCCCCTTCAGGGGTGGCGGGACCGCGAGCGCGCTTCAACGTGGCGATCCGAACGGTCGTGCACGACGCGGAGAGTGGGGCGGCAACCTACGGGGTGGGTGGCGGCATCACGTGGGACTCCCAGGCGGCTGCCGAGTACGACGAGACGGTGGCGAAGGCTCGCGTGCTCACGAGCCGGCGCCCGCCGTTTCGTTTGCTCGAATCCCTCGCGCACGAGCCGGGAACCGGCTATCGCCGACTCGACGAACATCTCGCACGCCTGCGGGCATCCGCCGCCTACCTGGGTATCGACCTGGACGAAGCCGCCATCGCGAGCGCGCTGGATCGCGAAGCGTTGCGGTTCCCAACGAAGCCGGCCAAGGTACGGCTCCTCATTGACCGCCGGGGGCGCGTGGAGATCGGCTCGGCGCCGATGACCGCGACGCCCGAGCCGGTGCGGCTGGCGGTCGACGTCGCGCACCCAGTGGATCCCGCCGATCCCTTGCTGTTCCACAAGACGACGCTGCGGGCACGATACGAGGCCGCGACCCAGCGCTTCCCCGACGTGGACGACGTCGTGCTGGTGAACACCCGCGGCGAGGTCACCGAGACGACGCGAGCCAATATCGCGGCGCGCATCGATGGGCGATGGGTGACGCCGCCGCTGGATGCCGGCTTACTGCCGGGCTGCGAGCGCGCCGCGCTGCTTGCAGAGGGGGCGCTCCAAGAAGCGATCATCACCCTCGGTGCGCTCCGACAGGCCAAGGAGATCGCGTTCGTGAACTCGGTGCGAGGCTGGAAGCGAGCGGAGCTGCAGCGCTGAGCGCTACTCGGCCTCGGCGGCGCGATCGCCGGGTACCGCGAAGGGGCGCATCGTCGAGGCGTCGAGCGGGCACGCGCACAGCGGGCAGCGGGGCGGCTCCTCGTACACGAGCACGGCGCGCTCGCAATATGGGCAATCGCCCATGCGCATCGGCGGCGGAGGCTCCGTGAGGTCGTTGGCCATCTTGGGGGGTGCCACTCGGGGGGAGCGGTCCCCCAAGCCATCGGCGCCCCTTGGGGAGCCTTGACCCGTCGTGCGTCGGAACCGACCTTCGCCTGCAGGGAGGGGCCGACCGGCCTAAGTGGCATCCCCCGGACGTGAGCGGGCCCCTCGGTCGCGAGGGGCCCGCGGTTGGTGACGGCGTGCGGCTACGCCGCGCGGGATCGGCTCTTGCGTTTGCCGCGCGGCACGTAGGAGTGCACGGGCTCGTGCTGCCAGCAGTACTGCCATTTGCTGTAGATCGACAGCTTGGTTTCGCACCTCGACTCGGCGCACACACGCCCGGCCGAGTAGGTCTTGTTCGGTCGCGGAAGGTTCCGGACGGACGCCCCCCTGAACCTGTCGTCCGACATGCGATTCACATCCTTTCCCCCGGGTCGGATGCGGGTGTCCGACCCCTCAGTACCCTCTTCGAACAGCGGCGGGACCCGGTTCATTCCCGTTCGCCCGTCGATATCGGGACGCCCGCGATGGCCTGCGGGTTCCCATCGACGCAAACGTAACGACGGGGTATGACACGCGGATGTCCGGGATGTTGCGATCGTATGAACGTCGATCGGACCGGACGGCTCAGCCGCCGAAGTTCGGCTCGCGCTTCTCGAGGAACGCCGCCATGCCTTCGCGCTGGTCAGACGTGCCGAACAGGGCCAGGAACGCCTCGCGCTCGGCGCGGATGCCCGAAGCCCCGGGCGTGTCGACCGCGGCGGCGATCGCCGCCTTGGCCGCCGACAGCGCGTGGCGCGGCCCGCGGGCGAAGACACGCGCATCAGCGATCGCGGTCGGGAACACATCGTCGGGGGAAACGACCTTTTCTGCCAGACCGAGCCGCGCAGACTCCTCGGCGGAGATGGATCGACCCGAGTAGACCAGCTCGCGCGCGCGCCCCGGCCCCACGAGCCTCACCAGCCGCTGGGTTCCCCCGGCTCCCGGGATCACGCCGAGCTTGATCTCCGGTTGCCCGAGGGTCGCGTCGGTCGCGAGATAGCGGAGGTCGCAGGCCAAGGCGAGCTCCATGCCGCCGCCGAGTGCGTACCCGTTCACCGCAGCGATCGACACCGTCCCGATCGCCTCGAGCAGATCGCAGGCATCGCCCAAGGCGTCGACAGACGGACGGACCTCGTCGCTGCTCCACGTGGCCATGGCCTTGATGTCGGCCCCGGCCGCGAAGATCTTGCGACCGCCCCACACGACGATCGCGCCGACGTCGGCGCGCACGTCGGCCTCGCGGATCGCTTCCTGCAGCTCGCGACCGGCCTGCAGCCCGATCGCGTTGGCGGGGGGGCGATCCAGGCGGATCACCCCGACGCCGTCGTCCACCTCGAGCCGCACGAACTCCCCCATGGGCGCGAAGCCTACCCCTCCCCGAGCACGGCAGCCGCCTCGGCTGTGGAGCGCAACCCGACCAGCAGGGGGGTCAGCGAGACGCCGAACGCAGCCGCCACATCGGGAGCATCCGATCGGCTCGGCATCGCGAAAAAGGACGCGGTCACGGCGTCGATGCCGGCGTCGAGCAACCGGGTGAGTGCAGCCGCGGCGGCCTGACCGCCCGCGTGCGTCGCAGGGGTCTCGTCGTCGCGAAGGGCCGCGACGAGCTGGTCTGCCGTCAGAGCGTCCGGACCCTCCAGCCCCCAGACGCCGGCGAGCGGTTCCGGGTGGTCATCGATCGCCGCCACGACAGCCCCGAGGTCCTCGGCGAACACCGGGGCAACGCTTTGATCCCCGGGCCCGCACACGAACGGTGGCGCGGCGATGGCGCCGTGCACGGTGGCGGTGAACCACAGCCCGCCGAGCCCATAGGCATGTGCCGAGCGCACGATCGCGTACTCCAAGCCAGAGTCGACGACGACCTGCTCGGCCATGCCCTTGGCTCGCAAGAAGGGATGCGTGTGTTGCGGATCGGCCCCCGGCACCGACAGCAGCACGATCCGCTTCGTGCCCACCTGCCGCGCCGCCTCGACGGCCACCTGCACGGAACCGTGGTTGGCCCAGAACAAGGCGTCGGGGTCGGGTTGGTTCACGCCGCCGGTCAGGTGCACGAGGGTGTGGCATCGGGGAAGGATCTCGACGAGTTCGTCGGCGTGCATGCCTGCACGCACGGCAACCTTTGCTCCCAGCGATCGCAGCGGTGCGGCCGCCTCGTCGCGTCGCACCGTCGCCCGCACCTCGTCGCGTGCCAGCAAGGACTTCACGACCACGCGACCGAGGACCCCGGAGGCACCCGTCACCAACACCGTCATACGCCCAGGCTACCGCCGCACCCATACGTTTCCGCACCTGCAATACGCTGCGTTGCACCTGCAAGCCACTGCTAGAATTCCCCGCCGATGGAAAGTGCCCAGGTCGACTACGCGGACGTGCTCGAGCTGCTACGGAGCCGTGGGCTCCGCATGACCCCCCAGCGCCGAGCGATCGTGTCGGAGGTGATGCGCACGCAAGGGCACATTTCCCCGACGACGATCGCCCGGAAGGTGGAAGGCGACATGCCGGGAGTGAACCCGTCCACCGTCTACCGCACGCTGACCCTTCTCGAAGAGATCGGCGTGCTGCAACACTCCCACCTGGAGTCCGGCGCCGAGTACCACAAGGCCGACGAAGCGCAGCATGTGCACCTCACGTGCGCACGCTGCGGGCGCGACGACGAGCTGTCGATCACGGAGGCGGAGCGCCTCGGTGCGCTGATCCACCGCCATCACGGGTTCGTCGCCGACCTGACACACTTCGCGATCACCGGACTGTGCGCGGCGTGTGCCAGCGTCGCGTGACGCGACCCGCCGCTACCCTCCGAACAACGCCGGCAGCAAGCTCCCCTCGCCAAACAGGAAGAGCACCCCGATCACGAGGCTGAAGGTCCCGGTGATGATGGCGACGGCGACGTAGAGCTTCCAGTTGCGGGTCGCGCGCATGAACCCGAACGCAGAGCCGAGCGTGATCAGCGAATTCGAGGCGAGGAGCCCCAGCAGGAAGGTGATCAGCAGGACTTCGCCGCTGAGCTTGCCCCCCGCGGTGACCGCCGTCAGGAAGATCAACACTTGCGTGGGGGTTTCCGCACCGACTCCGTGCACCATCCCGACGACGAAGGCGGTTCGCTTGCCGTAGTTCATGAAGGCCTCGGGCTCGGGGTGCTTGTGGTGGTGGTGCCCGGGCTTGCCGTGATGGCCGTGGTGCCACTCCGAGACCGGCAGATCCTCGGCGACGGCCACCGCGACCCCCCCTTCGGAGTGCATGTGCATCGGCTCGGAGTCATGGGGATCCACGGCACCGCGCCTCTTGCGGCGGTCGAGCGCACCGCGCGCCTTGCGGTACGCGGTCTGCGTGCCGCTGAAGATCAACATCCAACGGCTACGCATCCGGAACTCGCGTCCGTGCTTGATCAGTGAAGCGAAGACGAACACGCCGAGCAGCACGAGCGTGAAGCCGACGATCCGCTCCATGATCGCGTCGATCCCCTCGGGAAGATTCGCGCCGATCAGGATCGCCGCCGTGCCGATCAAGAACACCACGAGGGCATGGCCGAGCGCGTACAGCGTCCCGAAGAACATCGACGTGGCGCGATCGTCCTGCGACGTCGTGATGTCGGTGATCGCTGCGATGTGATCGAAGTCGATGCCGTGGCGAAAGCCGAAGAAAAACGCCGTGACGATGACGCCCACACCGAATGCCTCTGCGGTTTGCGCCAACACCTGACCCCCCATGGCGGCGGGTTCGCACGCCGCCTCTTCGCGGCTCATCCTACCTCCTTGTTGCAACGCGCCGCAATAACGAGTCGTTGCGGAAACGTTTTCAGAAAGTGGGTGTCTCGCGCCACGTGCCGAACACGCGTTGAAGGGCGGCCGTGACCTCCCCGCCGGTGCAGCCGGCTCGGGCGCACTCGATCAGCGGCTCGATGAGCTCACCGTCCGGGGTGGCGGCGGTGGCGGTCAGCGTGGTGAGGGCGTCGGCCGCCACCCCGGGATCCCGCTCGGTGCGAACGCGGGCCACCGCTGCGACCTGTGCACGCTCGGTCGCCATCGGGATCTGGAGGAGCTCCGGCTCGGGAGCGGGCCCCTCCTCGAAGGCGTTGACCCCGACCTGGCCGAGGTCCCCCACCTCGGTTCGCCGTTGTTCGTCGAACGCGGCCTCGGCGATCAGCTGGGTGAACCACCCGAGCTCGACCCCGCGCAGCACTCCTTCCAGCATGGAGCCCTCGCCCATCGCCAGGATCTGCGTGAACAACTCCTCAGCCTGCCGCTCGATCTCGTCGGTCAGCGCCTCGACGAAATAGGAACCGCCAAGGGGGTCGGCCACCGCCGGGACCCCGGTTTCGTAGGCGATCACCTGTTGCGTACGCAGCGCGAGGGTCGCGGCTTCCTCGGTCGGCAGCGCCAGCACCTCGTCCAGGGCGTTCGTGTGCAGCGACTGGGTGCCGCCGAGCACGGCGGCAAGCGCCTCGATCGCCGTGCGCACGACGTTGTTCATGGGCTGCTGCGCCGTGAGCGAGACCCCGGCGGTTTGGGTGTGGAAGCGCAGACGCTGGGCCTCGGGCGTGCGAGCGCCGTAGCGGTCGCGCATCCAGCGGGCCCAGATCCGGCGGGCCGCGCGGAACTTGGCCACCTCTTCGAACAGATCGATGTGCGCGTCGAAGAAGAACGACAGACGAGGCGCGAACGCATCGACGTCGAGGCCTCGGGCGCGACCGAGCTCGACGTAGGCGAACCCATCGGCCAGGGTGAAGGCGAGTTCCTGCACGGCGGTCGAGCCCGCTTCACGGATGTGGTAGCCCGACACGCTGATCGGGTGGTACCGCGGCGTGTGCGTGGCGCAGAAGGCCATGAGGTCCCCGACCAGCCGCAGGTGCGGGCGCGGCGGGAAGAGCCACTCCTTCTGGGCCGTGTACTCCTTGAAGATGTCGGTCTGCAACGTGCCGCCGAGTTGATGCCAGTCGACCCCCTGCCGCTCGGCGGCCACCAGGTAGCACGCGAAGATCCACGCCGCCGGGCCGTTGATCGTCATCGAGACCGTCACCTCGTCCAGCGGGATGCCGGCGAACAGCGTTTCGGTGTCGTCCGATGTCGCGACGGCGACGCCACACCGCCCCACCTCACCCTCCGAACGCGGATCGTCGGGGTCCAGGCCCATCAGGGTCGGCATGTCGAAAGCCACCGACAACCCGGTTTGCCCGCGCGCCAGCAGCAGGCGAAAGCGCTCGTTCGTCTCGGCGGGAGTGCCGTAGCCGGCGAACTGCCGCATCGTCCACAGTCGACCGCGGTACATCGACGCATACGGGCCGCGCGTGAACGGATAGGTACCCGGCAGCCCGTCGAGATGATCGTGGTCAGGGATGTGGCGCGGCTCATACACCGGGTCCAGCGGGATGCCCGAGCGCGTGGCGTGGGACCCTTGCCCGTCGGCGCGCGATCCGGTGTCCACGATCCGGCAACCCCTCCCGCCCGGAGCCTACTCCTGCGGCACGACCGCGCGGAGCAACGTTGCGGCCGCCGCGTACGGATCGACGGTGCGCTCCCGCAACCCACGAGCAAGCGCGCTGTCGTTCGCAAGCGCCTGGGCGGTCACGAGCCGGAAACGCTCGGCGGCCAGTGACTCGACCTCTCGCAGAAGTCGAGCCTCGCGTTTGGCGTCGAGCGACCCGGAGTTCGCGAGCCACGCGTGGTGCTCCTCGACGGTGGCCCACAACGCCTCGGTGCCCTCCGGGCTGGTGGCGGTGGTCGACAGCACGGGCACCTCCCATCCGCGGGCGGCACCGAGCCGCAGCATCTGGCCGAGCTCGCGCACGACCTCGGCGGCACCATCGCGGTCGGCCTTGTTGACCACGAACACGTCGGCGATCTCCAAGATGCCGGCCTTGGCCATCTGCACGGCGTCCCCGAGCCCCGGCGCGAGGACCACGATGGCCGTGTCTGTGGCCGCGGCAACGTCGACCTCGGCCTGACCAACGCCCACCGTCTCAACCACGACCAGGTCGTAGCCGGCCGCGTCGAGGATCCGCACCGCCTCCGGTGCGGCGAGCGCCATCCCGCCGAGATGACCGCGCGTGGCCATCGAGCGGATGAAGACGTCGGGATCGGTCGCGTGCTCTTGCATGCGGACCCGATCTCCGAGCAGCGCCCCGCCGGTATACGGCGACGTCGGGTCGATCGCAAGCACCGCGACGCGCCGGCCGGCGGTGCGTGCGCTGCGCACGAGCACGGCCGCAAGGGTGGATTTGCCCACACCCGGGGCTCCCGTCAGGCCGACCGTCGCGGCTGTGCCGGTGCTCGCGTAGATGCCCGCCGACAGGTCCGCCAGCTCCGGGCGATCGTCCTCGACCAGCGAGATCGCGCGTGCCACCGCCCGGGCCTCCCCGGCGAGCACTCCTTCGATCAGGCTTTCGACGTCCATGTGGGCCTGAGCCTACCGACCAGCCGGCCCCGCGAGGTCGGCGGCCGCCTGCGCTCCCGGCACCGCCGCCAGGGCATCGCGCAGGGACCGGCAGTAGTCGCGCTGCTGCAGCAGCGCCGGATAGTCGTCTGCGGCCACCCGAGAGGCGATCATCGCCAGGTCGATCTGTTCCCGCTGCAACCGCGCAAGCAGCTTGGCCGCGCGAGCGCCCGCCCGTCGCCGCATCGCCGACACGGCATCTCGCCGCAGCGCAGGCACGCGCAACGTTTCGAACTCCGAGGCGCTCAAAGCCTCGCCCCCGACCTCACCAGCGAGTGCGGCATCCAACCAACGCACCTCGCGTCGGCGTGCGAGGCGAAGGGCCACGACCACGAACAGCAACAGCGGCAGACCCTTGATCGCCAGCGACAACGGCAGCCCGATCCACTCGATCCCTTGGATGGGTGGTGTCGGTCCGATCGACAACAACGGCGAGTTCCACACGAAGTGGCCGAGTACGGCAAGCCCGACGATGCCCGCGGCCACGGGCAGGCGCGCCCGCACGGGCACGGGCTCGCGACGCGATACGAGCAAGCCCACCGCCATGCCCACCAGCCCCGTGTACAGCACGTGCCCGTACAGACCGCTGGACAAGACGCGGACGTAGAACCCCTGCAGGACCCCCGCCGGCGTGCCGCCGAACGCAGCCATGAAGTACACGACGTCCTCGACCACGGCGAAGCCGAGCCCGCACAGCGCCCCGTAGACGAACCCGTCCATCACATCGTCGATCTCGTCGCGCACGATCAGGTAGAGCAGCACCACCCCCGCGCCTTTCAGGGATTCCTCGATGATCGGCGCGGTCAGCGCGGGCGCCCAACGTGCCGCGAAGCCTGCGCCGGCGAGTTGTGCCAGCACCTCGTCCCACCCGCCGGCGTCCAGCGCGAGAGCCGTGGCCGCGAACGCGCCCCACAGGAACGCCGCGATCGCGACCGACAGCGGCTCGCGTTCGTACAGGTCGAGGTAGTAGATCAGCAGGAACACCGGCGCCGCGTACAACGTGAGCAGCAGCCATGACAGCGCCCATCCCGACCGCGAGATCGCCGACAGCTGCACGAGCGCCGACACCATCCGGAACATCCCGTAGATCAGGAAGGCGGCGAACACCCAGAAAGCCGGCTGGTGGATCTGGAAGATCGAGCGGTGATGCAGGTGGGCGTGCCGAACGCGCATCAGTCGACCACCGCCCCCTCGATCATCGCGCGGAGATCGTCGGCCACGGTCGCGAGCGCCCCATGTGGCCCGTACGCGTCGAAGACCGCTGCCGCAGTTGCGCCGTTGGCCGCAACGACCACGCCTTCGACCGGCACGCCGGCGTTCGTGATCCCGACGTAGCCGAAACGCACAGCCTCCACGCCACCGGCGATCGTGGTCGCGGCGGGCTCGCCAACGCTGACGCTCGCGAGCCCGGGTCGAAGCGACTCGGCGACGTAGCGCTGCGCGACGGCCAGCGGCCCGGCGGGCTCGCGCGGATATGCGATCACGTCCACGAGCACCGGCCCGCGGTGGAATCGCGCGAACGGTGGCGCGTCGCTTCGCGACTCGAGATCCCAACCTGCCCGCGGCTGCACCTGTACGGCCGCGCCGACCGCCACGGGTGCACCGGCGGCTCCTGCCGTGATGTGAGCCGCCGTGACTCCACCGCCGGCGACCACGAGGATCAGGGCCGTGACCAGGGCTGCCGGGAGCCACCGACGTTCGGTGACGCGCTGGGCGGCCGACTCGTCCACTCGACCGGGAGCGCGCTGTGGCCGGGATCCCATCGAACGCGCCTACCGTGCGGACAACAGCATCGAGAGTCGCCGGACGGTGCCGAGATGACGGATCAACCCGCGAACGCGGATCCGACGCTGCACGATCTGCCGGATCACGTCACGACCGCCGGGCGTCAGCGCGTCCGGCAAGCCGAAGCGTAGCGGCGATGCCGCCAATCCCAGCAGCGCCGTGCCGTCGGCGTGTACCACCACTTCTGCCCACGGATCTTCTCCGTCGTGCACGAGGACGCTGCCCGGCGCATTCGCGGCCCCCGGCAGCATCTGCACCGTGACGGCGATGCCGGCGTCGATCGCGACGAGCGAGGCCGCCTCTCGCCGTCGGATCCGCGTCGCTCGATGTGGATCGCGCAGCAGGTTCGCGGCGATCAGGGCGTCGACGAGATCGCGGAGGCCGGCGAGCTCATCGCCGGGCGCCGTATCTCTCACGCCCACGGGTCCAAGACCACCTTCGTCGCTTCCCGCCGGTCGAACGCGAGGTAGCCGGCCTGCGCCTCGGCCAACGGCAACCGGTGGCTGACCAAGGGCGATGGGTCGAGCCTTCCCGCGGCGAGCGCCGCCATCGTGCGCTCCCACCACGCGTGCACGGGCGTCTCACCGGCGAACACGAGATCGAGCGCCCGGATCCACGACACCCCGAGCTGCAGCTCCACCGTCTCGGACGTGTACATGCCGACCACCACGACGCGCCCGCCCCGACGCACGACCTCCAGCGCAGTGGCGTAGGCGTCGGGTGCGCCGACCGCGTCGAGCACGATATCGGCGCCGCGGCCGTCGGTAGCACGCGCCAGCTCCATCTCGGGGTTGGTGGCCCCGACGTCGACCGGTGTGGCGCCGGTGGTGGCGATCAGCGCGAGACGAGCGGGGTCGCGGTCCAACGCGAAGATCGCACGGGCGCCGGCGTCGGCCAGGGCCTGGGCGATGCAGAAGCCCACCGGTCCCGCACCCACGATCGCGACGGTGTCCTCAGTGGAGGCAGCCGCCAACGCCGCCGCGTAGACGCCGGTCGTCAACACATCGCCCACGAACAACGCGTGTTCGTCGTCGACCTCGGCGGGGACCCTGAGCAGGTTCACATCTGCGTTCGGCACCCGTACGAACTGGGCCTGCGTGCCCGCGAGGTCGCCACCGAACGGCCCGCCGCCCAAGATCCGATGCTCGTCGCACAGGCCGCTTTGCCCCGATCGGCAGAACCAGCATGTCCCGCACGCGATATGGAACGACGTCACCACCCGATCGCCGACGCCCACCGTCGAGACACCATCGCCCACTGCCTCGATCACGCCGACCGCCTCATGGCCCATGATCGTGCCCGGGTCCATCGGCGCCTTCCCATGGAAGAAGTGCAGATCGGAGCCGCAGATGCCCGCACGCGTCACCCGAAGCACGGCATCGGTGGGCTCGTGCACCGTCGGCTCCGGCCGGTCGAGCACCTCGACGGCAGCCTCGGTCCGGAACACGACCGCGCGCACCTAGATCTCGTCCTGAAAGAGCGTGTCCACGTCACCGGTGAGACGCACGAGCTCGTTGGCGGCCTTGACGTAGCGCACGATCGTCGGCAGGTCGCCGCGAACCCGCAACTTGCCCTGCATCATGCCCTTGATCGGGTCGAGTTCGTCGCGCAGGACATCCTTCCAGCGTGAGAACGGTGCCGCGATCGTGTAGGCGGCAGCCTCGCCCTCGGACGCGGTGATGACCCTGCCTCCGCGACATCGGCCGTGCCACAGGTCGAGATAGCCCCAGATGTCCTCGGGCACGCCGTGGTCAGGCTCGGCCATGATCCGAAACGCGATGTCGCCCTCCCAGTCGCTCGCCACGGCCCGATACTCCGATGAGGCGTTGATCAGGATCACGAAGGCGTCGAACCACTCCTGGCTCGCGAACAGCGGCATCCGGCAGGGCTCCTTCGGATCGGCAACGACACCCAGGATACGGAACCGCTGGTTCAGCGAGACGTCAGGATCAGTGCCACCCCGATCGTGTTGAAGACCATGTGGGTCGCGACGTTCGCCACGAGGTTCCCCCGGCGCTCATAGACCCACGCGAGCCCGATCCCCGTGAACACCATGATCGTCTGCAGCAACACGGTGTCTTGCCACGCCGCGGGCACGTAGTGCACCGATCCGAACAGCAGCCCGGACGCCACCGCCCCCAACCAGAATCCGCGACGATCGCGGATGCTGCGGAACAAGACGCCGCGGAAGAACAGCTCCTCTGCGATCGGGGCGATGAACACCGCGAGGATCACGGTCACCGCAGCCTCTGCGGTCGACAGGTTCCCCGGGAGTTGGTCCGGCGTGGTTGCGTCCCGCCCCGATAGCGCACCGAAGAGCACGGTGAGCGGCACCGCGACCGCCACGGCGATCAGCGGGTACAGCAGCGCACCCGCGATCGCCCCGAACGCACCGTCGCGAAGACCGCGTCTGCCGAAGAACACGCCGACGCGTTCGCGCCATCCCGCGTGCCGCCGCTGCAGCCACAGCAGCGTGCATCCGATCCACGCAACATCGGCGATGACCCCGACGATCACCGTCTTCGGGTCGTCGGTCGACGTGATCCCGAGTAACGCGTAGGCGATGCCTCCGAAGAGCGCTTGCGCCAGGACCAGGTTCGCGAACAGGCCGACGAGCAGCGCCTCCCATACGCTCCAATCCACGGCAGGCAGCCCCTTCGGACCGGGTCCGAGGACGGGAACGTTCTCGTCGGGTGGCGGCGGGATCGGTGGAGCGGGCGGTTGCGGGATCAACCGGCCGTTGCCCGATCCGGCACGACGATGGCATCGCCTTCGCGCCGCACCTGGGCTCCGAGGGCCGTCAGCTTGCCCTCGAGATCCTCGTAGCCACGATCGATGTGCTGCACGTCGGAGATCTCCGTGACGCCGTCGGCACACAACGCCGCGATCACCAACGCCATGCCCGCGCGAACATCGAGCGCGCGTACCGGCGCCGCCGACAGCTGCGGCACGCCCCGGATGACGGCGTGATGACCCTCGGTGCGGATATCGGCTCCCATCCGCCGCAACTCCCCCACGTACAGGAACCTGCCTTCGAAAACGTTCTCTGTCGCGATGCTTGTGCCGTCGGCAACGGCGAGCATCGCCAGCAAGATCGGCTGAAAGTCGGTGGCGATGCCCGGGTACGGAAGCGTGACGAAGTCCATCGCGCGAGGCCGTGCCGATTGGTGGATCCGCAAACCGGCGTCCGAGGTCTCCACCGTCGCGCCGATATCGGCCAACTTCGTGAGGAGCAGCTCGAGATGCTCGGGGCGCGCGTTCGCGACGGTGACGTCGCCCAACGTGGCCACGGCCGCCGCCGCCCACGTGCCCACCTCGATGCGGTCCGGGACCGTCGTGTGGTTCGCGGGGCGCAGTTCGTCCACGCCTTGGATCTCGATGGTGGAACTACCGACGCCGTCAACGAGCGCGCCCATCGACCGCAGGAACATCGCAAGGTCGGCAATCTCCGGCTCCCGCGCCGCATTGTCGATCACCGTGGTTCCGCGGGCGCGTACGGCGGCCAGCAGCAGGTTCTCGGTTGCGGTGACGCTCGGGTAGTCCAGCGTGATCGACGCCCCGTGCAGATCCGGGGCCTCGGCGACCAGGTAGCCGTGCTCGGGGCGAAACGTCGCGCCCATGCGCTCGAGGCCGCGCACGTGCAGCTCGACCGGGCGAGCGCCGATCTCATCACCGCCGGGCAACGCCACCCGCGCGCGCCCGCACCGCGCGAGGAGGGGACCCAAGATCACGATCGAGGCTCGCATCTGACGCACCAACTCATGGGGCGCCTCGATGCCGTCCACCGTCGTCGCGTCGAGCTCGGCCGTGCCGCGAGACAGTCGGACGGACACACCGAGGTGTTGCAACATCTCGGCCATCACGACGCAATCGCGGATCCGGGGCACGTTGGAGATGACGCTGCGGCCGGGCGCCAGCAACGACGCGGCCATCAGCTTGAGTGCGGAGTTCTTCGCCCCCGATACCTGTACGGTGCCGGCCAGACGGGCGCCCCCGGTCACGAGGAGGCGATCCATGGCTCGATGGTACCCGGTGTCAGGTCGTGAGCCGGTCAGCCGGCCAGCTTGATCCGGGCCATGGCCTTGGCGATCTCGCCTTGCGCGACCCCGCTGTTGTCCTCGGCCACGCGGCTCTCCCACTCCTCGAGCCGAAGGCGTGCCGCGGCGACGTCGATCTCATCGGCGAGCTCTGCGTGCGCCGCCAGCACGTCGGCGCGCGTGGCGCCGTCGTGCGACGACACGTGCAGGAAGCCACCGTCGACCACCGCGGCAACCTCGCCCTCGTCCCGCAACATGCGCAACGGGCCGATCGTGAGTTGCACGAGCAGCGGCGCGTGGCCGCCGAGGATGCCGACTTCGCCGTCGGTTCCGCGCGCGATCAGCTCTTGGACCTCCCCGGACCAGACCTCGCGCTCGGGCGTGACGATATGAACCTGCAGCGCCACTAGGCCGCGGACTCCATCTGCTTGGCTTGCGCCACCGCTTCTTCGATCCCACCGACCAGGAAGAACGCCTGCTCGGGCAGGTGGTCGTACTCCCCTTCGCACAAGCCCTTGAACGAGGCGATCGTCTCGTCGATCGGCACGTACTTGCCGGGGATCCCGGTGAACTGCTCGGCCACGAAGAACGGCTGGGACAAGAACTTCTGGATCTTGCGAGCCCTGGTCACGATGACCTTGTCCTCCTCGGCGAGCTCGTCCATCCCGAGGATCGCGATGATGTCCTGCAGGTTTTTGTAGCGCTGCAAGATCTCCTGTACCCGCCGCGCGGTGGCGTAGTGCTCTTCGCCAACGTAGCGCGGGTCCAAGATGCGCGAGGTCGAGTCCAGCGGGTCGACCGCCGGGTAGATGCCGAGCGAGGCGATCTCGCGCGTGAGCACGGTGGTGGCGTCCAAGTGCGCGAACGCCGCGTGCGGCGCGGGGTCGGTCAGGTCGTCGGCGGGCACGTAGATCGCCTGCAGCGAGGTGATCGAACGGCCACCGGCCGACGTGATGCGCTCCTGCAGGTCGCCCATCTCGCTGGCCAGGTTCGGCTGGTAGCCGACCGACGACGGCATGCGACCCAGCAGCGTGGAAACCTCTGAGCCCGCCTGGGTGAACCGGAAGATGTTGTCGACGAACAGCAGGACGTCTTTGTGCTCGACGTCGCGGAAGTACTCGGCCATCGTCAGCGCCGACAGCGCGACCCGAAGGCGCACGCCCGGCGGCTCATCCATCTGACCGAACACGAGCGCCGTGTTGGCGAGCACGCCCGACTCGGTCATCTCCAAGAACAGATCGTTGCCCTCACGCGTGCGCTCACCAACACCGGCGAACACCGACACGCCGCCGTGCTCTTGTGCCTGGCGGCGGATCATCTCTTGGATCACGACGGTCTTGCCCACGCCCGCGCCGCCGAACATGCCGATCTTGCCGCCCTGCACGTAGGGCTCGAGCAGGTCGATCACTTTGATGCCCGTTTCGAGCATGACCTTCTTCGGCTCGAGGTCGGCGAACGCCGGCGACTCGCGGTGGATCGCCCAATGGTCTGCCGGGCTGATCGCGTCGACGTCGACGTCCAGCGGCTCTCCGAGCACGTTGTAGACGTGGCCGAGCACACCCTCGCCCACAGGCACGGTGATCGGGGCGCCCGTGTTGTGCACCGTCGCGCCGCGCACGAGACCATCGGTCGGCTTCAGCGCCACGGCTCGGATCGCCGAATCGCCGATGTGCTGCGCCACCTCACAGGTGATCGTAGTCGTGGCGCCGCCCATCGTGACGTCGACCTTCAACGCGTTGTTGATCTCGGGCAACTGGTTCGGCGGGAACTCGACGTCCACCACCGGACCGATCACCCGCACGACGCGCCCGTCGGCGTGTCCGTTCGTGTCAGCCATCGGTTATCCCTCCTGGACGGATGCGGATAGTGCCTCCGCGCCGCCCACGATCTCCATGATCTCGGTTGTGATCTCGTCCTGGCGCGCCCGGTTGGCCTGACGCGTGAGGATCTTCAGCAGTTCGTCCGCATTGTCGGTCGCGGCCTTCATGGCCCGGCGACGCGCGGCGTTTTCGGATGCGGCCGACTCCAGCAACGCGGCCCAGATCTTCGTGATCAGGTACTGCGGCAGGAGGTGGTCCAAGATCTGCTCGGCCTCCGGCTCGAACAGGTACTCCGGATGGACGGTGTCGCCGCCGCCCAGCCCGGTCACCTCTTCCGCAGCGATGGGCAGGAAACGCTTGTTGGTTGCGCGCTGCGTGAACGCGGAACGGAAGTCCGTGTAGCCGCACCACAGCTCATCGATCACACCATCGGCGAAGTCCTCGATCAGCCGCCGGCCGATCTCGGTCGCCTTGTCGTACACCGGCACTTCGCTGAAACCCTGCCAGTCCGCACGCATCGCCACGCCCCGGAACCGGAAGTAGCCGACGCCCTTCTTGCCGACGACGTAGAGCACCGGCTCGAGACCGCGAGCCCGGACAGACGCGAGTACACCCTCAGCTTCTTTGAGCACATTGGCGCTGTAGGCCCCGGCCAGCCCACGATCGGACGTGATGGCGAGTACCCCGATACGCGCCGGCGCCGGCCGCTCGTCGAGCAACGGGTGAGAAAGAGCCCCGGCGTTGGCGGCCAGGTCCTCCATCGCGCGCGTCAGCTGCTCGGCGTAGGGGCGAGCCTGCACGACCCGCTGCTGCGCCTTCATGATGCGCGAGGACGCGATCAACTCCATCGCGCGCGTGATCTTCTGCGTCGACTGAACCGACTTGATCCGTCGACGAACGACCCGGAGCTGGGCTCCCATCGGCTAGGTGTCGCTTCTCTCGGCGTCCTCGTCGACCGAGCTCATACGGTCCCAACCGACGTCGGGCTTGACCTCGTCGGGAGGCGTGGTCTCGCCGAGCCCGGATTCGGAACCGGGACCATGCTGCGAACCCTGGAAGGTCTGGTTGAAGGCCTCGAGCGCGCTCTGCAGCGTGGTCTCGGCCTCGGCGGAAAGATCGCCGGTATCGCGGATCGACGCGAGCACGTCCGGATGACGAGCGTCGAGGAACGAGCAGAACTCCGTGGCGTAGCGCTTCGCGTCCTGCACCGGGAACGTGTCCATGTAGCCGCCCGTCACCGCGTACACCTGCACCACCTCGCGCTCGGCGGGCTGCGGGTCATACTGCGGCTGCTTGAGGACCTCCACGACGCGGGCCCCGCGAGCCAACTGCTGCTGCGACGCCTTGTCGAGCTCGGATCCGAACTGCGCGAAGGCCTCCAGCGCTCGATACTGCGCCAGGTCCAATCGAAGACGGCCGGCCACCTTCTTCATGGCCTTGATCTGCGCAGAGCCACCCACGCGGCTGACCGAGGCACCCACGTTGATCGCCGGACGTACGCCGGAGAAGAACAACTCCGACTCCAAGAACAGCTGGCCGTCGGTGATCGAGATGACGTTGGTCGGGATGTAGGCGGAGATGTCGCCGCCCTTGGTCTCGATGATGGGCAGCGCCGTCATCGATCCGCCACCGAACTCGTCGGAAAGCTTGGCCGCGCGCTCGAGCAACCGCGAGTGCAGGTAGAACACGTCGCCGGGGTAGGCCTCGCGACCCGGGGGGCGGCGAAGCAACAGCGAGATCTCGCGGTAGGCCACCGCCTGCTTGGACAGATCGTCGTACACGATCAAGACGTGCTTGCCCGCGTCCATCCAGTGTGCGCCGATGGCCGCGCCCGAATACGGCGCTACGTACTGGAACGGCGCCGGGTCCGACGCGCTTGCGTTCACGACGACCGTGTAGGGAAGGGCACCCTGCTCGCGAAGGGTGTCGACGACCTCGGCGACCGTCGATGCTTTCTGGCCGATCGCGACGTAGATGCATCGAACCGCCTGGTCGGTGCCCCAGTACTGCTTCTGGTTGATGATCGCGTCCAGCGCGACGGCGGTCTTGCCCGTCTGCCGGTCACCGATGATCAGCTGACGCTGGCCCCGGCCGATGGCCGTCATCGCATCGATCGCGGTGATGCCGGTGTACAGCGGCTCCCGCACGGGCTGACGCGACACGACGTTGGGCGCCTGGAGCTCCAATGCCCGCTCGGTCTCTGCGGCGATCGGGCCCTTCGCGTCGATCGGACGGCCCAGACCGTCGACCACGCGACCGAGGTACGCATCGCCGACCGGCACCGACAAGATGCGGCCGGTCTGCTTGACCGGATCGCCCTCCTCGATGCCAGCCGCTTCACCGAAGATGATGCAGCCGATCTCGTCTTCCTCGAGGTTGAAGGCCACGCCGAGCAACCCGCCGGGGAACTCGAGCAACTCGTTGGACATCGTGCGGGGCAGGCCGGACACGCGCGCGATGCCGTCACCGGTGTCGATGACGCGTCCGACCTCCTCGCGGCCAACCGAGGGCTCGTAGCTCTCGACGTTCTTGCGTAAGGCCTCGGCGATCGACGCCGGATCTAGGTTCAATGCCATCGTGTCAGCTCCCAAGTGCGTGTTTGGCGTCTTCGAGCCGGCTCGCCACCGAGCCGTCGAAGACGAGGTCATCGACGCGAGCGATCACGCCGCCGACCACCGTGGGGTCGACGATGCCTTTGACCTCGACCTCGCGCCCCGTTGCTTTCGACAGTGCCTTTTCGAGACGATCGCGTTGCTTGTCCGTGAGCGGCACCGCCGAACGGATCTCCGCGACCACGTGCTGGCGCGAGGCCGCGGCGATCTTCGCGACGCCGTCGGCGATCTTCGACAGGTCGCGTCCCCGTCCCGACTCGATCAAAAACGAGATCAAGTGGATCGTGACGGCATGCGCGCGGGTTCCCAGGATGTCGCGAACCAGCGCTTGTCGGTTCTCCACCGGCAGCGTCTGGTCGGTCAGCGCCTCGCGAAGCTGCGGGTTCTGGTCGGCGGCCTTGGCGAACGTGAACAACTCGTCGTCGACCTCGGCCAGCACACCCTCGGCTTCGGCCACGGCGACCAACGCCGTCGCATATCCGGCGATCTTGTCGCCCTTGCCGAAGATGCGCTCGAGAACCTCCACCCGATCAGCCCTGCCCGTCGCCCGCGGCGACCTGCTCGATGTAGTCGTCGATCAGCTTGTCGTGCGCCCGCTTGTCGAGTGCCTGCCCGACCACGCGCCCGGCGAGGTCGACCGCGATCTCACCGACATGGACCCGCAGCTCGTTGAACACGCGATCGCGCTCTGCCCGGATCTCCTCTTGGGCGCGAACCACCGTGTCCTGCGCCTCCTGCTCGGCCGCAGCTTGGATATCACGGCGAAGCTGGTCGGCGGTGCGCCGAGCCTCTTCGATGATCCGGTTGGCCTCGTCGCGTCCGCCGGCGAGCTGCTCGCGGTAGTCGGCCAGCACCTGGTCGGCCTCGGTCCGGGTGGTCTCCGCCTTCTCGAGCTCGCCCTGGATCTGTTGACGTCGCTCCTCCAGCAGCGTGTTCACCCGGGGAAGCACCCATTTGGCGATGAAGAAGAACACGATCGCGAACGCGATCGCGCCGACCACCAGCTCCGCGGCGTGGGGGTACAGGTGTTGCTTGTCGCTGACCGCCTCTTCGGCGAGCAGCGTGAATCGGATGGCGAGCACGTGCCTGCCTCCCTAAATGATGAACGAGAAGGCGATGCCGAACAGCGCGAGCGCCTCGATCAGTCCGATACCGATGAACATCGTGGTACGGACCTGACCTGCGTACTCGGGCTGGCGAGCCATCGCTTCGACGGACTTGCCGATCAAGATGCCCAGGCCGATACCCGGCCCGATGGCAGCGAGCCCGATGACCAGACCCCTGCCGATTGTCGCCAAGCCGTCGAGGTTGCCGCTGACTTGTCCGATCAGATGGAACATCTCTTGCCTCCTTGATTAGTGCTCATCAGCCATCGCCTGCCCGATATAGGAGGCGGTGAGGATCGCGAAGATGAATGCCTGCAGCGCGGACACGAAGATCTCGAACGCCACCAGCACGATCGCGAGCGGAAACGATACGGCCGCCAGGATCCACGTCTTGGGTCCGTTCTCCAGGAAGAACACGGTGCCCAGGAAGAAGATCGCGAGCAGGAAGTGCCCGGCGAGGAAGTTCGCCGCGAGACGAACGGTGAGCGTGATCGGTCGCACGATGATGTTCGAGACGAACTCGATCAGCATCAGCAGCGAATAGCGCAGCCACCCCGGCGCCGCCTCGATGATGCAGGTGTGGCGCAGGTACCCGAAGAAGCCGTGCTTGTGGATCCCGACCGCGTTGTAGGTCACCCACGAGATCAGGGCCAGCACCAGCGGGATCGCCACGCGGCTGTTCGCCGAGAAGCTGAATCCGGGAATCACCTCGAACAGGTTGCCGATCAAGATGAAGAAGAAGAACGAGGCGAGCAGCGGCATGAACCGAGCCGCCGCGGTTCCGAGCATGGGCGCCGCGACGTTCTCGTGCACGAAGTCGACGCCGAGCTCCATCAACATCTGCAGCTTGCCGGGCACCACCGTGGGCTTGCGGAACGCGAAGAAGAACAGCCCCAGCACGATCAAGACCGTCAGCACCAGCAGGAGCAAGATGAAGTTGAAACAGAACGTGAAACCGAAGAGGCGGAAACCGGAACCCCAGCAGTCGTAGACGAAGTCGGACGTGCCCGGAGGCTCGAAGGTGGCGCCGAGGAAGGCTGGAATCACGGTCGCGTCTCCGCGAACGTCCACAGATCAACCTGCATCCGTCCGGACAGCGCCTTGGCCTCATAGACCAGCAGCGCGATCGTTGCGGGCACCAGCGTCAGCGCGAACGCGACCGGCGAGAACCACGGCAGTTTGGTCAGCATGACGAGCGAGACCGTAAAGACGATGAGACGCACCAGATATCCGCCGAGCGCCACCAGCGCGAGCATGCTCGGCGAGATCGACGCGGCCCAAGCGATCGACAGGGCGAACATCACGAAGTTTGCGGTCACGATGGCCACGCCGATAGCGGCAGACCACGCGGCGCCGGAACCGCCCGCGACGTAGGCGAGCACGAACGCGACAATGGTGACCGGCGGGACGAACGGCAGGACGCGGCGAACCAGTTCGCGCTCCGGCTCAACCCTCGTCACTGTCTTCCTTCCCGTACTTCAGATAGACGGTGTAGATACCTGCGGCTCCACCCAGCACGATCCCGATCCCAAGGAACACGTCGTCGGTCCCGGCGAGCAGGTCGGCGAGGAACCCGATCCCCCCCAAGGTGATCATCCCCGCGATCAGGATCGAGACGATGGCCCACCCCGTGCTCATACCCGACCAGGCATCATCCCGGTGCTCTTCCTCGGTCATGAGCGCGGGCAGTATAGGCGGTGGTGTCACGCAGCGTCAAAGCTGATGTCGACCCATTCCCGCAGGTCAGAGCGTATGTTCACGAGTTTGTGAAGCGATTCACGAACTTTTCGCGAGGGCTTGATGCGCCGGGCGTCAGGCGATGTAGCGGCCGAACGCCCGGTTCCACGCCGCGATCTCTTGATCGGTGCCAAGCTCGCGGTAGGAGTGCAGCGCTGTGGCCTCTTCCTCGGGAAGGAACACGAGGGGGCTGTCGGCGAGCGCGAGCAGCTTCGCCTTGGCTCGCTCATCGGTGCTGTCGTTCGCGTCGCTGACGATCCAGTCTCGAGCCGACGGCACGGGCGTCACGTACGCGACGTATTCCGTGATCAAGGCGGCGATCTGTGGGTCATACACGAAGTCCATGAGCGTCATGGCGTCGACCGGGTGCTGCGCTCGAGCAGGGATCACCATGTTGTCGGTCCACAGCAGCCCGCCGTCGCTCGGCGTGGCGAACTGCAGCCCTTCGGGCGCGCCGATCGTGTTTTCTTGGTAGATGTCTCCCGACCACCCCATCGTCGCCACCACATCACCGTTGGCCAGCGCGTTGACGTAATTCTGCTTGAAGAACGTGACCCGCAACCCCTGGTCGATCTTGCTCTGGAGCCACCGGGCCGCCTCGTCCCACTCCGCCTCGGTCGAGGTCTCCGGCTCGATGCCGGCGGCCAGCATGACGAGGTTCGGCATATCGACCGAGTCGGAGAACAACCCGATCTTGCCGGGAAGGTCGCCGGAGAACAGGTGCTCGAGGCTCGTGACATCCCCACCGCTCAGGTGGGGGTTCCACGCGATGCCGGTGATGCCTGACTGCCACGGCATCGTGAATCGGTTCCCGACGTCATAGGTCGGATCCTTGGCAAGCGTGTCCGAGGCGTTGGCGTCGAAGTTGGGACGCTTGTCTGCCGGCAGCTCCATCACCTGCTCCAGCAAGATCATGCGAGACAGGGTGGCGCCGTTGGTGATGACCGCGATGTCCCAGCCGGTCGGTCGCCCGGCCGCCAGGTAGGGCTGGATCTGTCGGTAGAAGACCTCGGCGTCGGGGATGACCTCGCGGTAGTTGACCTCGATCCCGGTTCGCGCCGTGAACTCCTGCATCGAGGGGCGCACGACCTTGCCCTTCTCGAGGCGCCGGTCCAGGTACAGCGGCCAGTTCGCGAAATCCACCCGACCTGCCGGTGGACCGTCGAACGGTCCCCCGGCGGACGAGTCGGCGCACGCTGCCAGGAGCGAGCCCAGCGCCAGTGCGCCCACGGCCCCGCCGGCGCCACGCAGGAACGTGCGACGCGAGAAGGGCCGTGCCCATTGCGGATCGATCGTCGGATTCATCGTCATATCGAGGTCGGGGCCGCCACGCGGCGACAGCACCATGTATCGGCAAGGCAGGCGCGAACCTTACCGGGGCGCTGCGCTAGTCCGTGTCGGTCCTGCGGGCTCGCAGGACCTGCGCGCCGGCGGTCGTCACCCCCACCAGGAACAGCACGGTTCCCCACACGTTGACCTGCGGTGGCACGCCAAGCTTGACCGAGCCGAACACCCAGGTTGGGAACGTGTTCGTGACGCCGTTGACGAAGTTCGTGATCACGAAGTCGTCGAGCGACAACACGAATGCGAGGAGGAACCCGGCCAGGATGCCCGGCAAGATCAAGGGGAACGTTACCTTGAAGAACGCGACCCGGGGGCTCGCGAACAGGTCCTGGGCCGCATTCTCCAAGGTGAGATCGAGCCCTTGGACACGCGCTCGCACGGTGATCGCCACGAAGGCGATCGAGAACGCGATATGCGACAACAAGATCGTGAGGTACCCCAGCGGCAGCGAGATGCCCAGCGGTCTCTGGTTGTTCACCTGCACGAACATCGTCAGCAGCGCAGACCCGAGCACGATCTCGGGCACCGCGATCGCAAGGAAGATGATGAAGTTGGTTCCCCCTCGACCCCGGAAGGAGTAGCGCCCGAGCACGAGACCGAGGAAGGTGCCGAGCCCGGTGGCGATCAGCGCCCCGGGCAACGCGACTTCGATCGACGTGATCAGGGCATCGTTCAACTCCGGCACGGACAAGATCGCCTGCCAGTGCGCGATCGTGCAGCACGTGAAGTCCGCGGACTGGCGGATGCTTTCCCCGGCGCTCGGTAAGACATTGAAGCTGTACAGGATCATCACGAAGACCGGGAACGCGAGGTAGACGATCATGCCGATCGTGAACACCGGCAAGATGAACCGCGTCAGGTGCTTCTTCGGATGTCTGACCACCGGGGAATCCGGCAGCGACACCACGTCGGGCGCGGCGACCACGCTCATGCCGCGGCTCCTGCGGCCAGGGTGGAGTCCTCGGTGCCCAGCACGCGGGCATAGATCAACGCGATCACGAGCATGCCTGCCATCAAGATCACGGACAACGCAGCGGCGATGGAGTAACTGTGCCGCACCAAGAAGAAGTCCTGGATGATCTGGCCGATCATCGTCGTGCCGGTGCCGCCCAGGACCGTTGAGTTCACGTAGTCGCCCGTGGCCGGCACGAAGGTCAAGATCACCGCCGCGAAGATGCCCGGGATCGACAACGGGAGCACGACCTTGCGGAACGCGGTCGCCTTGGACGCGTACAGGTCCTTCGCCGCCTCGACCAAACGCCGGTCGATCCGCTCGAGCGCCACGTACAGCGGGAGTGCCGCGAACGGCATGTAGTTGTACGTGATGCCGGCGACGACCGCGAACGGCGTGCGCAGCACCCGGAAGTCATCAGGGATGAGTCCGGCGCTCTTGAGTGGTCCGAGCAGCAGTCCGTTCGTGCCGAGGATGAAGTTCCACTGCACCGTGCGGATCACGAACGACACGAAGAACGGCACCAGGATCATCATGAACAGCGTCGACTTCCATCTGCCGCCGTAGAACGCGATCCAGTACGCCATGGGGTACGCCAGGCTGATGCACAAGATCGTGGCGATCGCCGCGTACTTGATCGACCGCACGTAGAACGGCGCGTACTCGGTGATGGCCTTGTGGTAGTTGGACCACTCCCACGTGAAGGTCAGCTGCCCGCCCGACGTGAACAAACCGCCACTCGTGAGCGATGTGTACACGATGATGATGAGGGGCACGATGAACCCGAGCAGCAGGTAGATCCCCCCGGGAGCGAGCATGCCGTAGGCGGCGGTACGCCGCCGGCGCGCCAGGGCTCGTTCGCCCATTGGCGCCGGCGGGAGGTCCAACCCTTACCGGATCAACCCGGGGGGATCAGCCCCC
>JANMPG010000026.1:0-6891 GCA_031369745.1 Actinomycetes bacterium
GGCAACCGACCCGTCGGGGGCGATGACCAACGAGCCGCCGTCGAACACCAACTCGTCTTGTCCGCCGACCGCGTTGACGTAGACGAGCCACGCGCCGGTCTCCGCGACGCGGGCGCGCAGGACGTCGACGCGCTCCTCGACCTTGCCACGGTGGAAGGGCGAGGCGTTCAGGTTGGCGATCACCTGCGCCCCCACGTAGCCGTCGAACGGCAACCCGGGAAGCCACGCGTCCTCGCACACGGACAGGCCGATGGCTGCTTTGCCGATGTGTACCGTCGTGCTCGTCGTGCCCGCGACGAACGTGCGCCGCTCGTCGAACACGCCGTAGTTCGGGAGTTTGCATTTCGCGTAGCGCGCGACAACCGCGCCGCCGCGCAGCAAGGCTGCGGCGTTGTGCACCCCCGCGGCGCTGCGATCCACGAAGCCGACGATCACGTCGCAGCCCTCACGGGTCGCCTCGGCAAGGGATGCGAGCGACGCCAGATTGTCCTGGACGAACGACGTGCGGAGCACGAGATCCTCTGGTGGGTAGCCGGTGATCGCGAGCTCCGGGAACACGATCGCGTCGGCTCCCTCAGCCGTGGCGCGCGAGGCCCACTCGGTGAGCATCGCGACGTTGCCGTCAAGGTCTCCGACGGTGGTGTTCAGCTGGCCGAGCGCGATCCGAACCACAGCTGCAAGCCTAACGGGGGTGGCCGGGACTGCCGGTGGCTACTCGAGCCCACCGATGTCGACGTTGTAGGCCTCCCAGACCAGGTCTGCGCCGCGTTGGCGGTGCTTGATCACGGTGCCGATGAACCGTTGCAGGTCGTCGCGCGCCTGCTCCAGCGACCACGCGTCACTGCCGATCTCGACCTGCTCGAGTCTGGCGATGGTCTGGCCGATCGCTTCCTTGATGCCCGGGTGCTCTTCGCGGAGGCGCCGGACGTTGCCGGCCAGGCGTGGGGCGCGTTCCAAGATCTCGTCGTAGAGGCCGTCTTCTTGCTCGGTGACGACGATGTGCTGCTCGAACGCCTCCCGGACGTCGTGGATCTCTTTGACGACGCTCGCCGTCCAGTCCGCGATGCGTCCGGCCGCCGGGGAGGACAGAGCCTCCTCGAGGTGCACGAGCGTGTCGTGCAGGGTTTTGCGGCGCTGACGCGCCTGCTGGAGCGCCTTGCTGAGTTCGCGGTCCTCGTTCATCGGGGCACCGTACCGGAGGAGACGCGTTGCGAGCAAGCGGGGGTTAGGCTAGGGCGATACGAACCCGAGGAGGATGTTGTGCGTCAGCGAGTGTCTGTGGTGATCGCCGTGAGCCTGCTGCTCGGAGCGCTTGCGCTGCAACCGGCCGCGTCTGCCGTGGTGATCAAGGGCGTGTCGTGCAGCGCGTGCGCGCCCTATTTCTCGAAGTGGAGTCCTCCAACGGTGTCGATCGTTCACGGGACCAAGGTCACGTGGAAAGCGATCGACACATCGCACACCGTGACCGACATCGGGAACAAGTGGTCGAAGAACGTGACGATCAACGCGGGCCAAACGACGTCATTCACCTTCTCGAGTCCTGGTACGTATCGATTCCGGTGCACGTTCCACTCCGATTACAACGCCACGACCAAGAAGTGCACGGGGATGTGCGGGAAAGTCGTCGTGGGGTAGGGGCTTCACTGCATGACATCTGCGGAGCTCGAGCCGAAGACGCCCGCCGCCGGGCGGCCATCGCTCACGCCCTACGTCCCCCGCATCTTGCTCCGGCATCTAGCCCAATCGCCGAGCGACACCTGGTGGACTGCCGAAGGCTCGGTCGTCTTCGTCGATATCTCGGGGTTCACGAAGCTCTCCGAGAAGCTTGCGAAGGTCGGCAAAGAGGGCGCGGAGCAGGTAACGGATGCGATCGAGGCGTGCTTCACAGACCTCTTGGCCGTGGCCTACGCGAACGACGGCAGCTTGATCAAGTTCGGCGGCGACGCGCTCCTGCTGTGGTTCGAAGACGACGACCACGTCGCGAACGCGTGTCGCTCCGCGGTGTGGATGAGGCGGGCGCTGCGCGACGTCGGCCGGATCGAGGTGCCGGGCTCGCACGTGCAGCTTCGGATGTCTGTGGGAGTGCACACGGGCACCTACCACTTCTTCCACGTCGGGGGATCCCATCGTGAGTTGGTGGTGGCGGGGCCCGGGTGGACCGGCACCGCCCGCATGGAGCACGAGGCCGACGCCGGCGAGATCCTCATGAGCCCGCAGGTGGCCGCGGCTCTGCCGGCTCGGTGCATCGGCGACCCCAAAGGCCCGGGGCTCCTGCTGAAGCGCGAGCCGCCAGGACACCATGTCGCGGCCGCGATCCCCGCGTACGACGTCGATCCCGAGGCGGTCGCGCGGTGTTTGTCGAGCGCGGTGCGGACCCACGTGCTTGGGGGAGGCGGTACCCCGGAGCACCGACAGATCTCGATCGCCTTCATCCACTTCGACGGGACCGACGAGGCGATCGCCGCCCGGGGTCCCGCCGCTGTGGCCGACGATCTGCAGGTCATGCTTACCGACGTGCAGGCTGCGTGCGACGAGTTCGGCGTGTGCTTCCTCGCCACCGACGCGGACGACGACGGTGGCAAGCTGATCCTGACGGCAGGGGCGCCCACGATCACTGGAAACGACGAAGAGCGCATGTTGCTCGCCCTCCGCAAGATCGCCGACGCCGAGCGCGCGATCCCGATCCGGATCGGCGTGAATCGCGGCGGCGTGTTCGCCGGCGACATCGGCCCGTGGTACCGCCGCACATACACGGTGATGGGTGATGCGGTGAACCTCGCTGCGCGGCTGATGGCCAAGGCGAACCCCGGCGAGATCTATGCGACCGCTGGGGTACTCGATGCCTCCGGCACTCGGTTCGCGACGACGGAGCTCGAGCCGTTCATGGTCAAGGGCAAGGCCAAGCCCGTGCAGGCCTGGGCGGTCGGAGAGCCGGTCGGTTCGCGCTCTCGTGAGGTGCGGGTTCAGCTGCCGCTGATCGGCCGCGACGAGGAGCTTGCGCAGCTGCGTTCGGCGCTCGCGGAAGCCCACGCGGGCCGCGGGTCGTTGGTCGAGCTTGTCGGCGAACCCGGGATCGGCAAGAGCCGCGTGATCGAGGAGCTGCACGCGGAACAGGAAGCGCGGGTCCTGGTGGCTTCTGCCGAGGCGTTCACCTCGTCGAGCCCGTACATCATCTGGCGCGAACTCTTGCGCGAGCTGTTGGGGGTCCCGTGGGAGGCCGAAGACGGCGCGGTGATCGATCGCCTGCAGGAGGTTGTCGCGGCTGCCGACCCGTCGCTCCTGCCATGGCTGCCGCTTATCGCGATCCCGTTGGACGTCGACATGCCTATGACTCCCGAGGTCGAGCAACTCGCGGAGGAGTTTCGCCAACCGAAGTTGCACGAGGTGGTCGTGAGGTTCCTCGCTGCGACGCTCAACGAGCCGACCCTCGTACACGTCGAAGACGCGCAGCTGATGGACGGCGCCTCGGGCGACCTGTTCGCGTATCTGTTGCGCGACATCGGGCAGCGGCCCTGGCTCTGCTCGTTCACGCGCCGAGATGCGGACTCCGGGTTCGCGTTGCCCGAGCACGATCGCGCGCGCACCATCCGGCTCGAGCCGCTTGTGCGCGAGGATGCAGTGGCGCTCATCGAGGCAGCTACCGACGAGGCTCCGCTGCTGCCCCACGACGTGTCGCTCGTTGCCGACCGCGCCGGCGGTAACCCGCAGTTCGTGCTCGACCTCGTGCAGGTCGTGGCCACGGGGGCGATGCTGCCCGAGTCGATCGAGACGGCCGCGATGGCTCGCATCGACGCGCTTGCTCCCGGGGATCGCGCGCTGGTGCGGCGCGCCTCGGTGCTCGGCGTGGTGTTCCACCGGCGGTTCCTGGCCGATGTGCTTGATGCCGCCGCGCCGCCGCCTGACGAGGAGACGTGGGAGCGCCTCGGCGAGTTCTTCTCCGACGACGGCGAGGACTACTTGCGGTTCCGGCGTGCCGTGGTGCGCGACGCCGCCTATACAGGCTTGCCGTTTCGGGCGAGGCGGGCACTTCACGCCCGAGTGGCCGAGCGGTTCGAGACCGAGTTCAATGAGGAAGAGACGGGCGGCCTGCTCTCGCTGCACTTCTTCCTCGCAGGGAATTACGAGAAGGCGTGGACGTACGCGCGGCAAGCAGGAGGGCGCGCGGCTGAGTTCTTCGCGAACGCTGAGGCTGCTCAGCTCTTCAAGCGCGCGATCGACGCAGGGAAGCATCTGCCTGATCTGAGCAACCGTGAGATCGCCTCAGCGTACGAGGCCCTCGGCAACGCGCGGTACAGGGCGAGCGAGTACCGCCGGGCGGCTGAGGCGTTCTCAGCCGCCGCGAAACGGAGCCACGACGATCCGATCGCCCTTGCCAGGCTGCTGCAGCAGCGAGCGTGGATCGAGGAGAACCTCGGTCGGTATCCGCAGGCGCTCCGGTGGGTGCGTCGTGGGCTGAAGGTTCTCGAGGGGATCGACGGTCCCGAGGCAGGGGGTCAGCGGTCGTGGCTCCTCCAGTTCTACGCGACCGTCTTACTGGCCCAGGGGCGACCGGCTCAGGCGCTCCCGTGGGCCAACCAAGCGGCCGATGAAGCCCGCGCGGCGGGCGATCGGGTGGCGCTCGCGAGGGCCTATGACTCCTTGGACTGGTCGAACCTTTCCTTGGGGCGTGCGACGGGGGAATACTGGAGGCTCGCGCTCGAGATCTACGAGGAGCTCGGCGATGTGGGCGGGCAATCAGGGATCCTTCTCAACCTCGGCGCCGGCCTGTTCTACGAAGGACGTTGGGACGATGCGCTCGTCTCGTACGAACGAGCCCGGGATGGTCGCCTCCAGGTGGGCGATCCTGTGATGGCCGCTCTTGCAGCAGACAACATCGCTGAGATCCAGTTGGAACGAGGTCGCTTCGACGAGGCGGAGGGGCTTCTGCGGGAGTCGCTGAGACTATGGAGGGCCTCGGGAAACCGGTTCATGCTCGGGAGCTGCCTCGAGTACCTGGCGCGAGTGACGTCCCGCACCGGGCGGATCCAGGAGGCGCTCGACCTGCTCGCTGAGGCGCGCGACGCGTTCGCAGAGGTGGGCGCCAAGGAGGACGTGCTACGCGCTGACGCGAGGGTTGCGGAATGCCTGGTCCTGATGGGCGACGCGGACGCCGCCTTGGCGCTTGCGACCGAAGCGCTCGAACGTGGATCAACCGGGGAAGGCGGGATGACGATCTCGCTGCTCTCGAGGGTCCGCGGATATGCCATCGCGCAGAGAAAGCAGCTCGAGGAAGCGAAGCTGGCCTTCGAGCGAAGTCTGGAGTCGGCGCGTGCGCGGGGAGACGACTACGAGGTGGCGCTCTCGCTCGTGGCGCTGGCTCGGCTCCCCACCCTTGAAGACCAGCCAGTGTCGCCAGAACCGACGAGAGAAGCCGGGGAGATCCTTGCGCGACTGGGCGTCATCGCCGTTCCGGCCGTCCTGCTTCACCCGTCGTTCCCTGTCGAGAAAGACTGAAACGGCTCCCCGTCGAGGGGAGCCGTTTCAGTTTCCTGGTTCGAAAGGCGCCTACTTACACGTGCGGCACATCGTCGCGTCGCCGTCGAGCAGCCACACCTCGTACACCTGAATCAACGGTTGGCCGCCTGTGGTCGTGCCCCCCGTGAGCACGGTGCGTTGCGAGATCACGCACCAGACTTCCGGGTGTAGAGGGTCTGGGCTCGGCGGCATATACGAGCCTTCAGTCCCTTCACACCAGTAGCCGTCGTGCCCCGGAGAGGGTGGGCTTACCTGGGTGGCCTCCACCGGATACTTAGCCGGCTCGGGATTCCAGGCGTCCAGGTTGACCATGAGCCTGACATGCTCGCCATCCGGCTTCAGCAACTCGAAGGTTCTCCCGTCGAACGTGGCAGTGAAGATCGCCGTCTGGCAGTCGGGGCCAACGGGGTTGGTGATGACGGCTCTGACACCGTCGGTGCCTGTCGGGATGATTATCGACCCCCCGCAAGCGAGGGCCGTCTCCCACACGCCTATCGAAGCAGTGTCATCGTCCAAACTGAACGCCGTTGCACCTCCGTTCTCCGTGGCGTTCGCGTGGTCACCGCTCGAGTTCCCGTTCGTCCCGTCCCAGGCCCGGAAGGTGATGGTTGGATCGGCGGAGAAGTCCCCCCCCGAGGTCGGAACGAAGCGGACCCGCGAGGCGGGCCCGAGTTCCAGGGCGGTGGTCGCTGCGGCGGATACGTAACTCCAGGTGGATCCGTCGTCGAGCGAGTATTGCCAGCTGCCCGCGCCGCTGTAACTGGTGACCGCGATGCCGATCGTGTCCCCGTCGACATCGGTGATGTAGCCGAGGCCGCCTCTGGCGATCAGGTCGCCGACACTGTCACCGTTGTTCAGATCCTGGCCGACGGCGACGTCCGTGAACGACGGGCTGCCCGTCGGAACAAGCACTGGTGCGTCGTTCACGGCCGTGACCGTGATGGTCACCGTGGCGGCCGAGGAATCCGCCGTGCCGTCGTTCACCTTGTAGGTGAAGGAGTCCGGTCCGTTGTAGTTCGCATCGGGCGTGTACAGCACCGAGGCGGAGTCCGTGTTCGGGCTACCCGCGACGCAGGGGTTGTCCGAGGTCGTGCCAAGGGTTCCGTGCGACGGCCCGGTAACGATGGAGAACGTGAGTTCGCACGTCTCGGCATCGTGGCCGGACAGGGTGATCGACTTCGCCGTGTCCTCGTCGGTCGACGTGGTTACGGCGTCTGCCGCCGGCCCGTCGTTCACGGCCGTGACCGTGATGGTCACCGTGGCTGATGCCGAATCGGAGGTGCCGTCGTTCACCTTGTACGTGAACGAATCGGAGCCGTTGTAGTTCGCATCGGGCGTGTACAGCACCGAGGCGGAGTCCGTGTTCGGGCTACCCGC
>JANMPG010000049.1:0-8939 GCA_031369745.1 Actinomycetes bacterium
ACCGCCGACAGCGCGGGCCTCGACGAGATGGATCGGAACATGGAAGCGATCGGGCACACCGCTTGTGAACCCTGGCTGCTGCGGCCCCTCGGGGAACGGGCTGAACTCGATCGCCCGGATGTCGGCGGCAGCCACCGACACTGAGGGCTCCTGTCGGAACGCCACCCACCACACCCCGATCGCGAGGGCGATGGCGACAACAACGATGACGGCGACGGCCTTCTTCAAGGTGCGAGCGTACGCCGCGGTGGGTTCGGAAGGGCGAATAGGCCCACTGACCTGCTGTGGGTACTACCCGTCTTAACCTGTGGGTACTCCCTTCAGAGGAGCGCGTTTCGCGAGGTAGGAGGGGTTTTGAGAACACCCCACCACCACCTAACCGACCAACCCCAACCAAACTGACCAACCACCGACCACCAACCAAGGGGTGTTCTCAGAACCCGGAGCGTCCGCCGCTTCGGGGCTCGATGTGCAGGCAGCGACCGCGAGCACGAGGGTCCGCGAGAGCAAGTCCGTGAGTGGTCTTCATCGTTCCTCCTTCCGGGTCAGGTGCACTCGCACGAGTACCAACCACCGGCCCAGCTCAGGTACGTGAGCTCGTCGATGGGCCCGGATGCCAGAGGCCCGAGGCCGCGAAGCCGAACGCACGGACGTTGGAGCCGTCCGCATCGGCGATCGCGAGGCCGGCCGGGATCAATCCCGCCTGCGGGTCGAACTGCGCGCACGTGAAGGTCGGGTCTTCGTCGCACTGGATCGTGTACGCGATCTGGGATCCGTCGGGCGACCAGTACGGCGAGCCACCGACGATCACCTTCGTGAAGTCCGAGCCGTCGGGGGCGAAGGTGTAGATGGAGCCGCCGCTCCTTTCGTGGGTACCCACCCCGATCGCGAGGCGGCCCCCCGCCGGTGACCATTCCAGGCCGGTGATCCCCCGGAACACGGTTGGCTCGTCCGCCAGGATCTCGTGCGCGTCGGTGCCGTCCGCGTTCGCCACCCACACTTCGACGTCGCGGTACCCGGCGAGGTACGCGATCTGCGTCCCGTCGGGCGAGAAGGTCGGCGAGCCCGCGCCCTCCCCAGCTTGCGGGATCGGGAGGGGAACCGGCCGGCCGCCTTGGGCGTCGATGACGTACAAACCCTTCAGGTCGTACTGGCCGGCGAACACGACGCGCGTCCCATCGGCCGAGATCGTCGCGTCCGCGATCCCTATCGGTTCCCTGTTCAATCGGGTCTCGGATCCATCAGCGTGGAGGATCGACAGGTACTGCTCCGGGAACAGGCCGTCTCCGACCGATCGCATGAGCAGAAGCTCGGTGCCGTCGCTCGACCAGCCGAGCGGCTCCCCGTCGAGCTCCAGCGGCACCAGCGTCGAGGCGACGTCATCGGCGACGCTCGGCCCTTCCGTCGTGTCGGAGGGACCGTTCGGGTCGACGGCCCAGAAGCCTGGGCCGTAGCCGGTTTCGTTCCCACTCTCGTAGACGATCCGGCCGGCGACCGGGGCGAAGATTCCGAGCTCCTCGGAACGATCGGCCGGGACCGGGGGCGTCGATCGGATCGCATTGACACCCAACCAGCCCACGGCGATCGCCACCGCCATGCCGAGCACCCCCGCCCGGATCCTTCGGTTGCGGTGGACGCGGTCACGCCGTTGCAGGAGGCGGTCGAAGGAAGGTTCGGGCGGCGTGAGGGCTTCGGCCGCCCGGCGCACGATCTCGCGCTCGTCGATCACGGTCGAACCTCCTCTGCCTGCTTGAGCGACGCGCGGGCCCGCGCCGTCAACACGCGGACCGTGTTCGCCTTGATGCCCAAGAGCCCGCCGGCTTCCTCCGTCGAGTAGCCGAGATATGCCGTGAGGACGAGTGCCTCTCGTTCGCGTGGCGTCAGCGTTCGGAGCAGCCGCGTTGCTTGATCCCGCGTCTCGATGGCGGCGAGGGCATCGTCGGGGGGAAGCAGGTTAGTGGCCTTGCGCATGACGACCGCAGCCCTTCGCAGGCGCTTCCGGTGAAGATTCATGGCCGTGCGGTAGAGGAACCCCACAGGCTCGTCCATCGCTGAGACCCGCTCCCACCGTTCCCACAGCTTCAGGAATGCGTCCTGCATGATCTCCTCCGCCTCGTGGCGGTTGCCGGTCATGACCGACAGCGCCCCGAAGAGCCGCACTCGCTCCGCCTCGAAGAAGTCTTCGAACGAGCTGGTCGACCCGGGCGTCACGAGCGACTCATCGGGGTTCGGCACGGGCCACACATGGGATGCCATCGTCCCCCATGAACCCCTGACGGGCGAGAAAGGCTTACGGGCCCCTGGGCACTTCTCTGACCTGCTGTGGGTACTACCGCTCTTAACCTGTGGGTGCTCGTCTAAGGGAGCCCCGAATGCCCTGGTCAGGGAGTTCTGAGAACCCCCCACCAACTCACGCGCCGACCCAGGGGTCTCATAACGCAGGCCCCTGACATCTCAGAACTCCGCGAACGAGCGCACGAGGAAGGAGTTGCTCGATCCGCCGACAACGGTGGCTCCGGACCCGAGTCGGATAATCGTCACCAACCCCATCAAGCTGTCGTTATCCCACGCCCTTGACTGCTTCCGTCACGGCCCGACGCGACCGGCGGCTTCCAGACAGCGCTTCTCGTCGGATCGGTTCCCTGCGCTCGCGAAGACGTCTGCCGCCTCGCGGAACATCGCACGCGCCTGCTCGGCTTCGCCCTCAGCCTGGCGGAGGGTGCCCCGAGCCTCCCAAACCGCTCCTGTCCAAGGGCCGCCTTGCCACATGCCCGCGATTCGCTCCGCCTCCGCGATGAAGGACCGTGCGCCATCGAGTTCGCCGGCTCGCGCGCTGGCCGTTGCCGCGCTCGTCAGGTATCCCATCGAGCAGGGTTCGCAAGATTGCATCTGGGACAGCTCCCGCTCGGCCTCGCGAAGGACGGTGATGGCCTTCCTCGGATCCGGGGCGGCCTGGATCATCGTGCCGAACACGCGCACTAAGAGGTGAGCGACGATGTCGGAGCGGTATGCGAGCGCCCGCGCCCTGCCGAGAAGTCGATTGGCGTCGTACCTTCGACCGCGGCTGACCGCCGCCTCGGCCAGGCGCTGCCTCGCCAGCGCAGCGCCCGAGATGCAGCCCTGACGGTCGTTTGCCTCGGCCGCCTCCTTGAGGTGGTCCTCGGCCTCATCGAGCCGGCCGGCCAGTAGCTCGGCTTCACCGAGCATCAGCAGCGCGAGCGCCGCACCGGTCGCTGAGCCAGCCTCCTCCGCGATGCCCATCATCTGGCGGGCGAAGTCGGTGACCGTGTCGTAGCCCTCCGGCCCGGTGAGGTAGTACTCGGCGAGGCACAGGTGGGCGTCGTACACGATCGGCTCCATGTTGGCGCGCATCCGCATCGACTCCGCCAGCTCCTCGGCGAACTGCTCGCGCCACCTCCCTTGGGCCATCGCCACCTTGGCGAGGATCACGGCAGCTTCACCGAGCTCACGGCCCAAACCGCCGTCGAGGGCTATCGCGCGCGTCTCCGCCGCCGCTCGCTCCGCCTTCACGATCTCACCCCTTTGCATGTGGACGAGGGCCCATGCGAGCAACGCGTGTGCGCGCTCGGCATCGGAGGGCGGCTCCGCGCCTTCGAGGGCGAGCACCTGTTCGTAGAGAGCGACGGTCGCGGGGTCTGGCCCGACGCCGAGATGATCGCGGAGCGCCTCGCGCAGCCGCTCGAAGCGGCGGATCGCCTCCCGACGCTCTCCGGCATCGAGATAGATGCGCATGAGCGCGCGCGCTGCCTGCTCGTCGGTGGGGTCCTCTTCGGACAACCGATCCCAGAGCGTTGCGGCGCGCAGCACGTCGATGTACCGACGGCGCAATCGTGTGCGCGGCTCTATCGCCCAGGACTCGTAGATGTCATCGGGGAGGAGGTCGCCCCGATACAGATCGGCGGCCGCACGGCAGCTGGCCTCGTCGGACGCATCCAAGCCCGATTGCGCGGCGGCCTCGAAGCGCTCGACGTCCGTCTCCACTCCGCTATCGGACTGCAGCACGAGTACACCGCCGTCGTTCACGATCGCATGCTCGTCGCCGAGCGCCCGCCTGGCGAAGTGCAAGGCCTTTCGAAGGTTCGAGCCGGAGGCTTCAGGTTCGCTCTCTGGCCAGAGTGCCTCCATGGCTTGCGCCCGATGCATCCGGTGGTCAGGGGCGAGCGCGAGCAGCTTCACCACGTCGGCCGCACGGCGGCTGCGCCACGCGTCGCCCGGGATCGGGGCGGCGTCGACCGCAACCGAGAATCGCCCGAGGAGTTGGATCGCCAGTGTCCGCACGCTGGCAATCGTACGGGGCTGCCGTGGCCCCGGCCAGACAGTCCTGCGGAACGGTCGCGGAACGGTCGTCTCCCTAACGTGGGCCACGAAAGGAGGTGAGACGGATGACTCTGTACATGGACGTGCACAACAGCCTTCCTGATGGCACCACCGCGGCCGATGTAGCTGGGGCCCACGCGGCGGATCTTCAGGTCCAGGAGCGCTACGACGTGCGCTACCTCAACTACTGGGTGGACGACGAAGGCGGCAAGGTCTTCTGCCTGATCGAGGCGCCCAGCGCTGAGGCCGCGCACACGGTGCACCGCGAGGCGCACGGCTTGGTTGCCGACGAGATCTACCCCGTCGCACAAGGGCAGTAAGTGACCTGCTGTGCTCTCGGGTTCGGCCGATTGACGACGAGGAGGACGAGGTGACTGGCACGCATAGGTTCGACGCCGGCACGCTCAGCTGTGCCGATGGCTTAGCACAGGAGTTCCGCCGGCAGATCCTCGCGATCCCGCAGGGAGACGTTCTGGTGGTGACTGCACGTGATCCCGCGGCAAAGGAAGACCTGCCTCCGCTGGCCCGGATGATGGGCCACGAGGTGCGTTCGATCGAGACGCCCGGTGACGGACGCCTCTTGATGACAGTGGAGCGTGGACGATGAGCGAGAAGTTGATCTTCAACTGCACGTATGGCAAAGAAGAGCCAGAGCGGGCGACCCTCCCCTTCGTGGCCGCGAACATCGCCGTAACGGCGGGACAGGAAGCGGTCGTGCTCTGCACGATCGACGCCGTGTGGCTCGGTACAGACGGCGGCACCGATGGGATCGCGCAGGACGGCTTGCCGGTGCTCAGTGACCTCTACGCGGAGTTCGTGGACAACGGTGGTCAGGTCTGGCTGTGCGGCGCGTGCACGAAGCCCCGGGGTATCACGGAGGAACAGGTGAGCAAGGGTGCAACGATCATCGGAGCGGCGAAGGTCGTTGAGGAGGTCGTGCAAGGCGCCAAGACCGTCGCCTTCGCCTGAACCCACCAAGGGATTCGTACCTTTGGGCGTCAAGAGGACCGACGTCTCGAGCGTCCCAGCAGGCCGACACCTCGCATTGACTTTCTGAGGATGAAGGTTGAGCGTGCAGGTGTCGTTCTGGCGGTCGCCGACAAGGGAGGTTGCTGATGGACACGATGAGTGTGAACCAGGCTCGCTCCACTGATGAACCACTTCTTCGGATCGGCAGCTGGCTCATGATCCTCGCCGCCGTCGGCTTCATCGGCTACGCGATTCTGTTCTTCATCCGAGACTTCTCCGACCAGTTCCTCGAGCTCGGTATCGGTCCGAATGAGGTGAACGTCAGCGCCGGCCAGATCAGAGACTTCAGCCCGTCGCTGTATCAATACATCAGCCACCTGCAAATCGCGCTGTCTGGTTTCATCGCGGCAGCGGGGATAGCAGTGGTCTTCCTGGTCGCGTACGGCGTTCGACGGGGCATGTTGTGGGCGTGGGTAGGCGCGGTCGTCACGCCTGTATTCGCACTTCTAGTTGCCCTGCCATCGCATTATCCGAATCACTTCGACACGATGGGCCACCTGGGACTCATCTACCTCGCGACGTTGATATTCACGTCGGGAGCGGTCATGACCCTGGTCCCGCTCTGGAAGGAGAAGCAGGCGAGTTAGTCGGCGCTCGATTCCACCAGCGTCGGCACTAGCGCTCGGAGTCTTCCTCCATGAAGCGTCAGGTATCGGCCTCGATGGGCGGACCTAGACAGTCGCCACCGAGAGGCTTGCCGACGAGGTGACACGGCGGAACGAGAAGTAGACAAACGACTGCTCTACGCCAGCTGGAGTCACGTGGACGTAATGCTCATCATCCACGAGCTCAAACGCAATCCCGCATCTCCCTGAGAGCTCGATCGGACCGAGCGGCTCGAAGTCCATCATGTCCCGCACCGTCGGAGCGGTGTCCGTCTCGCTCGGCGTGATCGACGACGGGGGCCGGAGCGTCCGTCGCCTCGGGGCTCGATGTGCAGGCTCCCACCGCGAGCACGACGGCCAACGCGAGCGACCGTCCGTGACGCGTCTTACTTCATCCCTCCCCGGACCACGGGCCCTGGCGGTACGAACCACCGTCCCAGCTCGCGTACGTGAGCTCGTCGATCGGCTCGGTCTCGCCCGCACCATCGGCGTCGAACACGGTGACCCTGCCGCCCTCGTCCTCGTGGAACGCGATCTGCGACCCGTCGGGCGACCACGTCAGGTCGCACCTCCAGTTGTAGGCGCACCCGGCGAACGAGACGCTCCCGATCTCGACCGGAGCGGCGCCGTCCATCGGCGCGACCCAGATCCGGATCTCCCCGTCCGGCCTCGACCTCCCCGCGAACGCGAGCCGCGTCCCATCGGGGGACCAGTCGGCGACCAGCGGGTCGGAGTCGTCCAAGACGCGGACGTCCGATCCTTCGGCGTCCACCGCGAACAGGCGTCCGGCACCGGAGTCCGACTCGGTCCGAACGGCGATGCTCGCTCCGTCTGGCGACCACAGGATCGCGTCGATCCATTCGACGTCCTCGCTCGGCATGCGTACGAGGAGCGAACCCTCTCCGCTCCGCACGTCGACCGTGGAGAGCGCCCACCCCGGCATCTGGAACGCGATCCGCGTCCCGTCCGGCGACCACGCCCACAGGGGGTTGACGTTCGGATCGGCGCCGCCGTCGGCGACGATCCTGAGGTCGGTCGTCTCGCCGGTCGTGAGGTCGATCGTGCGCACCAACGTCGAGTCAGTGGTCACGGCGAGTTGGGCGCCGGTCGGCGACCACATCCAGTCCAGCCCGTAGTCCGCCATGAGGTCCGGCTGCCCCCCCGTCGCGACGAGACGAGGCTCCAGTGAGCCGCCCACGACCCAGAGGTCCCACTCGGCGACCTCGCCGTCGGTCTCGTACGCGACCCAACGACCGTCCGCCGACCATCTCGCGGAGTGGACGATGCCGGGATCCTCGACGAGGACGCGCTCCTGGCCGGTCGCGGGGTTCACGGCGACGAGATCGCTCCCGGTGAAGTCCAGCACCTCCCCGTCGGCGCGCGCGAAGCTTTCGCTGGGGATCGGCGTGGCCTCGTTCGCCTGAGCCGACCCGGCCGGATGCCAGGGCCCCGAGGCCGCGAAGCCGAACGCCCGGACGTTGGAGCCGTCCGCATCGGCGATCGCGAGACCGGCTGTTCCCCCGCCGAAGCGGGCTGGCTGGGCCTCGTACTGTGAGCGGAGGTTCGATCCTTCCGGGCACGAGGCGGTCGGCTGTTCTTCGCACAGGATCGTGTACGCGATCTGGGATCCATCGGGCGACCAGTACGGCGAGGTCCCACCGGTGATCACCTTCGTGAAGTCTGAGCCGTCTGGCGCGAAGGTGTAGATCGCAAGACCGTCGCTCCCTTCGTAGTCGCCGAACCCGATCGCGAGTCGATCGCCCGCCGGCGACCACTCCAGGGACTCGCCCCCGATCGCGGTCGGCTCGTCCGCCAGGATCTCGTGCGCATCGGTCCCGTCCGCGTTCGCCACCCACACCTCCTCCTCGACGCCCTTCCCGCCACCGGCGAGGTACGCGATCTGGGTCCCGTCGGGCGAGAAGGTCGGTGCACTCGCGCCTGCTCCAGCTTGGGGGATCGGGAGCTGAACGGGCTGACCGCCCTCCGCGTCGATGGCGTACAAACCCGACAGGTCGTACTGACCGGCGAACACGACGCGCGTCCCATCGGGCGCGATCGTCGCACTCGAGATCCCCATCGCGTCCTTGTTGAGTCGGGTCTCGGATCCATCCGCGTGGAGGATGGAAAGGTACGCGTCGGGGAGCAGGGGGTCTCCAACCTTCCGCATGAACAGCAGCTCGGTGCCGTCGCTCGACCAGCCGAGCAGGCGGGCGTCCTCGACCCCGAGCGGCACGAGCGTCGTGGCGACGTCGTCGGCGACGCTTGGCCCTTGCGTCGTGTCGGAGGGGCCGCTCGGGTCGACCGCCCAGAGGCCACGGTCGTAGCCGCGGTCGTTCCCGTTCGTTCCTTCGTAGACGATCCTGCCGGCGACCGGGGCAAAGATCCCGAGATCCTCTGAACGACGGTCGGCGGGGACTGGCGCGGTTCGGACCGCATCGACGCCGGCGAACGTGGCGACGGCGATCGCCACCGCCGCGACGGTCGCCACGGCTCCGTTCCGGAGGAGCCGTCGACGAGCCCGCCGGACCGCCGTCGGCGTGTCGGCCGGCGTCGCGGGGACCGCCTGTGCACGGCGCAGGAGCATCTCACGGACGTCAAGTTCTTCGATCATCGGGCCATCCCTTCGAGCTCCTCACGGAGCGTCTTCATCCCGCGCGAAACGAGCGATCGGACGGTCCCCGGCGAACACCCAAAGACGGCCGCCGTCTGGACGTCTGAGAGGTCCTCGTAGAAGCGCAGGACGATCGCCGCGCGCTGTCGCTGGGGCAGCCCGAGGAGGACGCGGTGCATCGTCTCGTCCAGTTCGTCGTTGACGTTCGTGACGGACGAGGGACCGGCGGCCAGTCGCTCGAGGTATGTGCGCTCGACCCGCCGGTGACGGAAGTGACTCGTAGCGAGGTTCACGATCGTCCGGCGCAGGTACACCCAGAAGGCGTTCGGCTCGCGCAAGTGCCGCAGGCGACCGAC
>JANMPG010000055.1:0-7339 GCA_031369745.1 Actinomycetes bacterium
CTTTCGGGTACCCGATGTAGTACATGACGCAGTCCGGGTGCAGGTTCAACAACAGGTTCGGGAACTGGTAAGCCCCGTAGTACATCGAGTAGTCCTCGGGCTCCAGGTCGGGGAACTTCGGCAGCTCCGACTCGCCGGTGATCGTGAAGCTGGTGGCACCAGCCTTCATCCAGTTGCCGTCGTCGCGCGTCTCTTCGTCCCAGACCTCGCCGAAGCGGAACAACGGCACGACCTGCACGAGCTCGGGATGCACCTGGGGACAGTGCAGGCACTCGTTGTAGTTCTCCACCACGATCTTCCAGTTGGCCTCGACCTCGTAGACGATGCGCACGCCCACGCGCAATTCGTCGAGCTTGAACCGATCGAACATCGCGACGCTCTCGGCGCCTTCCGTGAGGTACTCCGTGAACGGACGCGGCTGCTTGGCCAGGTTCACGAAGATGAAGCCACCGTAGGTCTCGACCGGGAAGCCATGCAGCGGGTAGTCGCCGCGGTCAAACAGCTCGCCCTCCTTGACGTTCGGCGTGCCGATCAGCCGGCCGTTCAAGTCGTATGCCCACGCGTGGTACGGGCACACGAAGGCTTTGCGTACGTTGCCGGCCGCCGGCTCGTCGTCGAGGAACTTCGTGCCTCGGTGGCTGCACACGTTGTAGAAGCCGTGCAGCTGGTCTTCGTCGTTGCGCACGATGAAGACGGACTCGCCCGCGAGGTCGCGCACGATGTAGTCGCCCGCGTTCGGCAGCTCCTCGGTTCGCCCGACGCAGGTCCACTCCCCCCACCAGACCTTCTCGCGCTCTTCGTCGTAGATCGCGGGGCTCGTGTACTCGGCGCCGGTCAGCGTGGGGCGGGGCTTCCATTCGGTTTCGTCGTAGCGGATGGGCTGCGTCTGCATCGCGGGCTCCTTGGTGTGGATGTCGTCAGGATAAGCGTCCGGCGGCCGCGGACGGTAGCGGCCGTCGGTACGATGCAGCGTATGCCCACGGTCGCCGGCTTCAACATCACTCCGGTGAAGTCGACGGCACTGCAACAACCCGCCTCTTTGGACCTTCGGATGGAAGGGGCTGTGGGGGATCGTCGCTTCCTGTTCGCGCGAGTGAGCGGCGAGCGGCTGTCGGGCATCTCCAAGGCGTCGTTGATGCCGATCCAATCGATCTGGGACTCCGCGGCAGAACGACTCACGCTCGCGTTCCCCGACGGGACCTCCGTCGAGGGCGATGCCCGAGGCGACGGGAGCTCGATCACCGTGCAGCTGTTCGATCGCCCGGTTGGGGGGCGAACGATCGATCCCGCGCTCGCGGCAGCCGTCCGCGAGCACATCGGCGACGACACGCTGACGATGATCCGAGTGGACGAGCCCGAGTACGCCGGAGGTGAGCACCGCGTGTCGATCGTGTCGCGTGCATCGGTGGCCGACGTCGGCGTGTGTGCCGGCGACGCCTCGCTTGACCCGCGCCGCTTCCGCATGCTGATCGAGGTCGATGGGCTGGACGCCTACGCCGAAGACGAGTGGCAGGACCGGCGCGTGCAGATCGGCGAGGCGATCGTGCGTTGCGGCACCCGAATGCCCCGCTGCGTCATGACCACGCTCGACCCCGACACCGGCGAGCAGAACGCCCCGGTGCTCGACGCACTCGGCCAACATCGCAAGGTCGGCTCCGAACTACTCCTCGGCGTCTACGGCGACGTCGAGCAGCCAGGGCGTATCGAGGTCGGCCACCCGATAACGGTGCTCTAACCGGCTGCGAACGCCAGGACCTCGGCCGTGTGCTCCTCGTAGTGCTCGAACGTCTCGCCGGTGAACTCCTCGAGCGCTTCGTCGGTGACCTCCGAGAGCGCCTGCAGTGCGGCGCGAGCTCGCTCGCGGTTGTGCTCGGACTGCACGATGATCTCGTCCCAGCCCATGCCGCGGCCGTCTTCGATCACCTTGTCGTTGAATGCGTCCCAGTCCTGGTCTTCGGGCGTGGGCTCGCCGCGAGCGATCCGCTCGAGCACCTCGCCGACGTAGCCGGCCCAGTAGCCGCAGTGCCACACCATGTCGTGCACGGACCAGCCGGGCACCACGCCTTCCACGTCACGCCGGTCATCCGGCACCGACGCGAACGCATCGACGAACGCCATCCACGCCTGATCCTCACGCTGCAGCAATTCCTCCGTGTTCATACGGCCCCCTTCATCGTTGTCGCCCCCGACGATACCTGGCGTAAGCGAGGCAGCGATAGGATGGCGTGCGATGGGCTCGCCGAGCGGTGATGACGGTCCGACGGCCGCAGGCGGGAGGCGCGCCATCATCGGCTTCGCGATCGCATGGCTCGTACTCGCGGCGGTGTCGCTCACGCTGGCGTTCGTGGTGGCTGAGGGGGAGGCGCGCACGCACGCGACGTTCCACCTCTTCGCAGGGTTCATAGCGATGGCGCTGTTCGTCTCGATCGGCTTGCTCTGGACGCCATCCAGAGAAGGTCTCCCGTCGATGGGTCGGGCGGCGCCTCCGGCTACGACCGGTTGAACAGCGGTCACGAGATCGAAGCGCTCACCAGCATCCACAACACCGTGGGCATCTTGGGTGCCCTCGCGTTCCTCGCGATGCCGATCGGGCTGGTCGCCGTGGTCGTGCTACTGATCGGTCGGCTGTTGGCTCGCGTCTCACAGACCCGCGCAGGTTAGCGCGTGCGCGGGAACCCCAGGTCCACCGAAGAGGTGGACGGATCCGGCCAGCGCGACGTGACCACCTTGCCGCGCGTGTAGAACGTGATGCCTTCGGGACCATACATGTGGTTGTCCCCGAACAGTGAGGCCTTCCAGCCCCCGAACGAGTAGTAGGCGACCGGAACCGGGATCGGCACGTTGATGCCGACCATGCCGACGTTGACGTCGAACTGGAACTGCCGGGCCGCACCGCCGTCGCGTGTGTACAGGGCCACGCCGTTGCCGTAGGGGTTGTCGTTCACCATCTGCAGCGCGTCGGCGTACGTGTCGACACGGGTGACGCCGAGCACGGGCCCGAAGATCTCGTCGCGGTAGCAGTCCATCTCGGTCGTGACGTGATCGATCAGCGACGTGCCCAAGAAGAAGCCGTCGCCGCGGTACACCGGGTCCTCACGTCCGTCGCGCACGATCGTCGCGCCCTGCGTCGCACCGGAGTCGAGGTAGCCCGCGACCTTGTCGCGGTGCTCGCGCGTCACGAGCGGGCCCATCTCAGATTCCGGGTCGGTGCCATCACCGACCACGATCTTGGGGAGACGATCCGCGATCTTGGCGACCAGCTCGTCACCGATGTCGCCGACGGCGACCACCATGCTGACGGCCATGCAGCGCTCGCCCGCCGAGCCATAGCCCGCCGACACCGCGGCGTCGGCGGCCATGTCGAGGTCGGCATCGGGCAGCACGATCATGTGGTTCTTCGCGCCGCCGAGCGCCTGCACGCGCTTTCCGTTTCGCGTACCCGTCTCATAGATGTAGCGCGCGATCGGCGTGGAGCCGACGAACGACACCGCAGCGACCTCGGCATTGCCCAAGATCGCGTCGACCGCGACCTTGTCACCGTGCACGACGTTGAACACGCCGTCGGGCAGGCCCGCTTCCTGCAGGACCTCGGCGACGAACATCGCGGCGCTCGGATCCTTCTCGGAGGGCTTCAAGATGAACGTGTTGCCGCATGCGATCGCGTTGGCGAACATCCACATGGGGACCATCGCGGGGAAGTTGAATGGGGTGATGCCCGCCACCACGCCGAGCGGCTGGCGGATCGAGTACGCGTCGACCCCGGTCGCGACCGGTTCGGAGAACCCACCCTTCAACAAGTTCGGGATGCCGCACGCGTACTCGATGTTCTCGATGCCGCGCTGGATCTCGCCGGCGGCGTCGGACAGCACCTTGCCGTGCTGGCCGGTCACGATGCGCGCGAGCTCGGGTTTTCGCTGCTCCAACAGCTCGCGGATCCGGAACAAGATGTCGGCACGTTTGGACAGCGACGTGGCGCGCCAGGCGGGGAACGCCTCGGCGGCGGTCTGCACCGCCGCGTCGAGCTCCTCGGTCGTCGCGAAGTCGACCTCGTGTGTCTGTTCCCCGGTGGCTGGGTTGAAGACGGGTCCGGTGCGGCCGGATCCGCCCGGTAGGACCTTGCCGCCGATCCAGTGGCTGATGCGTTCCACGGTTATCACTCCTGTGTGGTCTTGCGCACCAGGGTAACGGAGGCGTTCCCGGACGGTCGGCGGTGTGCCATAAGGTGTGTGGATGGGTTTGAACGAGCAGCTGGTGCTGGTGGGGCGGGTGGCGCTGGCCGCCTTGCTCGGGTACCTGATCGGCCTCGAGCGCGCCTACCGCGGTAAGGACGCCGGCGATCGCACGTTCGCGCTGCTGGCACTCGGGTCCGCCGCGTTCGTCGGGGTGGGGCTCGAGCTGTTCCCCGATTCGGCCGACCGCGTGATGCAAGGTGTCGCGGCCGGCGTCGGGTTCCTCGGCGGCGGCATCATCTTTCGTGCCGACGGGGGTACGCGCGGACTCACGACGGCGGCGGCCTCGTGGGCGGCGGCGGCCGTCGGCGTGCTTGCGGGCAGTGGCATCTACCTGGCCGCGGTGCTCACGACCGGGCTCACGCTGCTGGTCTTGGAGTCACATCGGATCGGCTTCCTTCGCCGCCTCAGCCGGGGCGAAGACGACGAAGACGACGAGTAGCCCCGGCTACCACAAGGTGCGAACCGGATAGCTGCGCAGCGTTTCATCGCCGGTGACGAGGTCGAGACCCTCCACCAGGGCCTGCGCCACGAGCATCCGGTCGAACGGATCGCCGTGCAGGGCCGGCAGCTCTGCGAGCGCCGCGACATGACGAGGCTGCACGTCGAGCACCCGGAACCCCGCCTCACGCGGAAGGTCGACCAAGAAGCGCTCGGGTGCTTCGGGCAGACGCAGACGGCCGGCCATCGCCTTGAGCATCAGCTCCCACTGGGAGGTCACACTGACCACGACGTGCGAGTTGGGATCCTCGATGACGTCGCGGACGTGCAACGGGAACCGCTCGGCGTCTCCGAGGAGGAACCACAGCAGCGCGTGCGAATCGAGCAGCACCCTCACTCGTAGGGGAACCCCGGGAAGATCTGCCACGGCAACGGCGCGTCGAAGTCGTCGGACATCCAGATCTGCCCCTTGTACTTACCCCACATGCCGCGGCGGGATGAGGGCTCGATCGGTACGAGTTTGGCGACAGGCTTGCCCGCTCGGGCGATCACGATCTCTTCGCCACGCTCGACCCGTTCGAGCAGGCGAGACAGATGCGTCTTGGCCTCGTGCACGTTGACCACGTCGAGATGGGCTATCTCTTCTGCGGTCGCCATGCCACGAGTATGACTTAGTCAGCTTAGCTAAGTCAAGCGATCGCGCCGATGCAACCCTCGAAGGCCTCCAACGTGCGGTCGACGTCTTCGTCGGTGTGCTGCGCCGACATCGAGAACTCTTCGAACCAGGCGGAGCCCATCGGGATCACACCGCGGTTCAGCATGCCGAACCAGTAGTTGTCCCACTTGGCTGCGTCGTTCTTCGCGGCTTGCCTGAAATCGTTCGGTTGTTCGTCGAGCCCGAAGTACAACCCGCCGAGGGTGTTCACCTGCGTGACGTGCGCGGTGACGCCCTTTTCTTTGAAGACCTCGCGCATGCCATCGGCCAAGCGCGTCGTGAGACGCGTCATCTCCTTATACGTGTCGTCGGTCATCACCCTCGTGAGGCAGGCAAGCCCTGCGGCCATCGCGAGTGGGTTCGCGTTGTACGTGCCGAAGTGCACCATCGGCCCAAGTGGTGTGACCTGCTCCATGATGTCGCGCCGACCGCCGAATGCGCCGACCGGGACACCACCACCGATGGCTTTGGCAAGCGTCACGATGTCGCCCTTGACGCCCCAATACTCGGTGGCCCCTCCAGGGGCGATGCGACACCCGAGTTTGACCTCGTCCATGATCAACACGGAGTCCTTGGACGTGCACAGCTCGCGCACTGACTCGAGGTAGCCGGGCAGCGGCGGGATCACGCCGCCGTTGGTCATCGCCGGCTCGATGATCACGCCCGCGACGTCGCCGTCGTGCTCGTCGAAGGCGCGCTTCATCATGGCGATATCGTTGAACGACACGACGGCGGTGTACTCGGTCGAGTTGGGCAGCAATCCCGCCGAGTCGGCCGTCGCGTTGGGGTGATCGTCGGGTCCCGCCTTGTCGGCGGGCGCGCCGCCGATCGAAACAAGCAGGTCGTCGGTGCCGCCGTGGTATTGGCCCTCGATCTTCACGATCGTCTTTCGACCCGTGACGGCGCGCGCGAGTCGGATGGCCGTCTGCGTCGCTTCCACACCCGATTGCGTGAATCGGACCATGTCGATCGAGCCGGGGTAGCGGCGGATCACCTCTTCGGCGAGCTGTCCCGCCAGCTCGGTGGGCATGCCGTAGAGCGTGCCATGCGCCGCCTGCTTCTGGATCGCCTCGACGATGATGGGGTTCGCGTGGCCCGCGACCATGGCCGCGTAACACAGCGAGTAGTCGACGTACTCGTTGCCGTCGAGGTCCCAGACACGCGAGCCCTTCGAGTCGCCGATGTAGAGCGGGTAAGGCGGCTTGAACTGGATCGCGCTACCGACACCGCCGGGGATCACCTTGGCGGCCGCCTCCCAGGCAGCCTTTCCCGTCGGGGTCCTGCGCTCGTACTCCTCGACGCCGTACGTCATGGACGGTTCCTCCCTCGGGTGGGTGCGGCCTTGCCGGGGCTCCGGATCTGTGCCGAGTCTAGGGCCGCCTTCTCACTGGGAACAAGCGTGTCTCACATGGCGAGAACGGTGTTCACCACTCGACCCGCAAGCTTGCCGGACCGCGGTATTCCCATCCGCGGAAGACGGGCGGGCGCTCCGAGTCGAGCCGTAACGCCGGGAAGCGTTCGAGCAGGAGCCGCAGACCTGTTCGCATCTGGATGCGAGCGAGCTGATGCCCGACGCAGAAGTGCGGCCCGAACCCGAACGCCGCATTCGCATGCTTCGAGCGGAAGATGTCGAACCTCTCGGCGGTGTCGCCCCAGATCTCCTCGTCGCGGTTTGCCGACGGGATCATCAAGCCGACCGCCTCCCCGGGCGGGATCGTCACCCCGGACAAGACGGCTCCATGCCCCGCCACGCGTCCTTGGGTTCCGATCGGGGAGATCCATCGGATGCCCTCATCCACGGCGCGGCGGATCTGCGTCTGCGGCTCGGCCCGCACGGCCGAGAGCTGGGCGGGGTGTTCGAGCAGCAGCTCCAGCCCCGTGCGCATCTGGATGCGAGCGAGCTGATGCCCGACGCAGAAGTGCGGCCCGAACCCGAACGCCGCATTCGCATGCT
>JANMPG010000075.1:0-22537 GCA_031369745.1 Actinomycetes bacterium
TCGCCGCTGCCTTCTTCTTGGCCGGCTTGCGCTTGGCTGCCGACTTCTTGGCGGCCGGCTTGCGCTTGGCTGCCGACTTCTTCTTGGCGGCTGGCTTGCGCTTCGCCGCTGACTTCTTGGCGGCGGGCTTACGGGCCGCCGTCTTCTTCCGGGCCGTCGACTTCTTCGCCGCCGGTCTACGCGCTGCCGACTTCTTCTTCTTGGCTGCGCTCTTCTTCTTGGCTGCTGCCATGTTGCCCCCTTCCCTTCTGTATGACGGGCTCTAGATGTTGGCCCTCAGGACGCCAGGCGCTTCAAGCGCCGGCGTTCCCGTTCGCTCATGCCGCCCCAGACGCCGTAACGTTCATCGCGACGTAGCGCGTAGTTCAAGCACTCGATGCGAACGGAACACTCGCTGCAGATCCTCTTGGCCTCCCTCGATGAGCCTCCCTTCTCGGGGAAGAAGATCTCTGGGTCGTAATCTCGGCATCGTGCTCGCTCTTGCCAAGGGATGTAGTGATGCACTCTTTTCTCCCTCTGGAATCACACGCGTGTGATTCTGCAGGAAGATGTACCCCGATGACAAGGGGTTTACCGAAGGAATCTCTGCCTCATTCCTCATGACGTGTAGCAATCGTGGCCCCTCAACACAGAGGAGGCAAGCGTTTTCGGCACGTTTGTGCACGGTAAACCTGGTTGACTGATTCGGTCAGCGTGGTTGACCGATACGCGCATCTGCGCCATCCGCGACGCGAACGATGCGGTCATACGTCGTCGTTCGCACCGCCGGCACGCGACCGATCGCGCGGATCGCATCATCGAATCCATCGGGCGTCATCTCGATGCCCCACTGCGCTCCGGCCATGCGGCTGATGGTTTCTTCCATCAGCGTGCCGCCGAAATCGTTCGCGCCGGCCTGCAAGATACGCTGGCACGCATCGACTCCGAGCTTCACCCACGACACTTGGATGTTGTGGATAACTCTGTCGAGCAGGATGCGCGCGATCGCGTGCATGCGCAGGTTGTCGTCGAACGACGGCCCCGGACGCGCGGCCCCGGCCAGATAGATCGGCGCATTGCGATGCACGAAGGGCAGCGGAACGAACTCCGTGAACCCGCCCGTATCTGCCTGGATCCGCGCCAAACGGCGGATGTGGAAAACCCAGTGGGGCGGCGCATCGACGTGTCCGAACATGATCGTCGAGGAACTTCGGATGCCCAAGCCGTGCGCCGTGCGGACGATCTCTTCCCATGTATCGGCCGGTAGTTTTCCTTTGGTGAGGAGCCAGCGGACGTCGTCATCCAAGATCTCGGCCGCCGTGCCGGGGATCGTGTCGAGGCCGGCGGCCCGCAATCTGGCGAGGAACTCGGCGTGCGAGACGCCGAGTTTCGCGGCTCCGCTCATGATCTCCATGGGGCTGAATGCGTGCACGTGCATGCCCGGGACGCGAGCCTTGACCGCGCTGACGAGGTCTTCGTAGAAGGTCGCCGGCAGGTCCGGATGGATGCCTCCTTGCATGCAAACCTCGGTCGCGCCGGTGAGCCACGCCTCTTCCGCGCGATCGGCCACTTCGGACAACGACAGCGTGTAGGACTCGGCATCGACCTCGCGCTGCGCGAACGCGCAGAACCGGCACCCGACGTAGCACACGTTGGTGAAGTTGATGTTGCGGTTCACCACGTAGGTGACCTCGGGGCCGACGGCCTCGGCGCGAAGATCGTCGGCGACGCGGCACAGTGCCTCGAGGGCATCCCCCTCGGCGCGGAACAGGGCGAAGGCCTGATCGTCGGTGATCGGACGGTGGGATTCGGCAGCGCGGAGGGCGTCGCGGATCTCAGCGTCGAGCCGCTCGGGCTCCACACGCGCCTCGGCCCAGGCTTTGGTCACCGCGTTGTCGTTTGAGAACGTGCCGTACACCGGGTCCGCATCCACTCGCAGTCCGGCGCCTTCGGCCTTGGCGAACGTGAGCGCGATCGTCCGGGGCTTGTACGTGAGGTCGGGGTCCTGCCACGAGATCGGGGCCGGCCGAAGACCCGCAGCCGCAAGGTGGTCGGGCCCCGAAAGCGCCTGCACCGGGGCGCGCATCTTGCCAGCGAGCCACGGATCGGGCTCCCCGGCGTAGCGGGGGTAGATCGTGAGGCGCTCCCGCAAGATCTTGCCGCGGGCCGCCGTCGTTTCGGCAAGTACGTCGATCTGGGGCCACGGCAGCTCAGGGTTGACGTGGTCGGGGGTCAACGGCGAGACGCCCCCCCAATCGTTGATGCCCGCATCGAGCAGCCGCAGGCGCTGGTCCTCGTCGGACAGGTTCGGCGGCGCCTGCACGCTGACGTGGGGCCCCATCACCACCCTCGCCACGGCGACCGCAGCGACGAACGTGTCACCGCTAGGCTCGGGGGCCCCCTGCATCGCGGTGCCGACCTTCGCGCGGAAGTTCTGCACGATGACCTCTTGTATGTGGTGATAGCGCAGATGGAGATCGCGGATCGCCAGGAGCGAGGCGGCGCGCTCTCGAGCCGTCTCACCGATCCCGACGAGGATCCCCGTCGTGAAGGGGATCGCGAGGCGACCCGCATCTTCGATCGTGCGCAGCCGCACCGCGGGGATCTTGTCGGGCGAGCCGAAGTGCGGACCCCCTTTGGCCGAGAGCCGATCGCTGGAGGTCTCGAGCATGATGCCCATCGACGCGCTCACGTGCTTGAGCCGGGCGAGCTCCTCATATGACATCACCCCCGGGTTCAGGTGCGGCAGCAGGCCGGTGTCTTCGATCACGCGGATCGCGACGGCGCGAAGGTAGTCCAGGGTGGTCGGGTGGCCGCGCGCCTCGAGCCAGGCGCGGGCCTCGGGATACCGCTGCTCAGGGCGATCGCCGAGCGTGAACAACGCCTCCTTGCAACCGGCCCGCGCCCCGGCCGCCGCTATGGCCACAACCTCTTCGGGCGTGAGGAACGGCGCGTCGAGCTTGGCGGGAGGCTTGGCGAACGTGCAGTAATGACAGTGGTCACGGCACAGCATCGTGAGCGGTATGAAGACCTTGGGCGAGTACGTGACCGTGTCACCCCACCCGAGATCGCGCAGTCGTGCCGCGATCCCTACGAGGTCGGCGAGGTCCGTACCGTCGGTTTCGAGCAGGGCGGTGAGCTCGTCGAGCGAGAGCGATTTGCCGGTGTCGGCTCGGGTCAGCGCGCGTCGTCGTTGCGCGGCGGTCGTGCTGGCGGCGGTCCCGTCGGCCATCGCGGGCGAGCCTACTACCCTTAGGCGGATATGAAGGTGGCGGCGTTGGCGGGCGGGATCGGTGCGGGCAAGTTCCTGCGCGGGCTCGCGCACGTGGTGCCCGGCGAGGACCTGTCGGTCATCATCAACGTGGCCGACGACGTCGTCGTGCACGGGCTGCACGTCTGCCCCGACCCCGACTCGGTCACCTATTGGCTCGGCGATGTCTTCGACCGGGAGCGCGGCTGGGGTCGGCGCGACGAGACGTTCCGTGCCACCGAGGAGGTCGGCGCGTTCGACCCCGATCGAGCCTGGTTCGGTCTCGGCGACCTCGATCTGGGCACCCACCTGTTCCGCACCGGCTTGCTCGCCGAGGGCGTGCCGCTGTCCGAGGTGACCCGCCGCGTCGGCAAGCGCTTCGGGGTGGGCTCGCGGCTGCTGCCCGCGAGCGACGACCGTATCGAAACCCGCATCGATTGCCTAGACGCTTCGACCGGCGATCAGATCGATCTGCATTTCCAGGAGTACTGGGTACTGCGACGCGGGCAAGACACCGTCGCCGGCGTGCGCTACGACGGCGTCGCGGAAGCCGAGCCGGGTCCGGGTGTGCTCGAGGCGATCGCCAACGCGGACGTCGTGGTGTTCTGCCCATCGAACCCCGTGGTGTCGATCGGCCCGATCTTGGCCATCCCGGGTATCCGCGAGGCCGTCGCGGCGCGGCGCGACCGGGCCGTGGGCGTGAGCGGGATCGTCGGCGGCGCCCCGGTCGCCGGCATGGCCGACAGGCTGATGCCCGCGGTCGGCATCGACATCAGCGCGACGGGGGTGGCGACGCACTATCGTGATCTGCTGGCCGGCTGGCTCGTGGACGTGGTCGATACGGCGGCGGTGCCGGCGATCCAAGAGCTCGGCATGCGGTGCGCCGCCGTCGACACCATCATGGTCGACGACGCGCGGGCCATCGCCGTCGCACGAGCCACGTTGGGGCTGATCGGATGACCTTGTCGATATCGCCCGTACCCGGCGTGCCCGAGATCGGGCCCGGCGACGATCTCGCGGCCCTGCTGGCGGCCGCCCTGGCTCCACTGGGGGTCATCGACGGCGACGTGGTGGTGGTGACACAGAAGGTGGTCTCCAAGGTCGAAGGGCGACTGGCTCCGGACATGGACCGGGCGGCCGTGATCGACGGGGAGACCACGCGTGTCGTTGCGCGGCGTGGGGATCTGACGATCGCGGAGACGCGGCACGGTTTCGTGTGTGCGAACGCGGGCGTGGACGCGTCCAACGTCGCCCACGGCATGCTCGCGCTGCTGCCCGAGGACCCGGACGGGTCGGCCCGACATCTGCGGGACGCGCTGGCGCGGTCCCTCGGCGTCCAGCGGCTCGGTGTCGTGATCACCGACACGTTCGGCCGACCATGGCGCGAGGGTCTCGTGGACGTCGCGATCGGTGTTGCCGGCATGCCGGCGCTCATCGACCTTCGCGGCAGCGCCGATCACACCGGGCGGGAACTGGACATGACCGTGATGGCGTTGGCCGATCAGGTCGCGGCGGCGGCCGGGGTCGTGACGGGCAAGGCCGCTCGTGTGCCCGCGGCCCTCGTGCGCGGTCTCGTGTGGGATGCCGCGGAGGGCACCGCCTCGCAACTGGTGCGCTCGCCGGGCGAAGACCTCTTCCGCGAATCACCGCTGCAGGCGTTGCACGCGCGTCGCACGATCCGAACGTTCGGGCCCGGCGAGGTCCCGCGGGCGGCGATCATCGAGGCGGTCGCCGCAGCGTGCACCGCGCCCGCCCCGCATCACACCAGGCCCTGGCAGTTCGTGGCGCTCGACACCAAGCCTGCGAAGCGTCGCTTGCTGGCCGCGATCGCCGACGCCTGGCGCACGGACCTGCGCGGCGACGGCACGCCCGAGGATGTGATCGAACGCCGGATCGCCAGAAGCGATGCGGTACTCGGCGCCGCGCCGGCGTTGATCGTGCCGTTCGTTCGCTTCGACGGCTCGCATCCGTACGCGGACAACGGCCGTTCCACAGCCGAGCGCGAGATGTTCTTGCTGTCGGGTGGCGCGGCGATCCAGACCCTGCTGCTGGCATTGCACGACCAGGGTTACGCGAGCTGCTGGATCAGCTCCACGTTGTTCTGCCAGGAGGAGACCCGCGCCGTGCTCGGCGTCGATGCGGGGTGGCACGCGCTCGGCACCGTGGCGTGCGGCCCGATGCCGCAGGGCGGAGCCTCGCGGCCCCGCCCTGCCCTCGATATGTCAGATGTTCTCGGCTGGCAACGTTAGGCAAGCAGTCCGCGCACGAAGTAGCCGATGAACAGCACCGAGACCCCGTACGTGAGGGGGTGCACCTCGCGGCCCTTGCCCTGCATCAGCTTGATCATCGAATACGACACGAACCCGGCCGCCACGCCGTTCGTGATCGAGTACGTGAACGGCATCAGCGTGATCGTCAACAACGCCGGGATGCCGATCGCCGCATCACGCCAATCGATGTCGCCGACGCTCTTCATCATGAAGTAGCCGACGACGATCAATGCGGGGGCCGTCGCCTCCGGCGGGATGATGCCCGCGATCGGCGAGAAGAACATCGCGACCAGGAACAAGGCCCCGACGACGACCGACGACAACCCGGTGCGGCCCCCGTCGCCGATCCCCGCGCCCGATTCGATGAACGTGGTGTTGGACGAGGACGACACGGCGCCGCCCACGGCGGCTGCCATGCCGTCGACCAACAAGACCCGCTTCATCCCGGGCAGGCGGCCGTCCTTGTCGAGGAGGCCGGCCTCCTTCCCGAGACCGACCGCAGTGCCCATGGTGTCGAAGAAGTCCGACAACATCACGGACACGATCGCGGCCATCGCGGTCCAGAAACTCAGGACCTTGAAGACATCGAAGTTGAAGTTGCCGACGAGCGCGAAATCCGGGGAGGCCGTGATGCTCGAGGGGAACTGGGCGATCCCCGGGGCGAGGGTGGCCCAGATCTGCTTGTCGCCCCAGCCGATGTTGATCACCATCGCGACCAAGGTGCCGAACACGATGCCGATCAAGATCGCGCCTCGCACCTCGCGAGCGACCAGGGCCGCCGTGACTCCCAGCGTCACGAAGAACACGAGGACCCGCAGCGTCGTGAGGTCGGGGTTGATCGTGACGACGGTTCCCGCGCCCGCCACGACGATGCCACCGTTCACGAACCCGATGATCGCCAAGAACAGACCGATGCCGATGCCGATCGCGAGCTTCAGGTCCATCGGGATCGCGTCCATGATCATCTGGCGGAGTCCCGTGAGCACGAGGACGGAGATGACCAGACCCTCGATCACGATGACGCCCATGGCTGCCGGCCACGTCAGACCGAGCGTGCCCACGAGGGTGAACGCGACGAATGCGTTCAGCCCGAGTCCGGCGGCGATCGCGAACGGGTACTTGCCCGCGATGCCCATGACGATCGTCATGACGCCGGCCGCCAGGGCTGTGACGGTCAGCACCTGTGGGAAGGCCAGGCTGGTTCCCGTGCTGTCCGGCAACGCACCGAGGATCGCCGGGTTCAGGAACAAGATGTAGGCCATCGTCAGCCAGGTCGTCAGTCCGGCGAGGATCTCGGTGCGCACGGTGGACCCGCGCTCGGTGATCTTGAAGTACCCGTCGAGGCCGCTTGGCTCCGGGGCCTCGGGCACTTGGACCGTCTGGCCCTCCGAGGTTTGCGCCATTGCACCACCCCCTATCGTGAGGCCGGCGAACGACACCGGCGCCCGCTGGGGAAGGCATCGCGAGCATAGGAAGCTGCGGCCATGTGTGCAACCAGCCGAACTGGGGGTTTCGGTACCCTGTGACACCTGTCATCTGTGTAAGGAGCGGAACGCGTGTCGAACCACAACGACGGCTCGGAGCACCGGCCGACCAAGGCCGAACGCAAGGAGCAGGCGCGGCTCGAGCGCGAGCAGATCCAGCGCAGGGTGGCCGCCAGGAAGGGCCGCCGCTCGATCATCCTGATCGCGGTCGCGATCATCGCGGTCATCGCCATCGTCGGGCTCGTGGTGGTCCCCAAGCTGTCCGAGCCAGACCCCGTCTCTGCATCCGGCGCGCCAGAAACACCCGCAGCCCTGCTGGCGGCGGCGAAGGCCGCCGCGAAGACGGCGGGCTGCGACGACGTCACCGATGTCGGCTACTACGGTGGCGTCAGTGGACCCAGCGACTCACCCGACTACCTGGATCAGTCGCATATCGGCAGCAGCCAAGGCCTGTCGCAGATGCCGCCCTTGTCCGCTTACCCGTCGACCCCCCCGGCGTCGGGGCCGCACGACGCACGTCCGCTCCCGGCCGGCGTCTACGACGACCCGCCGAACCTCGCCCAGGCGATCCACTCGCTGGAACACGGCGCAACGATCGTGTGGTATGAGCCGTCTGCGCCCGCAGCAGACATCGCGCAGATCCGGGCGTTCTACGATCAGTCGCCTGCGGACGTCGCAGCCGGGCAAGATCGCGTCATCGTTGCGCCCTTCGCGTACCCCGAACTGAACGCCGCCGCACTCCCGGGCGGCGATCAGATGGCTCTGGTCTCATGGCACAACATCCAAACATGCGCGACGCCGAGCCTGGCCGTGGCCCTGGACTTCACGTCGCAATACAGCACCCCCCCGCAGGGCTCGCCGCCCATCTTGGACCGCACCTACCTCGGCGTGGCCCCTGAGCCGGGCGGCCAGTTATAGCGATGGCGAAGAAGAAGAAGAAACGACGGCCGCGCTCGGCCGGCTCCCCCGAGGTAAGCCCGCCGACCCCCAAGGGCGAGTCGAAGACCAGCGAGGTCCGCCGGGAGAAGAAAGAGGCGGGCCGCCGCGAGCGCGAGCGCGCCGCCAAGGCGCGAGCCCGCCGCTCGGCGGGCCGCCGGGCCTTGATCGGCGGGCTGGTTGGCCTGGTCGTGTTCTTCGCGATCTCTTGGTTCAACAAGGCATCCTCGCCGACGGACCTGGCCGCCCCTGCAGCAAGCGCAGCCAGCGCCGCCGCCTGCCAAGGTCCCGAGCAACCCCTATCGGGCGCCCCGGGTGGCCAACATCTCGGCGCCGGGCAGGACTACACCTACGAGCAGCACCCCGCCACGTCCGGGTTCCATGACCCCGCGCCCCTGCAGGGCACTCCCCGCGTCTACACGTTGGCCGTGCCGGAAACACAGGCGGTCCACTCCCTGGAACATGGGTCGGTCATCATGTATTACCGACCGAGCGCGGATCCGGGTGGGCTCAGCCCGGCGACGGTCGCTGCGCTCGGGCCGGTCGCCGAGGCGAACCCCGCCAGCTACTTGATCCCCTATGCCGACCTGCCGGAGGGAACCGCCCTCGCGTTCACGGCATGGAACACACTCATGACGTGTCCCGCCAGCATCACGACCGACCAGGCGAAGATCACTGCCCAGGGTTTCATCGATGCGTACGTCTGCACGTCCAACGCCCCGGAAGGCCGCAACGGCGACGGATGCTGAAGGACGTCAGCCGACGCTGACGGTGCACGAACCGCCCGCACAAGCGATGCGTCCGTGCTCGAAGCGAGCGCGAACCCCCCCGCCAGCCCGATCGAGCACGCGGCTCGTCGGCATGCCGAGCGGCCCTGCGGCGCCTTTGTGGTCGAGGTAGGTCGCGAGCACGTTGCCCCACAGGGCGTGCGCACCGCTCGCCGGTGAGAAGTAGATCCGACCGCCGATGAAGGTGACGCGCTTGCACCCGGTGCACGTGGTCGCTCGTCGACTCAGCGTGGCGGGGTCGCTGGTGGGAACCCCCAGGACGCCGGCGGCGGCATGGACCGCTCGGAACTCCCGATCGATCGGCCCGCGCAACCACACGGCGAAGTTGGCGCCGTTGTTCGCGTAGATCCCGCCGGTTTCGAAGAACTGTTGTGAGCCGCCATCGACCGATCGCTGCGGCGAAGCGGGGAGCCCGGGCCGGCACCCGAGGTGATCGTAGGCATCGCGGATCCGCCCGCCGATCGTGCGATCGGAGTTGATCCACACACGCTCGTCGTACCACCCGAATGCCGACTTCATCTCGGTGCCGGTCACCGTGGCCGAGCCGTTGGAACCAACAGCCACCGCCGTGATGATACGTCCGCCGTCTCCGCGCTTGATCGGGGAGAAGCGCCGGATCGTACCGATCGAGCCGGTGTAGGGAGCGAGTCGCGACGACGCATCCGAGGCCGAGTACGTCCGGGTCCAGTCGGTCCACGGGTTCGCATTCGTCGACTCCCCCGGATCGCACACACCGGTCAGCCACGGGATCGCATACGCAGGGTTCCCGCCGTGCCAGACGTCCTCGACGCTGTCGGAGTGACCTCCGTCGGACGCCGCATAGAAGGCTTGGATGATGCTGCCCTTATACGTCACGACCTCGCCGGCAGTGGAGGAGGCCGCTTTGACCCAGCGGTCGCCGTCTGTGCCGCCTTCACGGGTGTAGCCGATGTAGGTCTGATCGGATGAGCCGTCGCTGATGTCGCAGTTGCACTCGGCGCGACGACCGTAGTGCTTCAGCGCGTACGTGGCGTACGTGCGCGCCGCGACCGCCTGCGCGCGCATCGCCTCCATCGGCCATGACGCCGGTACCTCGCCGAGGCCAAGGAGGTAATCCTCGAAGCCCAGCCGCGCGATGAGGCGCTCGCTGCAGCCGTTGGCGTCGCCGCACGACGTCAGGTTCAGCTCGATCGTGCCGTGCGCATAGGAGAACCCTCGGTACCAGATCGCATCGGCTTCCGGGATGAACACGCGCGACCCCTTGTCGGCGTAGGTGACGATCAGGTTGGTGGCCGGACCCCCCCATTGGTGGCCACCTACGAGCGCACCGGCGCCGGTGCGGATCGCCCAGGCGTGCTGCTTGGCGGCCAGCGTCCAGGTCTTACCCGCCTGGAGTGTGCCGACGAGCCTGCCGGTCTTGGACCGTTCCCAGACGCGGACAGGGCCCGCCTGGGCGGTGAGGTGCACGATCGTTCGGCCGGAGGTGAGGCCGACTCGGATCGACGAGGGCAACGTGGAGGACGTCGGGACGTCGGTGCGTTGGTAGAAGTGGCGAAGGATCTGTCGATGCCCCCAGCCCATCTGCGCGAGCCCGTAGGCACCCCACTGGGACATGCCGATCCCGTGCCCGTAGCCCGAGCCGTAGAAGGTGAACCCGCCCGAGCCGGCCGCGGCCGGCCCCGCGGCCGCCTGTGGCAGCACGAACCCGGACAACGCCGCGACCACCAGCACACGCGAAAGCAAACGACGCATCGTTCCGATCGATCCCTATCCCCCGGCCGACGCCGGACCACTCAGGCATCGACCGGGCCCCGCGGGCTATTGAGTCGGGCGGTCGGGGGATGCTGCGGGGGCAGATACCCCACACAAGAGGCGTTACGAGGGAACGGCTTCGCCGTCGGTCGGGACCTTCGCGTCGGTCACCGAGAACCCGTCGGGCACGCGGGAGCCCGCCCCGAGCACCGACCCCGTGACCCGTGACCCGGCGCCCACGCGCGCGCCGGGGCCAACGATGGTGCTTCGCACGACGGCGCCGTCCGCGACCGACGCGCCCGGGTGGATCACGCTGTCGTCGACGACGGCGTCGGTGCCGACGCGTGCTTCGGCCCCGACACTGCTTCGCGTACCGAGCTGGGCGGTCGGATCGATGTCGGCAGTCGGGGCGACCCACGGAGACTCGTAGTCGACCCCGTCAACCTCGCCGCCGAGCAGATCGAAGTGCGCCTGGAGGTACTTCTCGGGCGTGCCGAGGTCCATCCAGTAGCAATCGGCGAGGAAGCCGAACACCGGGTGGCCCTTGCCGATCACCGCCGGAAAGATCTCACGCTCGATCGAGATCGCGTGGTCGGGTGTCCACGCACGCAGCACCGACGGATCCAAGACATAGGTGCCCGCGTTGATGTCGCCGGGGATCGGATCGTCGGGCTTCTCTCGGAACTCCTGCACCCGTCCGTCGGGGTCGGTGGCGACCAGACCGAAGGCGCTCGCGTCTTCGACGTGGTGCAGCGCGATCGTGACGGCAGCGGCTCGATCGCGATGGAACGCGAGCATCGCGGTGAGGTCGAGGTCGGTGAGGATGTCGCCGTTGAGCGCGAAGAACGGCTCGTCGTCCAGCGCCGAGAGCGCGTTGACGATCGCGCCCCCCGTGCCGAGGGGCCGGTCCTCGGTGATCCAGGTGATCGCGGGGTCGCCGTGGCGTGCCGCGATGAACGGATGGAAGGTTCGCTCCAGGTACGGCGAGGACAACACGACCTCGTGAACGCCGTGGCGGGCGAGATGATCGAGCACGTGATCGAGTCCCGGCCGATCGACCAGCGGGATCAGCGGCTTGGGGGTCGTTTCCGTGAGCGGACGCATGCGCGTGCCTTCGCCGCCGACCAGGACCACTGCTTTCATCGATGCGTCACCCTCCCGATCGCCCATGCGATCTCGGCGCGCGCACGAAGCGCCGCCCACACCACCGGCAAGGTTACGCGACGCCAGCCTTTGGCCCGGTGCGTCGCGTAGTAGCGGTACAGGCTCGTGGAATGCATAACCACCAGCCGATGCGGCCGTCGGTCGCCGCCGGTCGACACCCCCACCGCGTGCGTGATCTCGACCTCGGGCGTGAACACCACCGACCACCCGGCGTCGCGCAAGCGCGTCGCGATGTCGAGCTCCTCGGCATACAGCGGGAACCGCTCGTCGAACCCGCCGACCGCGTCGTAGGCCGCTCGCGGCAGCAACATGCAGCACCCGCTCACCCAATCGACCTCGCGCTCGGTGGTTCGGTCCCAGCCGTCCATGCGATACCGCCGGGTGAACGCGTTATCCGGGCGCACGAGCGAGACGAAAGCGTGCCCCAGCCCGTCCACGAGGCTTGGGAAGCGGCGACCGCTCGCATAGACCGTGCCGTCGGGGTTGCGCACCATCGGTCCGAGGAGGCCGGCTCGCGGATGAGTCTTGGCGACGCGGATCAGGTCGTCGATCGACCCGTGGAACCACTCGGTGTCGGGGTTGAGGAACAGCAGGTACGGAGCGTCGGTCGATGCAGCACCCTGATTCCAGGCGGGCGAGAGGTAACGGTTGGTCGGGTTGCGGATCACGCGGGTGCCCGGCGCCGCCGCGAGCCCGGCATCCAGGCTGTCGTCACGGGAGTCGTTGTCGATCACCACGACGTCGACGGCGACATCGCCGCGCGCGACCTCGAGCGAGCGAAGACAGCGCCCCAGCCACTCGCCGGTGTTGAGTTCACGATCACCACGGCCAGGGCGGCCGTCGCCGATCGCGTCATGTCTGGGGCGGCGCTTGGGCGATCAACAGGATGCCGACGATGATGAACGCCACGCCGACCCACCCAAGCACCGGTACGTGCTCGTGCAGGATGAGGATGGATGCGGCAACGATCAGCACGTACCCGAGCGCCGCGAACGGATAGGCGAACGACAGCGAGGTGCGTGACAGCGCGAACAGCCACAGCACGGCCGACACACCGAAGATGCCGAGCCCGAGCCAGACCACACCGGTCGTCAAGATCTGCTTGAGCGCGTCGCCGGACAGCGCCAGCCGGCCGCCGTTCGCATCGGTCACGCGGTTCATGCCGATCTTCAACGTGACCTGCGCGATGGCTGCCAGGGTCACGGAAACGAGGATCAAGCCGATGGTCATGCGTCGCTCGCCTTTCTGGATGGGGTCGATCGTGGTGTCGCTCACCGGTCCTCCATGTGGACCGTCACGGGGATCGAGAGTTGATCGCGGCGACCCTCGGCCTGCTGCACCTCGAAGGAGTATCGCTCGTCTTGCACGTGATAGACGCGAGCGTTGTCGCGCGAATGCACGCCGAGCGTGAGCCAGTACTTGCCGCCGGTCACCGGGATCGGGCCGAGCCCGAAACGGATGCGCCGGGTGCCCTCGATCGTTCCGAGGTCCAGACCGAGGCGGATCGTGTCGTGGCCGAACACATAACTGTTGGTCGCATCATGCAGCGCGAACGACACCACCGGGTCATCGACCGGTGCGATGGCTCGCAGCTCAACCTCGATCGTCAGGGTCTCGCCCGCTCGAACGGGACCATCCAGCGGCGAGCCGTCTCGCAGGAGCGACACGCCCACGATCTCGACTTCCTTGGAGCCTTCCTCGCGGGCGAACTCCAGGTCGTGGTGCAAGATCTTGAGGCGCATCTCGCGCACGACGTCATCGGGCGAGCCGGTCGTGTGCACACGACCGTGGTCCAGCATCACGGCGTGATCGCAGAGCTGGCGCACGACGTCGAGCGCGTGGCTGACGATCACGATCGAGCGCCCCTCCCGCTGGAAGGACCGTACCCGGTCGAGGCACCGAGCTTGGAACGCCTCGTCGCCGACGGCCAGCACCTCGTCGATCAGGATGATCTCGGGGTCGACGTGGACCGCGCACGCGAAGCCGAGGCGCACAAGCATGCCCGAGGAGTAGAACTTCACGGCGGTATCCATGAAGTCCTCCAGCTCGGCGAACCCGACGATGTCGTCGTACACCCGATCGGTGGCGACGCGCGACAGCCCGAGGAACGAGGAGTTCAGATACACGTTCTCTCGCCCGGTGAGCTCGGGGTGGAACCCTGCGCCAAGCTCGAGCAAACCGGCGATGCGCCCGCGCTCGCGGACCAGCCCTTGCGTCGGACGCAAGATCCCGGCGATCACCTTCAGCATCGTGGACTTGCCGGACCCGTTGTGGCCGATCAGCGCGAGCGTGCCACCTTCCGGCACCTCGAACGAGACATCGCGAAGGGCCCAGAAATCCTCGGCACGTGTGCGCCCCGACAGCAGACGCTGTTTGAGTGATGTCGGCTTCTCGCGGTAGATACGGAACCGCTTGGAGACCTCTTGGACCTCGATCGCCGTACCCATCACAGCTCCTCGGCGAAATCGCCGGACATGGCGAAGTAGAGGCGCCACGCGAGATAGACGGCGACCGTCGCGATCACGCTGACGATCGTCAGGCTGACCGCGAGCTCACCCGCGGAATACGGCACGGGAAACAGCGGGTCGGTGCCCGAGTGGTACAGCGCGCGTTGGAAGCCCATGACGACCCACGTCAACGGGTTGAGCAGATAGATCTTCCACGCGGTCAGACCGTAGGACGTCTCCAGCATGCTCGTGTGTGCCGTGCTCGCGGCGTACACGATCGGCGTCATCCAGAACCACACGAGCAGCGCGAGGCCGATCAGGTGCTGCACGTCTCGATAGCGAACGTTGAGCGCCGACACGAACATGGTGAACGCCACGGTGATCAGCAACAGCGCGACGAACGCGAACGGGTACACCCACAGCACCTCGAGGTGGAATCCGTACCGGAACGCGACGAAGAACACGACCAAAACGGCGGACTGCAAGACGAAGTCCACCAACGTCACGCCAACGGTCGCGAGCGGCAAGATCTCGCGCGGGAAGGCGACCTTCTTGACGAGGTTGGCATTGGCGATGACGGACTGAGCGCCATTGGACAGGGACACCGAGAACAGGTTCCACGCCAGCAGCCCCGAGAGCAGGAACGCCGGGTAATCGGCGATGCCCCCCTTGAGCACCTTGGTCACGAACGTGAACACCGCGAGGAACACCACCGGGTTGAGTAGCGACCACACGGCGCCGAGGACCGAAGCCGTGTACTTGACCTTCAGTTCCTTGCGGACCAGGTTCCACAAGATCTCGCGATATCCGTACAGCTCGCGCAGGCGCTGGCGAACCCGCAGCCGTGGCGGCTCGGATGTGCGCTCGGTGACGTCGCTGCGAGCCGCGATCGAAAGACTCCTTGCAAGACAGATGGGGTGCGGTGAAACCGCTGGTCAGGCCGATTCTAGCAAGGGGCTCACACCGGCTTGCACAATGGTCATGACGGATGCGTGAAGCTTTCGAGAGCCCTGGCGTAGCGCAACCCGACACCGTCGCTCAGATCGGCCTGCGTCACCCCGAGATCGGCCAGCGCGTCGGCCCATCTGCGCATGGCGGGTCCTGCCGGGTCCTCGACGGTGCGGATCGTTGCGCGGATCGCCTCGGCGTAGCCATGGGCGGTCGCCTCGGTGCTCGCAAGGAGCTCCATGTGCGATCGTGCGGTGGCCCCGATGCGACGGCCGAGCTGCGGGTCGGCGGCAAGCTCGGCGATGCGCGCCGCCAGCTCGACCGGGTCGGGCGCGCCCGCGGCCACCGTGACCACCGTCCCGTCGGGGTTGTCCAGATACGTTCCCGTCGCCGAGACGATCGTGGGACGTCCCACCTGCATCGCGCGCGCGAGCGATCCCGACACCTCGCCACGGTGCGGGAAGCGGAGGTCCGCCACGACGTCGGCGGCATGCAGCCACCCGAGGAACTCGACATCGCTCACGTCGGTCGCCAGGTGCAGCCGGTGGCCCAGCCCGGCGCGGTGCGCGACAGGGTGGAAGTCATAGGTTTCGACCGTGCGCCCGACGACGGCCACGTGGACGTCCTCGGGCAACGACGCGATGGCCGCCAACACCCCGTCGAGTTGCTTCGCCTCGTTCACATCACCGGCGGCGACCACCAGCGTGCGCGCCCCGCGTGCCTCGGCGGCCGCACGCAGCCGCGCGCCCATCGGCGCGGCGGCCTCGATCGCGCTCGCCGTTTCGATGGCCGGGTGCGGCACGACGAAGATCGGCGTGCGGCAGCCGATCTGCTCGAGGTAGCGGCGCGCGAACTCCGCGTGCACGATGATGCCTCGCGCGCGGCGCGCCACCGCGGTGATCCACGGGATCCGAAGGGGCGGGTTCAGGCGGGCGTCGGGCAACGTCATGCGCTCGCGCGCATCGAGCGCCTCGCGGATCGCGACGAACCCCAGGCGGTCGCCGCTGGTCTGCAAGCCACGCACGAAATCGTCGAGCGACAGATCGTGCAACACGATCAGCCCGGGCGCCTGCCACACCATGCGATAGATCGGCAGATGGAACTCGGCGTTGTTACCGAGCTGATAGATGCCGAGCCGGTACGCCGGCACCGTCGCGAAGTCCTGATCGCGCACCGGCCAGATCGGCTCCACCGGGAACTCCTGTGTGAAACCGATCCGTTCGAGCCCCTCGAGCACCGCGCGATGGTAGGTCGCGATCCCGGTCGGCGCCGGTGGCATCGGTCCCAGGGACGCCACCCGCTCGATCTTACGCGGCGCCGAGAGTCGCCCGTTCACGGCACGTCGTGCCCGGCGCAAGGGGGTGCGCATCAGTCCAGGAGCCGAGCGACGACCTGCGGCCAGGTCGGCACGACCTCGCGGATCAGCGCGTGCCCGGCGCGACCGAGCCCTCGCGACAGGTCGGCGTCGCCGTACAACCGGTCGAAGGCCTCGGCGACCGCCTTGGGGTCGGGCTCGGTGACCAACCCGGTGCGACCGTCCTGGACGAACTCGAGCGGCCCGCCCGAATCGCGCACGGTGATCACCGGGCGCTCGGCGGCCATGCCCTCGATCGTGACGTACCCGTAGTCCTCGTCGAACGGACCGTTGTACACGCCGCGCGCGCCGAGGAACAGCTCGTGGAGGCGCTCGTCGGACACGCCGATCTCCATGCGGACCTTCGCCTCCAGACCGAGTCGCTGGATCTGGTCGCGCAGCGACCGCTCGTCGGGGCCGCGACCGACGAGGACCAGCTTCACGCCGCTTCGCACATGCTGCATCGCCTCGATCACGAGCGACTGGCGCTTCAAGACCTCCAGGCGGCTCGGATAGAAGATGTAGTCGCCGTAGTCACCCGGTGTCATCGCGAGCAGCGCCGTGGTCGCGGGCGAGGGGTGATACAGCGGCTCGGCAGGGATCCGCAGCGCGTTCCACAACCGCTGCTGCACGTTCTTGGAGTTGGTGAAGATGCGCTTGGCTTCACCGAGGCCGACCCGGTCTCCGGCGTGGATCAGGTCGCGGACCTGCTCGCCTTCTTCCTGCACCTTCAGATCGCCGTAGTCGGGGTGGTCCCACAGCTCATAGGCCGAGCGATGCTGGTGGATCAGCCATGCGATCTTGCGGTCGTGGGGTGCGAGGTAAGCGGGGAACTTCAGCGCGATCACCGCGTCGATCTTCATACCGTTGGACTCGCTGACGTCGAAGGAGCGCCACACAGCCATCTGGTGCACGATCTCGGCGCCCGGATACCACTTGCCCGCGATCGTCACGATCTCGGCGTCGTGGCCGGCGTCGCGCAGGGCCCGCGTGAGCGCTTCGGTATGCAGTTCGGCGCCACCCCGAACGAACGACGTCTGAGCGTGCAACACCGCGATCCTCACGACGGGTCATCCCCCGCACCGTGCCGCAGCTCGCCCACGTGGGCCTGCAGCGTCGCGAGCTCATGCTCCAGCTCGATCACGCGTTCGGCGAGCGCGACGGTCAGATCCATCGCGTCGCCGAGCAACCGGTCATAGCGACGCGACGCGAACCGCCCGGTGCGAAACGCGAGGTACTTGACCTTGCGCTTCCACGGCGTGAGCGCCGCCAGATGCGGCTCGCCCAATGGGATCGGCATGCGCTCGTCGGTGCGCATGTTCGCGACGTACTCCAGCATCTGTTCGCGCACGTGCTTGGTGCCCACCTGCGGCCGAGCGCCCGACTCCTGCGACCAGTACAGGTTGCGCGACAGCGCCAGATAGCCCTCGTCGTCGGGTTCGGGGGTCGTCATGGTGGGCAGCGTAGCAGCGCCTCCCGCGCCGTTTCGTCAGTCTTTCGGGAACTTCGGTCCAGTGCAATCGGTCCGAAGTGGCAGCGGGTCGGGCGGTCGGGGCTGTCGGTTGAAATCGAAGGCCGACAGCAGCGGTGTGGCGCTCCGATCGCGCGGCGTGAGATAGGGCCGAAGCGACCAGTTGTCTTCGATGAACCGCAGCACGCTGGAGAACTCACCGGACTCGTGGCTGACCTTGCCGTTCACCGCGTAGGGACTGATCAGCAACATCGGCACCCGGAAACCGAAGCCCAGGCGATCGACGTTGGGCGGCGTCACGTGATCGTAGAAGCCGCCGTAGTCGTCCCATGTGAGGAAGATCGCGGTGTCCTTCCACATCGGCGAACGCATGATGGCGTCGATCACCTGCGTCGACCAGTTCTCGCCGTGGCAGAACGAGAACTCGGGGTGCTCGGACAGTTCGAAGCGCGGCGTGATCCAGGTGACCGGCGGCAGCGTGTCGGCGGCGATGTCGCCGAGCACGTCGTCGGTCGGTCGGATGTACTTCGCCCAGCGCGCCGGATGATTGCGATAGCGATCGATCGCGGCGTACGCCGACCAGATGTATCCGCGCTGTCGCTCGGTGGCCGCATAGTACGCCCATGGGATGTCCTTGCTGGTGAGCAGGTCGCCCTCGGTTCGAAAATCGAAGCAGGGCGGGACCTTCACGACGTTGCCCTCCGAGTCGTACACCTCCACCAGTTGCTGGGTCGGCGCGTCGCAACCGAACGTGTTGGAAAAGAAGCCCGTGCGTCGCGGGTTGTCGCGCGCGCCGCCGGATTGCGCCGCGATCGAGTACAGGTGGTTGGGGAACGACGGCCCCCACGCGGACGCGAAGAAGTTGTCGAACAGCGTGTTGTGCTCCGCCCAGTGCCAGTAGTTGGGCAACTGGTCTCGGTGCAGCTGGGTGTAGGCCCAATCCCCGGTCTCGCCCTGGTTGAACCCGTCCATCTTGCCGTTGTCCCACGCGGCGATCGAACACCAGTAGCAATGCGGGATGTCGCCGGGCACCCGGCCGTCCGTGCCGCGGCGGAGCGTGCGACGAACGCCGTGGTCCATGCCGACGGTCGTCCCGTTGGCTCCCGGGAACGTGCCGAACAAATTGTCGAAGGTGCGGTTTTCCTTCACGAGGAACACGACGTGCTTGATCGGCGTGGTGGTCGCGAACGAGCCCGCATCGACCTGGTTGGCCGGCAAGGCCGACACCGTGGGGGTCGCAGAGATGTTCGGCGGCACCGACGTGGCCGCGTCGTCGGGCGAGCGGGTGCATGCGACCGCGATGACGGCGAGTGCGATCAACGAAAGCAGTGCCCTGCGCATCTGTCGCTTACCCGTCCGGTGTCGGCGGGTCCCAGATCGACCCGCGGCAGTCGGTCCGCAGCGGCTGTGGCAGCGGCGCTTGCGGTGCCTGGGAAAAGTCCATCGCCCCCGACAACGGGTTGGCGACCCGGTCGCGGCGGGTGAGCTGGGTCAGACCCCAGTTGTCCTCGATGAAGCGCAGGACGCTGGAGAATTCATACGTCGTCGAGTCCACGTATCCATGCTTGGCGTACGGGCTGATCACCATCGTCGGCACCCGGATGCCCAACCCGATGTCATCGAGCCGCACGGGAGGCACGTGGTCGTAGAAGCCGCCGAAGTCGTCCCAGGTCATGACGACCATCGTGTCTTTCCACGCGTCCGAACGCATCAGCGCGTTCACGACCTCGATCGACCAGTTCTGACCCCAGCAGAAGTTGTACTCGGGGTGCTGGGACAGCTGGAAGCGCGGGGTGATCCACGTGACGGGCGGCAGCCGATCCGCCTGGATGTCGCGCACGACGTCATCCACCGGCCGGATGTGCCGCGCCCACAGGTCTGCGTTGTTGCGGTAACGCCCGATCGCAGAGTAGGCCGACCAGATGTAGCCGAGCTGGCTGTTCGTGGCGGCGTAGTAGGCCCACGGGATGTCCTTGGCGTTCAGCAGATCGCCCTCGGTCTTGAAGTCGAAGCAGGGAGGGACCTTCACCATGTAGCCCTCGGGGTCGATCACCTCGACGTACCCGTCGCGCGCGATGTCGCACCCCCACGATTTCGCATACCCCTCCTGCTGCATCTGTACGAGGTTGGGCGCCGGCTGCCACGGATTGTCCAACGCGCCACCCGACGTCGCGGCGATCGAGTACATGTGGTTGGGGAACGAAGGCCCCACCGCCGAGGCGAAGAAGTTGTCGGCGATCGTGTAGCGCTTGGCCCAGTTCCAGTACGCGCTGATCTGGTCACGGCGAAACTGCGTGAACGCGCCGGCATCGGCGAACTCCGTTTGGTTGAACCCGTCCATCGCACCCCCGTCGATCGATGCGACGTTGCAGTTGTAGCAATGCGGAAGATCGTGCGCCCGCTGCAGCGACGCATCGGTGAGCGGTCGGATCGCGCCGTGGTCATCGGCCGTCGATGCCCCGTTGCTCCGGGGGAACGCGCCGAAGATGTTGTCGTAGCTGCGGTTTTCCATGATCAGGAACACGATGTGTTTGATCGGGGTCTTGGTGTCGAAGGCATCTGCGGCCACGGCTGCCGGCAGAGGTTGGCTCACGTAGTCGGGCGGCGTTGCGAGCGTTTGGCCGGTGACCGGATCGACGGTTCCGGGCCTCGGCGCAACCGGTGCCGTCGTGGTACTCGTCGTCGCTGAAGGAGTGTCGGCGGCCGTGCGGGGCGCTGGCGAGGCGCAGGCGAACGCCACCGCGGCCAGGATCAAGGCGGCTGCGAGCGAGCGGGTGGCGAGGTGGCGGCGGGGCGAAGCCATCGAGCGGTCAGCCTAGCGGGCCAGTACCGCCTTCAAGGCCTCATCGAGCGGGGGGAACGGGGGAAGCGACAGGTTCTCCACGAACACGCTCGCAAGCGCCGAGCGCATGGGACGCGGCGCCGGCAGATCGAGGTCGGCCGCCTGCTGGGCCTCCACGGTGCCGGGAAGCCCGCCGATGCGCTGGAGGCGTTGCAGCACCTCGAACCACGACACCGCCTCAGGCCCCGCGAGGTGATATGTGCCGAACCGACGGGTCAGGGCCAGCGGGATCAACCGCTCGGCCAGATGCTGGACGAACGTGGGCGAGCCCACGCGATCGGCCAGCCCGCGAGCGACTTGACCATCCCGAAGCAACCCGAGCTGGCCCGACAAGAAGTCCTGTCCCCCGCCGAACACGAACCCCGTCCGCACGATGAAGTGCTCGGGGACGGCCTCGCGCACGAACCGCTCCCCCGCGAGCTTGGATCGGCCGTACACGTTGATCGGACGAGGCTCGTCGGACTCGTCGTAGGCCTCAAGCTTGGCGCCGTCGAACACGTAATCCGTCGATATGTGCACCAACGTCGCGCCGCTTCGACGGGCCGCCAACGCCAAAGAGTGCGGGCCTTGCGCGTTGTCGCGGAACGCGCGCGCCGGTTCGGTCTCGTTCGCGTCGACGGCGGTGAACGCCGCGCAGTTGATGATCACGTCGGCACCGAGGGTCGGCACGGCGCGCATCACCGCGTCGTGGTCGCCAACGTCGAGCTCGCCGTGGGTCAGCCCGAGCAGCTCGTGATGGGCGGGCGCCGATGCCAGCACGGCGCGACCGAGCCCGCCGCCGGCTCCTGTGACGGCGATCCTCACGCGGCCCCCTGCGGCGGGCGCGGACGTGTCACCACGTCGACGTCGTGGGCGCGATACAGCCACTCGCGGTGGTCGCGGTACCAGGCGACGGTCGCGGCCAGGCCCTCGTCGAAGCCGGTCGAGGGCTCCCACCCGAGCGCGCGCACACGCTCGGCTGCGATCCCGTATCGAAAGTCGTGCCCGGGGCGATCGGGAACGAACGCGATCGAGTCCTCGGACACGCCCACGAGCTCGACGATCCGGTGCGCCAACTCCAGGTTCGATAGCTCCGTGCCGGCCCCGATGTTGTACACGACGCCGGGTTCGCCGCGTTCGAGCACCGTGAGCGCGGCACGCACCCAGTCGTGCACATGCAGGAACTCCCGACGCTGCTGGCCCGCGCCATAGACCGGCAACGGCAGTTGCTCCAATGCGCAGATCGTGTAGGTCGGCACCACGCGTTCGATCTGCCGCGGTCCGTAGGCGTTCGTGCCGCGTACGACGGTGACGTCCACCCCGTAGGTGGTGCGGTAAACGTGACACAGGAGGTCCGCAGCAGCCTTGCTCAACGCGTAGGGCGAGCGCGGCGCGACCGGCGCGTCCTCGGCGAACAGCCCGCCCCCAGGCTCACCGGCGCCGTAGACCTCGTCGGTAGAGATCATCAACATGCGGACGCCAGCGGCTCGGACGGCTTCCAACACCGACTGCGTACCCATCAGGTTGGATTCCAGGAAGCCGCGCGCCTCTTCGATCGAACGATCCACGTGCGATTCGGCGGCCGCGTGGATCACCGCGTCGACGCCGACGACCACCTCACGCAACAGATCCACGTCGTTCACGTCACCGAGGACGAATGTGAATCGAGGATCGTCATCGTGCTGTTCGAGGTTGGCGCGAGACCCACCGATCGAAAGCCGGTCAACGACGCTCACGCGCGTTTCCGGCTCCGCGAGCAGCGCATCCACCAGATGAGAGCCGATGAACCCGGCGCCACCGGTGACGAGGACGTGATTGGCGGTCATAGGTGCGGCCCGGCGAACGCCGGTCGTGTCGGAGTCTAGCGGCCGTGCTGCGCCGCTCGGCGCAGCAC
>JANMPG010000081.1:0-1804 GCA_031369745.1 Actinomycetes bacterium
CACCTCGCCGGGGATGTCGATCCAGGGGTCGGTACTGACCTCCTGCATGATCAACGACTCCGGGAACAGCGGTGCGAGATCCGCGGGTCCGACCGGCTCCTTGGTGCCGGGGTGCAACGGCGGCAGCGGCTGCATACCCGCCTGCACGATCGAAGGCATGATGTTGAACCACGCCGTCGGCATCTCATCCTGCGACAGGTCAAAGCGCGTCTGCTCGGTCATGGGGACCTCCTTCGTGACATCCGGAGCGCGAGCCTACCGCTAGGGGGTGGGGTCGCGCGAGACCTCGAGCCACCCGTCGACTTCGCGCGCGGCATACAGGGTCAGGGGATCGCGGGCAGGCCCATCGATCGGTTCGCCCGTCTCCAGGTCGAACACGCTCTCGCACGCCTCGCAGGTGAGCTGCCCGGAGCGGTCGTCGAACGCGGCCTCCGCAAGTGCACACCCCGATCCGGTGCACGTCTCGGCGAACGCGAACAGCCGGCGCTCGTCGTGTGCGACCGCCACCCGGCCGGCCGGAAGGTCGAAGGCTCGGACCTCGCCCTCGGGGACCTCGGCCACCGTTGCGACACGCACATAGTCCATGTTCACGCGCCCCGCACGGCCAGGAACGATCGCTGCAACGCGGTCGCCGTGCCGAGGACCGCAAGCAGCACGAGCACCGGCAGCATCAAGCCGGGGATCAACAATCCGAGCGCGAGGGCGATTACCCGTTCGAGCCGCTGGAACAATCCCTCGGTCAGCACGACCTTGGCAGCCTCGGCCTCCGCGCGAACGTGGCTCACGGCGAGCGACACCACCAGCGTGACGAGTGCCAGCATCGCCGCGACCTCCTGTCCATCGCGGGCCAAGTACCAAAACAGGCACGAGAACAAGATCATGTCGGACACGCGGTCGAGCACGGAGTCCATGAACGCGCCGGAGCGACGTGCCTCGCCACGATGGCGGGCAACGGAGCCATCCATCACGTCGGCGACCCCACTGCAGATCAGCGCGACGCCCGCCAACGCCCACGAGCCGGCGAGGATCAGGGCGCCACACGCGACGCTGAGCAACAGGCTGAGCATCGTCAGCTGCCACGGTCGGATGCCCGTCCACAGCAGGAACGCGAGGATCCCGCGATAGGGCCAGGCGAAGATGCGCTGGGCGAGCCCGCCGGCCGCGCCCTCGCCTTTGCGTGGCGCCGGCATGTCGCGGACCCGCTGGGTCTCGCGCGGCGGCTTTCGATCGTCCGTGGTCATGCCCCGGCTAGCCGGCGAACGGCTCGAACGACACGATCCGGTACCGGAACGTGCCGCCCGGCGCCTCGTAGGCAACCTCGTCGTCCACCGCCGCGCCCATCAGCGCGGCGCCGAACGGCGAGGTCGTGGTGACCGTCCGCGCCCCCGAGGCCTTCTCCTCGGTGTGCTCGGCGATCAGGTACGTCTCGTCGTCCTCGTCGTCGAAGTCCAGCGGCTTCACCGTGACGAGCATGCCGGCACCCACCTCGTCGGCAGCCTCGGGCGCCTCGACGATCTGCGGGTCGCGCAACATGTGCTGGATCTTGCGGATACGCGACTCCATCATCCCCTGCTGGTCCTTGGCGGCGTGATACTCCGCGTTCTCCTTGAGGTCGCCGTGCTCGCGTGCGATGCGGATCTTGTCGGTGATGTCGACGCGGCCCACGGTGGTGAGCTCCTCCAGCTCCGCCTTCAGACGCTGGTAGGCGTCAAGCGTGAGCGTTGCGGTCGGCTCCTGCCCCGGCCGCCGTTGCGGCCGATCGCGGAGCTCTTGGGGAAGTTCAACCATGCGTTCGAGTGTAGCG
>JANMPG010000084.1:0-7418 GCA_031369745.1 Actinomycetes bacterium
CGCAACTGCTGGAAGGGGTCCGACGGATCACGGACGCGGTCGACAACGGGTGGTCCCGGGTGGAGTTTCAGATGCTGTACGGTGTGCGCCGGGACCTGCAGGCGCACCTCGCGCGGCGGGGCTACCCGGTTCGGGTCTACATCCCGTACGGCACCAATTGGTACCCGTACCTGATGCGACGCCTCGCCGAGCGGCCCGCGAACATGTGGTTCTTCGCCTCGAACCTGGTCAGGAGTGGACGATGACGGATCGCAAGGTGGCATTCCTGGGCGGCGGGAAGATGGGCGAGGCGCTCATCTCGGGCCTGATCCGCTCAGGTGGCCGGACGGTGGACGAGATCATGGTCACGTGTCGCCGCGAGGAACGTGCGCGCGAGCTGGCCGGCAAGTACGGCGTGGCGGCAACGCTCGACAACGCGGAGGCTGCTCGGTGGGCGCGCACCCTCGTGCTGATGGCGAAGCCCCAGGACACCGAGGTGTTGCTCGGGCAGATCCGCGCCCACGTGACGCCCGAGGACCTCGTGATCAGCTTCGCTGCCGGCATCCGCACCTCCTTCGCTGAGAAGCACTTGCCCGAAGACGTTCCGGTCGTGCGGGTCATGTCCAACGTGCCCGTGATGGTCGATGAGGCGATGTCGGTCGTCACCCCGGGACGCCACGCGACCGACGAACATCTCGGCATGGCCGAAGAGCTGCTCGGCTATGTCGGCAAGGTGCTGCGGCTGGAGGAAAAGCACCTCGACGCCGTGACGGCGACCAGCGGCAGCGGCCCGGCGTATTTCTTCTTGCTGGCAGAGGCGATGATCGAGGCGTGCATCCTGCTGGGGCTGTCGCGCGACGTGGCCACCGAACTGATCATCCAAACGATGCTGGGTTCGGCGAAGATGCTCCGAGACACCGGCAAGCACCCGGTGGAGCTGCGTGAGATGGTCACCTCACCGGGTGGCACGACGATCGAAGCGATCCGCCACCTGGAGGAGGCCGGCGTGCGAGCCGCTTTCTTGAATGCGATCGACGCCGCTCGCAAGCGCAGCGAACAGCTGGCGCAAGGCGGCGACGAGGACGAATGAGCAACGAAAGGACCTGAGGACATGGGACGTGGAGACCTGAAGAAGGTGCGCAGCGCCAAAGACCGGCAGCGCGCCGTCAAGGATCGTGAGAAGAAGGCCGCGGCCGCCCGGGGCGCCGAGCGCAAGGCTGCCAAGAAGAAGAAGTAGCCGGGCGGCTCACTCGCGGGTTGCGCGGTTGCGGAGCGTTCCGATCCCTTCGGCGGCGAGCTCCACTTCCGCGCCTGGCCACAGTTCGTGAGCGGGCGCCGGCGCGAACGGATTCAGCGCCAGCGCGTCGCCGCGAGCCAACGGCGCGGCGCGAGACGCCCGCTCGATCGCCTTGAACAGGTCGGTCGCCGTGCCGTTCAGGTTTCCCTTGGCCACCTCTTCGCCGTCGATGCGCACCTGCAGGAACATCACCTGCGGATCGACCTCGTCTGCGGTCGTGACGCACGGACCGATCGCGATCGGCACACCGTCGGCTCGCATGACCGGCGTGCCACTCGCGTCGCGAGCCTGCCAGTCGCTCACCAGCGTGTACCCGAACAGATGGCGGTCGCGACGGAAGGGGTCCTCACCAGACGTCTCGAGCCCGAGTACGGCGGCGATCTTGGGCTCGTACTCGAGCCATGCAGCACCCTCGGGCCACGGCACGTCCTGCTCGGGTCCGATCAGACGCCGTTCGACGTCGAGCGAGCCCGGCGACAGCAAGGACGCCGGGAACAAGGGGGTCAGTATGCGCGGCTGGGACACGGTCCACTCACCGATGTCGGCGCGAGCCAGTGCGGTTCGCGCGGCATCCATGACGGTGCCTCGGCTGCTCGAGACGAGACCCTCGAGCGTGGTGGGAAAGGCCGGGTGCCCGACCGCGTCGGGCAGATCGACCACCTCACCCTCGAAGATCGCCCCCAGTCGCCGCTGCCCCCCGCGGTCGTAGGTGACGAGCCTCATTAGAAGGGAGCCGAGCGTACGCCCGTGGGGACGAACAATCACGCAGCCAAACGTCGGTTCTTCGGCCGACGGCGAGTCACCGCCATGGGCGCGTTCGGGGTGCACCGGCTAGCATGACTGCCCCGCATGACGGGTCCCAAGCGAAGAGGGGGCGTTCCTTCATGACCGAGAAGTTCCGCATCACCTACGCCACGATGTCGGCCGACAACGAAGCGCTACAGGCCGCTTACGACGACGCGGCCGAGCGTGCGCTCGCCGAGCTGGGCAAGGCCTACCCCGTGATCGTCAACGGGGAAGAGCGCTGGCGCGAAGACGTGTACGCCGAGCCCTCGCCCATCGACAAGGACATCGTGATCGGCCGTTTCTCCCAGGCCACGACCGAGGATGTCGACGACGCGGTCGCCGCTGCGAAGGGCTTCCAGCTGGAGTGGGACCGCACGGGGTGGCAAGAGCGCGTGCGCATCTTGCGAAACGTCGCCGACATCATGGAGTCGCGTGTCTTCGACCTGGCCGCGCTGATGGCCTATGAGGTCGGGAAGAGCCGACTCGAGGCGCTCGGTGACGTGCAGGAGACCGCGGAGTTGATCCGGTGGAACTGCGACGAGATGGAAAAGCACGACGGGTTCCGTACGCCGATGAGCGGCCTGGGTGCGGCGGGCGAGTACTACGACGTGATGCGTCCCCACGGCGTGTGGGCGGTCATCAGTCCGTTCAACTTCCCGATGGCGTTGTCGGGCGGGCCGTCCAGCGGCGCGCTCGTCGCGGGCAACACCGTGGTGCTGAAGCCGTCCAACCAGGGTGCGCTGCTCGGATACAAGTTGTACGAGTGTTACCGCGATGGCGGCGTGCCCGCGGGCGCGTTCCATCTGGTGTCCGGACGCGGCGTCTCTGCGGGCGATCATCTTTGGAAGCACCCGGATGTGAACGGCGTGACGTTCACGGGCTCCTACGGCGTCGGCATGGACATCTTCAAGAACTTCACCAAGGACGTGCCCAAGCCGGTGATCTGCGAGATGGGCGGCAAGAACCCGACGATCGTCACCAAGAACGCCGACATCGACAAGGCGACCGACGGTGTGCTACGCAGCGCTTTCGGCTTCGGCGGGCAGAAGTGTTCGGCCTGCAGCCGTGTCTACGTTGAGCGCGAGGTGTACGACGACTTCCTCGGCACGCTGAAGGCAAAGACCGAGCAGATCAAGGTCGGCAACCCGATCGAGCGTGACGTGTATCTCGGACCGATCATCAACGAGCCGGCCTTGGACACCTACGAGGAGGCGGCCGAAGAGGCGCGGAAGAACGGCACGATCGTGACCGGCGGGCAGCGCATCACCGAAGGCGACTTCGGTCGCGGATTGTTCGTCGAGCCGACGATCGCCGAGGCGCCGGAGAGCAGCTGGCTGTGGCGAAAGGAGCTGTTCGTACCGTTCGTGGTCGTGGCCCCGTTCGACGAGCTCGACGATGCGATCGAACGGGCCAACGACACCGAGTACGGCTTGACCGCCGGATTGTTCAGCGAGGACGACGCCGAGATCCAGGAGTGGCTCGACCGGATCCACGCAGGCGTCGTCTACGTGAATCGTCGCGCGGGCTCAACGACCGGCGCATGGCCGGGCGTGCAGCCCTTCGGCGGCTGGAAGGCCTCGGGTACGACCGGCAAGGCCGGTGGCGGTCCGTATTACGTGATGCAGTATCTGCGTGAGCAGTCCAGGACGGTGATCAGCGAGTGACCCTGACCGGATCGACCCTCGCCTACGAGGGCCTGGCGGCCCACAGCCGGCCCAAGCTGGTGACGCAGATCCCCGGCCCTGAGGCGATGGCGCGGGTCGAGCGCGACCGCAAGGTCACCTCGCCGTCCCTGCCACGCGCCTACCCCTTCGTGCCCCGCCGAGGCGCGGGCTCGGTCGTGGAGGACGTGGACGGGAACATCTTTCTGGATCTGAACGCCGGCATCGCGGTGACGTCCACGGGCCACTGCCACCCCAAGGTGGTCGAGGCGATCACCCGGCAGGCCACGGAGTTGCTGCACTACTCCGCGTCGGACTTCTACCTGCCGATCTACTCCGACGTGTGCGAACGGATGGATGCGCTTGCGCCGTTCGCCGGTCGAGCGGCCCGGTCGTTCCTCACGAACTCGGGCACGGAGGCGGTCGAGGCGGCGATCAAGCTCGCCCGTTACGCCACGGGTCGTCAGAACCTGATCGGGTTCTACCAGTCGTTCCACGGGCGCTCGATGGGCTCGGTGTCGCTCACGGCGTCGAAGGCCAAGTACCGCACGCACTTCGGGCCGTTGTTGCCGGGCGTGTACCACTCGTTCTACGGCGACTTCGACTACCTCGAGGAAGTGCTGTTCAAGCGTGTGGTCTCACCGGGCGAAGTCGCGGCGATCGTGGTGGAGTCGTGGCTGGGGGAAGGCGGTTACGTGTTACCCCCCGACGGCTGGTTCTCCTATCTGCGCGAGCTGTGCGACCGCTACGGCATCATGCTGGTCTGTGACGAGGTGCAGTCGGGGGTCGGGCGCAGCGGCACGATGTGGGCGATCGAACAAGAAGGCATCGCCCCCGACATCATCACGTCGGGCAAGGGCATCGCGAGCGGGCTGCCGCTGGGCGCCATGATCGCCCGCGAGGATCTGATGTCGTGGGAGCTCGGCGCCCATGGGTCGACCTACGGGGGCTCGCCGGTGTCGTGCGCCGCCGCGCTCGCCACGTTCGACGTGATCGAGGGCGAAGGCTTGATGGCCAACGCGACGGCGATCGGCGACGTGCTGCTCGCGGGGCTTCGCGAGATCGCCTCGCGGCATCCCATCATCACCGATGTCCGCGGCCGAGCCCTGTGGATCGGCATGTCCATGGCCGAGCACGCGCACGCGTCGATGATCGAGCAGATCGCGTTCCGCAAGGGATTGCTGATCTTGGGCTGTGGCGACGCCGACGTGCGGATCAGCCCGCCGCTCGTGTTTCGCGAAGATCAAGCGCGCGCGGCGCTGGAGATCTTCGAAGAGGTCGTTGCCGAGGTCGAAGCGGGCATCTAGATGGGCCTCGAGCCGGACACGCTCATGTTCGACTGCGCGTCGCCCGTTGCCGTGGCGACGTTTTGGGCTGCGGCGCTCGACTTCCAGCTCGATCCGGAGTCCAACGAGGAGGACGCGTACATCGGAGATCCGTCGGGTCGGTCCAAGGGGATGTTCTTCCAGCGGGTGCCGGAAGCCAAGGTCGTGAAGAACCGGCTGCACCTGGACGTGCGCCCGACCGGGTCGATGCAAGAGGAGGTCGATCGGCTCGTCGAGCTCGGCGCCTCCGTGCGGGGCTTCATCGAGGAGGGTGGCTCTTTCTGGACGCAGATGCGCGACGTCGAGGGCAACGAGTTCTGTGTGCTCCGCGGTCCGGCCGACGGATGGTCGCGCGGTGAGCTCTAGCAAGGTCGCCTCGATGCACGACGCCGTGCGCGAGATCGTGCGCGATGGCGACACGGTCGCGATCGAGGGCTTCACGCACCTGATCAGCTTCGCTGCCGGCCACGAGATCATCCGGCAACGGCGTCGCGACCTGACGCTTGCGCGCATGACCCCCGATGTGATCTACGACCAGATGATCGGCGCCGGCGTCGCCTCGAAGTTGATCTTCAGCTGGATGGGGAACCCCGGCGTCGGCAACCTGCACGCCGTGCGTCGTCGCATCGAGAAGGCCGACCCGGAGCCGCTCGAGATCGAGGAGTACTCACACTTCGGCATGGTGTCGCGCTACATGGCGGGCGCCGCCAACCTGCCGTTCTTCCCGATCCGCAGCTACTACGAGTCCGACATCCCCACGGTGAACCCGAAGATCGTGCCGATGACCTCGCCGTATGAGGACCGCACCGAGGTTTATGTGGTGCCGGCGCTGCAGCCCGACGTCGCCATCGTGGCGGCGCAACGCGCCGATGCCGACGGCGACACACAGGTCTGGGGCTTGCTCGGGTGCCAAAAGGAGGTCGCCTTCGCCGCGAAGCGGGTGATCGTGGTGGTCGAGGAGATCGTGGACGAGTCGGTGATCCGTCGCGACCCGAATCGCACGGTCATCCCGGGTGCGATCGTCGATGCCGTGGTGGAGGAACCGTTCGGGTGCCACCCCAGCTTCGCGCAGGGCTACTACGACCGGGACAACGCGTTCTACCTGGCGTGGGATGGCATCGCGAAGGATCCCGAGACGCTCGCGACCTGGCTCGACGAATGGGTCTACGGGCTGGCCAACCACGGCGAGTACGTGGAGAGATTCGGCGACGCGTACTGGGACGCCTTGCGCCCGGAGCCGGCGCTGTCGGGCGAGGTCGACTACGGGAGGTACGCGTGAGCGATCCCGGGGCGCAGGCGGCCGATCTCGGCTACTCGAAGAACGAGATCATGATCGCGGCGAGCGCGCGACTGCTGGGCGGCGTGCGCAACTGTTTCGTCGGGGTCGGGCTACCGAACATCGTGTGCAACCTGGCCCAGTGGACCGTGGCGCCGGAGCTGCGACTGATCTATGAGTCCGGCGTCTACGGCGCGCGACCGGAGCGGTTGCCGTTGTCGATCGGCGACCCGACGCTTGCCACGGGCTCGACCTCGATCGTGTCGATGTACGAGCTGTTCGCCTACTACCTACAACGCGGGCACGTCGACGTGGCCTTCCTCGGCGGTGCGCAGATCGACCGGTTCGGCAACTTGAACACGACCGTGATCGGCGACTACGAGCACCCGAAGGTTCGCCTACCGGGCTCCGGCGGGGCGTGCGAGATCGCGATCCACGCCAAGCAGGTCCTGGTGATCATGCGGCAGGCCGAGCGGTCCTTCGTCGACGAGCTGGACTTCCGCACCTCACCGGGGCACAGCGGCGATCCTGCGCATGACGCTGCGCGCGGATGGTCGGGCAGCGGTCCGACGAGCGTCGTGACGGATCTCGGCACCTACGGGTTCGATGCGGCAACAGGGGAGATGACGCTGCGAACCACGCACCCGGGTGTCTCGCTGGACGATATCCGAGCGAACATGGGCTGGGATCCGCGCACCGCGGACGATGTCGGACAGACGCCGGCGCCCTCCGGCGAGGAGCTCCGATTGATCCGCGAAGAACTCGACCCCACCGGGATCTACACGAAGTAGGGTCCAGGGATGCCCGAGGCGAGCCATGTGTTTGCGCGAGTGAGCCGCGCGCTGCCGACCGCGGTCTCGGTCGAGGGCGCCTGGATCACCGACACCGATGGGAAGCGCTATCTCGACGCGGCCGGCGGTGCGATCGTCGTCGGGGTTGGTCACGGCGACCGCACGTTGATCGAGGCGGCCGCAAAGCAGCTCGAGCGCACCCAGTACGTGCACGCCACGATGTTCACGACCGAGGCGCTGGAGGCCTATGCGAACGAGCTCGCGCCGTTGCTACCGATGCAAGACGCTCGGATCTACCCGGTC
>JANMPG010000087.1:0-2943 GCA_031369745.1 Actinomycetes bacterium
TGAAGAAGAACAAGGCGATGGTCGGTCACCTGATGAAGAAGGGTTCCTTCGGGCCCGACGCGTTCTTGGAATCGCTGGCCTCGACGCTGGTCGATCCGACGGCCGATGTGCAAGCGCTGCACGTGTTCACGTTCAACCAGGTGTCGAACACCGCCGACTGGCAACGCCGCATGCTCAACGGCGCGCTCCACACCTGAGCGCCGGCTCCGCGTGCACCCGGGCTGGTCTCGTACACTGGGCGCATGCCCGATAGCTATGGGAAGCGCGCGCGTCGCGATGCGAACGCGAAGAAGTTGGCCGCTCGGGAAGAGCGGCGCGTCGCGCGCGCCGAGCGTACCCGCGATCGGGAAGCCGGCTTGATCGAAAAGGGCGTGCCCATCGGCCCTGCCGAGCAGGCGGAGTTCCTTCCCGACGCCGAGGAGCTCGCCAAGATGGACAAAGAGATCGCCGCCACCGAGTAGCGAGATCCGGCGACCTACGTCGCCGCCAGCAGCCGCTCCACCACGTAATCCGCGAACGACGGACGAACGAACACCCGTGTCGCCCCGTCGAGCTCCTGCAGGATCACCGGCGCACGGGCGAACAGCGTCTGGGCGCACACCCCCGGGACCCAGCCGCCGAGCGGGTCGAGGTCGAGGGAGCAACCGGAGGCCAACATCGAGTGCCGCCCGGCTCCCCGAAGCTCGAGCACCGCGCGGTTCTCGCTGACGTCGACGATGCAGTGGTGCGTGCCGTCGAGGCTGGCCGACGCCTCGGCGGCGATCGCCGTCTGCGTGCCGGGCAGGCCGACGACCAGCCACTCGTCGGGCCCGAGCCACAGCACGCCCCGGTGCATGTCGCCGCCCACGGTGTTCGATTCGAGCGGGAACCCGAGGCGCGCCGCGTCGGCGGACGAACATCGGACGTCAACCTGCGCGAGCAGCGCGATCTCGACCGCGTCGATCGCCGCGAGATCGGCGGCTCGATGCGCCAGCGGCGAGCGAGGCTCAACCATCGCGCCGCGCTCCCTCCTGGTCATAGAAGACGGGCTCGACCACGACGCACGGCACCATGCCCCCGCCCACGGGCGCGAAGATCGTCTCGCCGATCCGCGACCGGCCCGCCGTTACCATCGCCAGCGCGAAACTGCGCTCCAGTACGGCGCTTCGATACGACGACGTGACGTAGCCGAGCATCGTGACCGGCGGCCGTGTCAACGCGGCGTCGACGACCAGCTGGGACCCCTCTGGCAGCACGAACGATGGATCCGAGGGGAGCAAACCCACCAGCTGCTTGCGATCCGGGCGTATCGAGTCGCTGCGCACCAGCGATCGTTTCCCGATGAAGTCGCCTTTGCCGGGGTTCACGATCCACGCCATGCCGAGGTCCCCGGGGGTTTGCGTGCCGTCGGTTTCCTGCCCGACGATCACGTACCCCTTCTCGGCGCGAAGCACGTGCATCGCCTCCGTGCCGTACGGGGTGATGCCGAACGGTTCGCCCGCAGCCATCACGGCCTCCCAGACGTGTCTGGCATGCCACGGCGACACGTGGAGCTCGTAGGACAACTCGCCCGTGAAGCTGACCCGCGCAACGCGCGCGGCCACCCCCGCGACCGACCCGTCGCGAAACCTCATGAAGGGGAACGCTTCGTTCCCGAGATCCACGTCGGTTCCCGCTGCGGTCACGACGTCGCGCGCCCTGGGGCCACCGACCGCGACCACCGACCACTGCTCGGTCACGCTCGTGCAGTACACGCGCAGGTCGGGCCACTCGGACTGGAGCCACTCCTCGAAGTGGTCCAGGACCGCGGCGGCGCCGCCGGTCGTCGTCGTGACCAGGTAGTGGTCCTCGGCCAGACGCATCGCCACCCCGTCGTCCAACGCCATGCCGTCGAGCCCGAGCATCAGGCCGTAGCGGATCGATCCGACGGCGAGGTTCGACATGCGGTTCGTGTACATCCGGTCCAGGAACACGCCCGCATCCGGTCCCCGCACGTCGATCTTGCCCAACGTGCTGGCGTCGAGCACACCCACCGACGAACGAAGCGCCTCGCATTCGCGCAGCACCGCGGCGTCCATGTCTTCGCCGTCCACGGGGAAATACCTCGGGCGTTTCCACTGACCGACGTTCTCGTAGACGGCGCCGTGCGCGTCGTGCCACGCATGCATCGGCGTGACGCGGATCGGATCGAGCAACACGGGGCCGCCCTCGATGCCGGCCAGCGCCGAGAACGGCACCGGCGTATACGGCGGGCGCGCGTTCGTCGGGCCCTGCGCCCCCGGCGACCAGCCGAGCAGGTGGTTCACGATCTCGGCGGTCAGCACCCCGCTCGTGCGCCCCTGATCGATCGTCGTGCCGATGTAGGTGGCGCGCTTGACGTGCTCGGAGCTGGTCAGCCCCCCGCCCACCGCGCGGGCGATGTCGGCCACCGTCTGATCGCGCTGGGGCTCGACGAACTTCTCCTCGTCGTCACCGTCGGCGACCACCCACAGGGGGAACGACGTCGGCACGTCGCCGGATGCGGCGCCGACGACGCTGAGCCACTCCGGACCCGTGCCGTCGTGGACGAAACAGGCTTTGGCTTCGTCGTAGGCGAGCCCGATGCCCATGCCGCGGGCGAGTTGGATCGCGGGGTTCCAGCCGCCGCTGACGGTGAGGACGTCGGTGGGCACCGTGATGCGTTGGCCGTCAGCGGCGGTGACCGTGACGCTTGCGAGCGCCGGATCCCCGTCGGTTGCGACCACCTGGGCGCCGACGTGCACCTCGAGGCCGGCTGCGCGGAGCCGCTCGGTCGCGGACCCGCCGGTCGGGTCGGCGTCCACGACCGTGATGTGAGCGCCTGCAGCGGCGAGCGCCTCCGCCGAGGCGTGGCCCGCGTGGTTCGTGGCGAACACCGTTATCCGGTCCCCGACCAGCACGCCGAAGCGCTCGAGGTAGACGCGAGCCGCGGACGCGAGCATCACG
>JANMPG010000146.1:0-1685 GCA_031369745.1 Actinomycetes bacterium
ACCGCGCTCGCGAATCGACCGATCCGTTGCCGAACGCGACACGCTGCAGGCATCTGACGCCGTCCCATGGATCCCATCGAAGACCCCCTCCACCGACTCGTCGTCGACATTTCCTTTGGAAGCTACTCCTGGAAGGGTGAGCGGTCAATCGAACGCCGGGCGCGTGCGAGGTGGTCAGCCCTCGAGGGGGGCGTACCGCTCGAGCTGGTGGTCACCGACGAGCGGGCGGCCGTGTAGCTCGAGCCAGGCGTGCGCCTCGAAGGAGCCCTTGTCGGTGGCGACCCCGATCTTCAGCTCGGGGTGCTCGCCCGCGCGCTCGAGCATGATCTGCGCGGCGAGCGCTTGCGTGAGACAGCTGGCCTTGGGTATCGAGCGGGCGGTGGTCTCGACGGCCCAGGCCAGGCGGCCGGGGGCGGTGGCCGCGGGAGTCCTTCGACGGGCACCCGCCTTGGCGACGAGTTGCTGCACCCGTGCGAAGGGCAAGGTCCACAGGGCGATACGGGCGGCGATCAGCCAGCCCGCGGCGCGGATCGCGAGGTGGCGGTCGGCCGGCGGCAGCCGGAGGAACGTGAGCGCGCGGTGCATAGGTGGGACTGTATCGGGCGAGACGCGTGGGGCGGGGGGGGGCGGGTCTATGCGCGGCGGGTCGTCAACGGGTTGCAGCGTCAGCGGGTTGACGGGTCACCGGAGCGGCGCCCCCCCACCGGTACACCGCCCCCTGCTACAACCCCGACGCCCCGGCCACGGCTGCGGCGGAGGATCGGCGGATCATCACGACGCTGGCAGCCACGATCCACGACAGCACGCCGACGAACACGAGCATGCCGATCGCCCCTTCGTCGCCGAGGATCGACTCCTTCAACACGACGTCCAGACCGGTCACCCAGCGCGAGACACCGACGAGCAGCCCGAGCCACGCGAGCCACCGCGGGAACGCTCCCGACCGCCATGCGGAGACCGACGCGGCGACCAGCAAGGCGCCGACCGGGAACACGTTCAGCGCATCCACCGCGTAGGCGAGCGCGAAGAACCCCTTGGAAACCGACGCATCGACGGTGCCGCCGAGGCCGAACGCCAGCGTCGCGCGGATCGCGAAGAACTGCGTCAGCCCAACGAGCGCAACCAACCCGGCGCCGAAGGCGACCGCGGATAGTCGCCCGCCGTCGGTTCCTGCCCGGCGAAGGAAGAGTCGCAAGCTGCCGAGCCACCACACGAGCAGCACGCCCCCGAGCCCGATCGAAACGACCGAACTCAGCAGGACGGCGCCTTGGTTGTCGGCGAAATAGGCGGCGACGGTCGCCGCGTCTGCGGACAGCTTCGGCGGCGGCGGCGCGATCGCGAACCCCGCGATCAACGCCACCACAAATCCGATCCCGGTCGCCGCGGCCCAGCGTTCCCACCGAGCGTCATCCACGACCGTTCCCTTCGCCCGCATACGTCGCCAGGTTACGGAGCATGCGCTTGGCGTCGGCCTTCATCGCCACGCGAACGATGGGGCGAAGGGCACGCGAGCGCAACGGCGCCGGTGCGTTGGTCCATTTCGTCACATGTGCCCGATACGTGAGCGTGCTGCCCGATCCATGGGGCGCGATCTCGAAGCGGTTCGTGATGCGCGTGTCGCACGCCGGCTGGCCAGACTTCTTGCGCTCGAGATGCCCCTCGGTGACGAACTCGAACACCGATGG
>JANMPG010000152.1:0-7749 GCA_031369745.1 Actinomycetes bacterium
TGCACCCTCGACGCCAGGTATTCCAGCAGGTCGAGCAGGCTTGGGTCGCTGAAGTGGATGTCCTCGAACACCATCATCGTGGGCTGTTGGCGTGCGATGGCTTCGACGAACAGGCGCGCAGAGAAATACAGCGTCTCGCGATCGGCAGGCGTATGGTCGACGGGAAGGCCGGCGAGGACCGCGATGGCGTCGGCCAACCCACGTGGGTCCTCCCCGACGTCGAGTTGGTCAACCCTGGCGCGGAGCTTGGTGATCGCCTCGGTTGCATCATCGCTGTCGTAGATCCCCGCGATCTGCGCGACGTGCTGCGCGAACGCGCTATACGGCCCCGTGTCTCCATAACCGGCGGAGCGACCGCGGATCGCGAGCCCGCCCGTTTCCGTCACCCGATGGGCCAACTCGTGCGCCAGGCGCGACTTGCCGATCCCCGCCGGACCGAACAGCGTGAGCATCGAGCACCGTCGCTCCGACGACACGACCTCCCACATACCCCGCAGCGCTGCCAGCTCCTCGCCGCGACCGACGATCGAGACCTCCGAGAACACGCGCTCCCCCGCTGCGACGAGCGGTGCGATCGCGATCCACGCCGGCACAGGATCCACTTTGCCCTTGGCCGAGATCGGCTCCGTCTCCTGATATTGGATCACGGTCCGTGTGGCGGCATACGTCTCGCGGCCGACCAGCACCGAGTCCACCGGCGCATTCGACTGCAGGCGGGCCGCGGTGTTCACGACGTCGCCGGCAACCATCGCGACGCCTGTCTCCGGTCGGGCGCCCAACTCCACGATCGCTTCGCCCGTGTTGACCCCGGCTCGTATCTGTAGTTCCAGCAGCGGGTCAGCCTCGTCCATATCGGCGATCGAGTCCCGCACCGCCAAGGCAGCCCGGACGGCCCGCTCGGCATCGTCCCCGTGGGCGACGGGGGCGCCGAACACGGCCATGACGGCGTCGCCGCTGAACTTCTCCACGTTGCCCCCGAACCGCTCGATCTCCGCTCGCGCGCGCTCGTAGTAGCGGGTGAGCATCGCCAGGACGTCCTCGGGATCGAGCTGCTCAGACTTCGAGGTGAACCCGACCAGGTCCACGAAGAGGACGGAGACGACCCGGCGTTCCTCTCGGTGCGTCTCCTCGCCCAGGGATGTCGCGCACGCCTGACAGAACCGCGCTCGCTCCGAGTTCTCTTCACCACATGCAGGGCACCGGATCACGGGGGGAAGACTAGGCGGGATCGACCCGGGAGGCTACGCCGGTCGGATTGCCTGGTCAGGCGCGCCCCGGGTACTCTGGGCGTTCTCTCAGGAGGTGGTAGGAATGGACCTCGACCGACTTAAGGCACGCGCGGCGGAGATCGCCGACGCGGAAACACCGAAACTATTAGCCAACACCGGTGCGTCGAAGATGTTGCATGCTCGGGCGATCAAGAGCATGCCCGGCGGCGTTGCATCGAACTTCCAGGCTGGCGACCCCTACCCCGTGTATCTGGAGAAGGGCAAGGGCTCGAGCGTCTGGGACGTGGACGGCACGGAATACAAGGACTTCCACGGTGGCTTCGGGGTCAACGTGGTCGGCCACGCACACCCCAAGATCGTCGAGGCGCTCACGAAGGCCGCGAGCAACGCGATCCATTTCGCCGTCACCACGCCCGACACGATCGCGCTGGCCGAGGCGATCTGCGAGCGCTTCCAGCTGGAGCAGATGCGATTCGTGAACTCGGGAACCGAGGCCACGATGGACGCGATCCGCGTGGCGCGTGCCGCCACCGGCCGCGACAAGATCATCAAGATGGAGGGCTCCTACCACGGGCATCACGACTCGGTGCTGTTCTCCGTCGTTCCCGAGGCCGACGTGCTCGACATGCGCTTCACCACGGGCGGCACCGGCGACCAGTCCTGGTACTCGACCGAGCCGACCTCCAAGGGCGTCCCGCAGGCGCTGTGGGACACCGTCGTCGTCGTGCCGTTCAACGACGCCGCCGCCGCGGAGGAGGCGCTCGCCGACAACGAGGGTCAGATCGCGGCCGTGATCTTGGAGCCCGTGATGATGAACATCGGCATCGTGGAGCCCGCGCCCGGCTACCTGCAGGCCCTCAAGGACGCCTGCGAGAAGCACGGGACCGTGTTGATCTACGACGAGGTCAAGTGCGGCGGCACGATCGCCTACGGCGGCACCGCGGAGCGCTACGGCGTGAAGCCGCACATGGCGGCCTTCGCCAAGGCGATCGGCGGCGGGTCCACGATCGGCGCCTTCGGCGGCGAGGCCCGCTTCATGGAGTGGGTCAGCAAGGGCGCCGCGCAGCAAGGAACGTTCAACGGCAACCCGCTGTCGAGCGCGGCCGGCCTCGCGGCGCTCACCCAGGTGTTGACCAAGGACGCGTATCACTATCTCGGCAAGCTGGGAACCCAGTTGGCGGAGGGGTGCGACCGGGCGATCGCCGAGTCGGGGATCCCGGCGCACACGGTGGACCTCGGCGCCAAGGGGTGCGTGTCCTACCGGACCGAGAAGCTCACCAGCTATCGCGACTTCCTGGAGACCCACACCGAGATCTACTGGGCCTCGTACCCATGGATGGTCAACCGGGGCATCTTCATGACGCCCGGCGACGAGGAGCAGTGGACGATCTCGGTGCAACACACCGAAGACGACATCCGGAAATATGTGGACGCGTTCGGCGAGTTCTGTCAGGAGCTCACCAAGTAAGCGTTCCCGCACGCGGGTAGCGACCAGACGCGGTGGGCCGGCCTTCGGGCCGGCCTTTCGCTTGAAGGGGGCAGATCCATGCAGTCGATGCACGAGTACACCGACGAGACCGAGGAGATGGCGCGCGCGCTGGTCGCCTACGCGCGGAACCGGATCGCGGCCGCCCAGCCGTTGGACAACGTCGTGCCCGCCTCCGAGCTCGACCGCCGTGTTGGGGAAACGGTGACCTCTTCCGGCATCGGCTGGGAAGAGGCCCTGCGGCTGTGGGGCGAGGTGCTCGCGCCCGCCACGATCTCGACCGACCATCCTGCCGCGCTCGCGTTCGTTCCGGGCGCCCCGACGAAGGCGAGCGTGTTGTTCGACCTGATCGTGGGCGCGTCCTCAACGATCACGGCGGGCTGGATCGACGGCGCCGGTGCGATCTGGGCCGAGAACCAGGCGCTCGCGTGGCTCGCGGGGGCCGCGGGCATGCCGGCGGCGGCAGGTGGCGTGTTCGTGTCGGGCGGCTCGGCGGGCAACCTGTCGGCATTGGTGACCGCTCGGCATGCGGCCGCGGCGGGTCGTGAGCGCCCGGCGCGCTGGAGATTCGCGGCCTGCGAGACCGTGCACTCGAGCGTGGCCGCAGCGGCCCGGGTGATGGACGTCGATGTGCTTGACGTACCGGCGGATGAGCGCGGGCGGCTCACGGGCGAGGCGTTGCGTCGTGTCTTGGATGCCGACGGAGGCGACGGGTTGTTCGCCGTGGTTGCGAGCGCCGGCGCGACCAACGCCGGCACGGTCGATGACCTTGCCGGGGTTGCGGAGGTCTGCCACGAACGCGGGCTGTGGTTCCATGTCGACGGCGCCTACGGCGGGGCGGGGTTGCTCGCCCCCAGTGTGCGCCCGCTCTACGACGGGATCGAGCTCGCCGATTCGTTCATCGTCGATCCGCACAAATGGCTGTTCGCGCCGTACGACGCGTGCGCGCTGCTGTACCGCGACCCGTCGCTCGCACTCGCGGCACACCGCCAGGAAGCCTCGTACCTGGATACGTCCAACGCCTCGGCGGACTGGAACCCGGCGGACTACGCCTATCATCTGTCGCGGCGCGCCCGCGGGTTGCCGTTGTGGTTCTCGCTCGCGACGTACGGAACCGACGCGTACCGCCAGGCGATCGAGTCGGTGCTGACGCTGACCCGCCAGACGGCCGAGCTCGTGCACGAGCACCCGAAGCTGGAGTTGCTCATGGAGCCGGAGCTGTCGGTGGTGTTATTCCGTCGCACTGGCTGGAGCGGCGAGGACTACGAGACCTGGTGGCACCGGTTGGTCGACGCGCAGATCGCGTTCGTGCAGCCGACCTCATGGCAAGGCGAGAAGGTGGCCAGGCTGTGCTTCGTGAACCCGCGAACGACGCTCGATCACGTCCGCGCGATCCTCGGAACGATGGCCTAAGCGCAGCCGCTACGGGCCCAACGCGAGCGACGACAGCTCGCCCAAACGGTAGATCGCGTTGGGCAACACGAAGATCGCGAGCACACCGACCAGGGTGAGCACAACAACCATGCCGAGCAACATTGGCACGCGAACGCGCTGGTCGCCGTCGGGCGACTCCTCGAAGATCATCGCCCGCGGGATCAAGAAGTAGTACCCCACGCTGATCACGGAGTTGATCACCATGATCACGGCGAGCCAGATGCCGATCCCCCCGCGGTCGATCGCTGCGGCGAAGATGCCCAGCTTGCCCCAGAACCCGCCGGTCGGCGGCACGCCGGCGAGCGACACCATGAACGCCGTCATCGCCACGCCGAGGAGCGGTGCGGCCTTCAGCAAACCGGCGAAATCGTCGATCTGCAGGCTCGGTCGACGCTCGGACACCGCGGTCACAACGGCGAACGCGCCGAGGTTCATCACCGCGTAGATGAGGATGTAGGTGACCGTGGCCGTGAACGCCGCCGTGTTGACGGTGGTGTCGCCCGACACGAGCGCGAACGGCAGCAAGATGTAACCGGCCTGTGCGATCCCCGAGTACGCGAGCAGCCGCACGGCCTGACGCTGACGAAGCGCCACGAGGTTGCCGAGCGTCATCGTGAGTATCGACAGCAGCGCGAAGATCGGCGCCCAGAACTCCCACTGACCGACGAACGCGACGAACATCAGCTGGAGCAGCCCGGCGAACCCGGCAGCCGCCGACGCGACGGCCAGGAACGACGCGACCGGCACCGGGGAACCCTCATAGGTATCGGGCGCCCAGAACTGGAACGGCACAGCCGACACCTTGAACGCGAAGCCCACCACGACGAACAAGATCGCGACCTCGGCGAGCGTCTCCCTCGAGCCGCTCAGGCCCGCGAGCCCCTCGGCGATCGCGTGCAGGTCCAGCGCCCCCGTGAGCCCGTAGATCAGGCTCATGCCGTAGAGCATCACGGCGGTCGACAGCACCCCGATGATGAAGAACTTCAGCCCGCCCTCGTTGCCGCGGATGTCGGACTTGCGGAACGTGGCCATCAAGAACCCGGGGGCCGACACGAGCTCGAGCGCGAGGAACAACATCAGCAGATTCCGAGACGCCGGCATCAGCACGCATCCGAGGAACGCCGTCAGCAGCAAGAAGTAGTACTCCCCCTGGTAGAAGCCGCCGTCGCGCAGATAGCGATACGAGATCAACAACACCACGAGCGCCGCCAACAGGAAGAACCCTTGGAAGATCAGCGTGAAGGCATCGACCACGTAGGCGCCGCCGAACACCACGCGCGTGCCCTCGCCGATGAGCGTCAGCAGCGCGGCGAGCGCGCCGATCACGCCGGCGAACGACACCCACATCGCCGCGGCCTTCGCCCGCGCAGGCAAGAACAGGTCGACGACCAGCACCACCAAGACGGTGACCCCGAGGATCACCGCCGGTGCGAGCGCGTGGTAGTCGATGTTGGTCACGCCGCCGCTACCCCGTCACGATCCGCACGATGGTGTCCACTCCCGTGGCGGTCGTGTCCAAGATCAGGCTCGGCAGCAACCCGAGGACCAGCGTCAGCGCCAGCAACGGCACCCATGACACCCACTCCACGGTCAGGATGTCGCGGAAGCCGTGGTCCTTCCACTTGACGGGCGCCTCGCCCTGATTCACGCGCTGCAGCATCCACAAGAAGTAGCCGGCGGTCAGGATGGTGCCGATGCCGCCGATGATCATGAACGCGCGATACAGCCCGACGTTCAACCCGACCGCGGTGTTGGGGTTGAACGAGCCGAGCAACGCCATGATCTCGCCCCAGAACCCGGCCAGGCCCGGCAGGCCCAGCGACGCGATCGCAACGAACGCGAAGATGCCCGCCATCTTGGGCATCAGCTCGGACATGCCGCCACCGATATCGGCGATCTCGCGCGTGTGGTACCGGTCATAGATCGACCCGACCAAGAAGAACAGCATGCCGGTGATCACACCGTGGGCCACCATGCCGAAGATCGCGGCTTGGATGCCGATCGTGGTCAGCGTCGCGATGCCGAGCATCACGAACCCCATGTGCCCGACCGAGGAGAACGCGATCAGGCGTTTCAGGTCCTTCTGCGCCAAACACGCGAGCGCGGCATACACGATCGCGATCGCCGCGAGCGCCCCGATCCAGGGCGCGTAGGCCACCGCACCCTCGGGCATCATCGGCAGCGCGATGCGCACGAACCCGTACGTGCCCATCTTCAGCATGATCCCGGCGAGCAGCACCGAGCCGATCGTGGGGGCCTCCGTGTGCGCGTCGGGCAGCCATGTGTGGAACGGCCACATCGGCACCTTCACCGCGAAGCCCAGCGCGATCGCGCCGAACACGACCAGCTGGAACGTGTGGGCGTACCCGCCGCCGGCCCCGAAGGTCGTCAAGGCCTGCATGTCGAATGTGTGCTTGCCGGTCTCGACATCGACCGGCCCGTTGAAATACAGCGCCAGGAAGCCCAGCAGCATGAACACCGACCCGAACAGCGTGTACAGGAAGAACTTGATGCTCGCGTACTGGCGGTTGGCCGAGCCCCACACCGCGATCAGGAAGTACATCGGGACCAGCACCAACTCCCAGAACACGAAGAACAAGATCAGGTCGAAGGCGATGAAGGTGCCGGCCATACCGGTGATCAGCAGCAGGGTGAGCGCGACGAAGGCCTTGGTCTTGCCCGGTGAGGGCACGTAGCGGGCCGTGTAGATCGCGCACAGCAGACCGAGCAGGTAGGTCAGCACGTACAACGGCATCGAGATGCCGTCGATGCCGACGTGATAGCGCGCCCCGATCACCGGGATCCACTTCACGTTCTGCACGAACTGCAGCTCGCCGCTTCGCCCGTAGTCGAATTGCAACGCGATCACCACCGCGCCGATGAAGGCCAGCGCGGTGACGACGACGCCGAGCCCCCGGATCATCTTGTCCTTGTCCTTGGGGACCAACAAGATCACGAGCGCGCCGATGATCGGCAGGAAGGTCGTGATCGTGATGGCCCACTGCTGCCAGCTCGACTCGTTCATCTCGTTCCCTCGTTCCTCACCTGATGAAGAAGACCGCCAGGGCGATCACGCCGCCGAACAACCCGACCGCGTACCACTGGACCTTGCCTGTTTGGATGGTGCGCAAGCCTTTGCCGAACGTGTCCATCGCGACGCCTGCGCCGTTCACGATGCCGTCGATGATGTTGCGGTCGATCCACATGATGCCGCCGGACGAACCGCGCGTGAGCACCGCGGCGCCGTTGACGGCTGCGTCCAGCACGTGCTGGTTGAACCAGTAGACGCCCGAGGACCACGTGTCGCGAACCGGGCGCACGATGCCGCCCCAGTACAGGTCGTCGAGGTAGTACTTGTGCTCGAGCAACCCGTACAGCCCGCCGAGCTTCACGATGGGGTCGGGCGTGCGGTACTTGTTGTAGACGCGGTAGCCGAGGAAGATGCCGAACGCGACGACCAGGATCGACAACGCGGCAACCGTCGAGTCGAAGATCGCCTCGTGCGGCTCGGCCCCGAAGTAGACCCAATCGAGGAACGGTGCGCCCGCGGGCGCGAAGCCCAACAACCCGACGAAGCACGTGGTGATCGCCAAGATCACC
>JANMPG010000164.1:0-13017 GCA_031369745.1 Actinomycetes bacterium
CCGCGGCGAGCGCGGCGTCGAGCAGATCCATGCCCTCGTTGATGCGCCCTTCGCGCACACGGCACGCGCCCATCGCGGCGAGCGCATGGATCTCAAGTTCCGTGTCGCCGAAGTCTCGCGCGGTGTCAAGGGCCGACTCCGCGTGGACGATCGCCGCAGCCGGGTCCGACGCCCGCTCCGCTTCGGCCAGCGCGATCCAGCCGTGCTGCGCGCACGGGGGCTCGTCGCGCAGGGCGTCGCCGGCGCGTCGGAGCCAGCCGTTAGCGGCGACCGGATTGCCGAGCGCGGAGGTGTACTCGCGGGCGATCGTGACCGCGACGCGGGCGGCTGCACGAGCGGCGCCCGCATCCGTGCCGCGCAGGTAGCCGTTGTAGGCGGCCTCCCACGCGGCGGTGGCGCCGCTCGGGTCATCGAGCCACCAGCGAGCTTTGGCCAGCGCCTCGTTCGCGTCTGGTGGGAGCGGATCCGTCGAGCCGAACGCCTCGACCGTGCCCGCCCAGTCTTCTGCAGCGAACGCCTCACGACCCGCGATCAGGAGATCCGCTTCCTCCATGACGGCATCCTTGCACGTTTAGAAGGTGAGCTCGCAGTTGCGGACGACCCGGCCGTTTCGACATCGGTCCGTGCCGTCGCCGCCGTCGTGGAGGTCGACTTTCTTGCCGAACCCGCCGTCGAGACGGTCGTTCCCATCACCGCCGTACAAACGGTCCTTACCCCAGGAGCCGTGGCTGTCCAGCCAATCGTCGCCCGCGAGGCCGTACACGATGTCGTCACCCATCATGCCGCGCAGATCGTTGAAGCCACCGAGCAGGTTGTCGGTGCCGGTGAGCACGTCGTCCCCCGCGCCGCCGTACACCCACTCGACGTCGCTATGCGCGTTGTCGCCCTCGCCGGCGACACCGTCGTTCGCGAGGTCGTCCTGTCCGGTGTAGGTGACCGACTCATCGCGCGCCACGTAGGTGGCGAGGTCGCCGACACCCGTGCCGCCGACGAGGTCGTCGGTGCCGTCGGCCGCTCCCGCGGTTTGGATATCGATCGCCGCGTAGTGGATCACACCGTCGATCCCGTTGTCGCTCGTGTCGGTGAACGTCAGCCGGTACGTGCAGTCGGCGCCGCACGACGGCTGGAATCGGAACGGCAGATCGAGGGTGTCGCGGGGGTGGAAAACACCGTTCAGGTTCCTGTGTTGCGCTCGCGACTGAGAGATCGACGTGGTCGTGTCCGAGGTGAACGTGACGCCCGTTTCGATACTGGAAGGGTTGTGGAACTGACCAGGGCCGCAGTGGTTCGTTCCCCCGGAGCAGTTGCGACCCGTGAGCACGGGGTTGCCACCTTGGAAGGGCGAGACGGGCGTAAACAGCTGGATCTTCAGATCGGCGGGACGCGCATGCTCCACGTCGAGGCGCACGTGGATCGAGCGGATCTCCTCGGGCTGCACGGTGATGTCGACCGACACGCTGTTGGCGCTGCCGCAGCACGGGATCGCTAGGCCCGGATCGAAGGAACGGGCATACGTGTGATAGCCGCCGTCGAAGATGTCGTCGCCTCGCCCGCCCTCGATCGAGTCATCGCCCGCATCACCGATCAACACGTCGTTGCCGTCGCCGCCACGGATCGTGTCGTTGCCGCCACAGCCAACGATCGTGTCGTCGCCCGCACCGCCGCCGAGCACGTCGTCGCCGGCCGTGCCGACCAAAAGGTCGGCGCCGTCGGTTGCAACCGTGCGCGGACCGAGGTCACACAGGTCGGTCGGCGGATCGGCCGCAACGGCCTTCGTCGGGCCGCCGACGAAGGCGACCGCCAGCACGATCACGGCGAAGGCGGCCCGTCGCTTCATGGGTGCGCTCCTCGCCGGCGAGCGTCCCCTACGCCGTGTAGGGGTTCGCGTTGCACTCCACCCAGAAGACCTTGTACTTATGCCCGCCTGGCGTGGTGACGGTCAGCTTCACGTGGAACCCCTGGATCGGGTGCGGCGACACGCCCGCGGCCACGAGGCCATCGTGCAGATCGATCTTGCCGGTGTTGAGGTTCAGCTTGCGAAGCCCGGGGGCCGGAAGCGTGAGATCGACCACACCGGGAGGCGTGATCAGCGTGCCGGGCCCGTTCGTGTTGGAGGTCGGCGGGTAGACCGCGAACTTGTAGGCCGCGTCCGTGCCCTCAGGGAATCCGAAGAACTGCAGCCGGAACACACATCCTGGGTGAGGCTCGTTGTTCTGCACGTCATCCCAAGCAACCCCATCGATCTTCACGGTGCCGGGATTCGCGGCGGTGACAGGTGCCATCACGGGACTGATCGTCATCACGATCGCGACGAACACAGCTGAAACAAGCCTCTTCACAGGACTCCCCCTCATTCGGCCGCCCTACGGCGGATGCACCACCCTACCCTCGGCCACCCCCACGTGGGTAGCCGGCAAAGGTCCAATCCTCGGCTCCGGACGTGAACGGTACCCGGACCCGCGGCTACCCGAGGAACCGGCGCGCGGTCGCCTCGACGATCCGCGCGGCCGAGGCCACCTCCGGGATCGAGACCCACTCCTCGGGCGCGTGGAAGTTGCCGCCGAGCGGTCCGAACATGATGGTCGGGATCCCGGCGGCCTGGGTCAGCCCGGAGTCGGCCCACGCGTTCAGACCCGCACGCTCCAGCGGTTCGCCGAGTACCTCGACGCTCCCCGCATCGAGCGCGTCATACAGCGCCTCGTGCCCTTGGGCCCGGAACGGCTCGCGATCCAGCTGGACGACGACCTCGCCGCTGAATCGAGGATCGAGCGCACGAACCTCGGCGAAGATCGCCTCGATGTCGCGGATGCGGTCGCTCAGGTGCTCGCCGGGCTGCGTGCCGATCTCGATACCGAGGACCGCGCTTCCCGGGTACGTCGCGTAGTCGGTGCCGCCGCGGATCGTCCCGGTGTGAAAGACCGTGCGCCCATTCATCGGGTCGTCGTTGGCTTGGAACACCTCGACGTCGAGACGGTGCAAGCGCTGCACCACTTCGGCCATGTGCACGATCGCATCGACGCCCTCTTGGGGCGCGGACCCGTGGGCGGGCTTGCCGTGCACGACCACGTCGATCCAACCGAACCCCTGATGCTCGACGATCGCGCGCGGCAAACGATCGGGCTCCACGATGAGTGTGGCGTCCATCGCGTGGCGCTCGAGCAGCGCCTCGGTGCCGATCGACACGCCCTCCTCATCGGCCACGAGCGCGATCAGCAGCTCGCCGCGAACAGACGCGCCGGTTTCCACCAGTGCGCGAAGAGCCAGGAGCGCCGCGACACAGCCCGCCTTGTCGTCGGCTGCGCCCAGACCGATCATCAGGTCGCCCTCGATGCGCGGTTCCAGCGCACGGTCGCGCCAGTTGGCGTAGCCGACCGTGTCGATGTGCGCGTTCACGCACAGCGTCGGTCCGGGGCCGTCTCCGCGCAAGCGCACGAGCGTATTGACCCTGCCGGGCGCGATCTCTTCCAGCGAGACGTCCACGGGTAGGTCCGAGGCCCACTCCGCGACGAACGCCGCGGCCTTGGCTTCGCCGGCTCCATCGGGGATCAGCCAGGGGGTGACCGATTCGATCCGAACCAGATCGCCCAGCAGCTTCTCGACTCCTTCGATCGTGATCACATCGGGGCTCCTTCTTCCTCGAGGGCGAAATGACATGCGACATCGTGTGGCACGGATCCCAGCGCCGGATCGTCCGTGAGACATCGCTCCGGGCGGCCGAGCGCTTCGTAGCGCCAGCAACGCGGGTGGAACCTGCAGCCGTTGGGGATGTTTCGGGCAGTCGGCGTCTCGCCTTGCAGCAGGATCTGCCCCGCCGCGACCCCGGCCTCCGGCACCGGGATCACCGACACCAGGGCGCGCGTGTACGGGTGCTTGGGGTTGGCGATCACGTCTTGGGAGGGACCGATCTCGACGATGCGGCCGAGGTAGACGACCGCGATCCGATCCGCGACGACCCAGGCAAGCGACAGGTCGTGGGTGATGAACAGGTAGGCCAGGTCGCGGCGCTCGCGCAACTCCAGCATCAACCGCAAGATGCCGGCGCGAAGCGACACGTCGAGCATCGACACCGGTTCATCGGCCACGACCAAGCTCGGCTCGAGCACCATCGCCGCCGCGATCGCGACACGCTGGCGTTGACCACCCGACAGGTGATGCGGATACCGCCGTGCGATCTCGACCGCCGGGTGCAGGCCCGCGCGCTCCAGCGCGTCATAGACGACCCGGCGCGTCTTCGCGTCGTTGCCCCCGCGACCGTGCACGATCAACGGCTCGGCCACCACGTCGTACACCGCCTGGCGCGGGTCGAGCGACTCATAGGGATCTTGGAACACCATCTGGATCCGTTCGCGAAGCGGTCGCAGCGCTCGCCCCGACAGATGGGTGATGTCTTGGCCTTGGAACTCGACCGTGCCCGCTTGGGGCTCGACCAGGCGCATGACCGCCCGCGCGATCGAGGTCTTGCCGCAGCCGGATTCCCCGACCAGCGCGAGCACTTCGCCGGGCTCGATGTCGAACGACACCCCGTCGACCGCCCGCACCGGTTGGACCGACCGCTTGCGCGAGGTATACGTCACCTGGAGATCGCGCACGCGAAGCACCGGCTCGCTCATGTGCTCACCTCCCCGACCAGGTGGCATGCGGCCGAATGCCCGACCCCGACGCTTCGCGACGCCGGGTCATCGGTGCTGCAGCGTTGGATCGCGACCGGGCAGCGCGGCGCGAACCGACACCCGGGAGGCGGAGCGGCCAGATCCGGCGGGTACCCCGGCATGCCGTCGACGAAACGACGCTCGCCTCGCACGTTCGGGAACGCCTGCAACAGTCCCTTCGTGTACGGATGCTGCGGCCCGTCGCCACCGTCACGGCCGGGAAACAGCGCCGAGGCGCTGGCCGCTTCGACCATTCGCCCCGCATACATGATCCCGATGCGATCGCAGGTCTCAGCGAGCACCGACAGGTCGTGGGAGATCAGCAACATCGACAGGCCGAATCGATCCTTCAGGTCGCGGAGCAGGTTCAAGATCTGCGCCTGCGTCATCACGTCGAGCGCCGTCACGGGTTCGTCGGCGATCACCAGATCCGGGCGGCATGCGAGCGCCATCGCGATCATCACGCGCTGGCGCATGCCACCCGACAGCTCGTGCGGATGATCGTCGATGCGGTCCGGCGAGATGCCGACCGCGTCCAGCAGCTCCGCCGCGCGATCGTGCGCTTGCTGTTTCGTCGTCTCGGGCTCGTGCAGCTTGATCGGCTCGCGGATCTGCTGGCCGATCGAGTGCACGGGGTTGAGCGCGTTCATCGCGCCCTGGAACACGACCGCGACCCGGCGCCACCGTAGGTCCTGCAACGCCGGCTCATCGAGCCCCACAAGTTCCGTATCGTCCAGCTTGATCGAACCGGTGATCGTGGCCGACTCGGGCAACAGCTGCGGGATCGCGAGCGCTGCCGTCGTCTTGCCGCACCCGGACTCGCCCGCAAGACCGAGCACCTCGCCACGCTCCAAACGCAGGTCGACGCCGCCGACGGCTTCCACCGACACGGACTCCGTCGCATAGCGCACCCGAAGATCCGTGATCTCGAGCAGACTCATCGACGCTCCCGCAGTCGCGGGTTCAAGATCCGGTCAAGCGTATGTCCGGCCAGAGTGAACCCGAGCACCACCAGCACGATGCCGATGCCCGGCGGCAGGAAGTACCACCACGCCCCGCGCCCGACGGCGCCGCTGACGAAGGCGAAGTGCAGCATCGTTCCCCACGACACGTGCACCGGATCGCCGAGACCGAGGAACGCGAGCGTCGCCTCGGCCAAGATCGAGCCCGCGATCACCAGCACGGCGTTGGCGAAGATCAAGGGGGCAACGTTGGGCAGCACCCGGCGCATCATCACGCGCAATCGCGACGCGCCGATCGAATGGGCGCGCACCACGAACGCGCGCTCACGCAACGAAAGCACCTGCGAGCGCACGATCCTGGCGACGCTCGGCCACCCCGTCAGCCCGATCACCAGGATGATGATCTCCAAGCTCGATCCGAAGATCGCCGCCAGCACGATCACCAGCGGGATCGTCGGCAATACCAAGAAGAAATCCGTGATCCGCATCAGGGCCGAGTCGATCCACCCGCCGCGATAGCCGGCGATCAGCCCGATCGCCGAGCCGATCACGATCGAGATCGCCGTGGCGAACAGCCCGACCAGGATCGAGATGCGACCGGCAACCAGGAACTGCGACCACACGTCGCGGCCGAGTTCGTCGGTGCCCAGCCAATGTGCGCGCGACGGCGGGGCCAGGATGTCGGCCGCCGTGTTGCCGACCTTCGTGGGGTCAAACGGCCAGATCAGGGGGCCGATCACCACCAAGAACGTGATGAACGCGAGCAGCAACAAGCCCGCCCGGCCCATCGAGTTATGCCAGATCTCCGCCCACACCCGCTTCGCGGTCGCGCGTCTGCCGGCCCATCGATCCAGCCGCTCCGCTTGCTGCATCAGGTCCGACATCTACGCCTCCGTTACCCGCGGGTCGAGCACGCGATACAGCATGTCTGCCAGGAAGTTCGCGACGATCACCGTGACCGCGAACAACAGGAAGCACGCCTCCAACACGGGGTAGTCGCGCCGCAGCACCGCCTCATACGTGAGCTCACCCATGCCCGGCCAGGAAAAGACCGTCTCGACTTGGATCGCGCCGCCCACCACGATGCCGACGTACAGCGCGGTGGCGGTCACTACGGGCAGCATGCCGTTGCGCACGGCATGGCCCCACACCACCCGGCGCTTCGACATGCCCTTGGCCTTGGCGGTCAGGACGAAATCCTCGGTGAGCACATCGACGAGGGAGCTGCGCGTGATCAACACGAACTGGCCGATATCCACCAGCACCAGCGTGATCGTCGGCAAGATCAGATGTCTCCCGACGTCGAGTGCGGGCCCCAGGGGCGAGGAGTACGTCGCGAGCGGCGTGGAGATGCCGGTCGTCGGCAGTACCTGGAACCACACACCGAACGCGAACAGCAACAACATGCCCGTCCAGAACGTGGGCATGCTCCACATGACGAGTGAGGAGATCACCGTCGAGGAATCGCCTTTGGAGCCGCGACGCGACGCGGCCCACACGCCGAGCGCGATCCCGATCGCCGTGACGAGGATCGTCGCGGCCGCGAGCAACACCATCGTATTGACGAGCCGTTCCCCGACGATCTCGGAGACCGGACGCCGGTAGGTGTAGGAGAAGCCGAGGTCGCCGTGCAACAGCGCCTTGAAGTAGATCCAGAACTGCTCCCACAATGGCTTGTCCAAGCCGAACAGCGAGCGCAGCTGCGCCACGACCTCGGGCGTCAACCGTCCCGAACGCGCGTACAGCCGTGTCGGGTCCCCCGGCAGCACGCGGAACAGCAAGAAGTTGAACACCACGACCGCGAACAACAACGCGAGCAGCTGCAGCACCTTGCGGGCGAGGTACGGCAGACGCACGCGGGTCCGTTCTCTCAGCTTCCCCCCGGGCTCACACCGGGGTCGCGTTCGTGTAGTTGGCCCGGGTGAAGTTGAACACGATGCCGCCCGGCGTGTCGGCGAACCCCGTCCACAGATCCGAGCGGTATGCCTGCAGCTTGTCCTGATACCACATCACGATGTAGGCACAGTCCTCGTAGAACAGCTGCTGTGTCTGACCGACGAGGTCGACGCGCGTCGCGTGATCCAACTCGATCGCCTGCTGCGCATACAGCTGGTCGTATTCGAGGTTGGCGTAGTACACGTCGTTGTTCCCGCCGATCTGCGTCGACAACGGGATACCCAGCATGTAGTCGGGGTCGTTGACGCCCGTATCCCAGCCCCACACGAACAGATCCCAGTCGGTACCGCCGTACACGATGGCATCGAGCGTGTTCTCGTCCATCGTCGCGAGGTCCAGTTTGATGCCAACCTTCGCGGCGGCGTCACGGAACAGTTGGGCCGCGCGGACATCGACCGTCGTGGACTCGATCGCGATCAACCGGAACTGCAGGGGCGTCCCATCCGGGGTCTCGCGAACGCCGTCGCCGTTGCGGGTCGTGTAGCCCGCCTGGTCGAGCAGCTGGTTGGCCATGTCGGGATCCGCGTTGATCTGCTGGTCGGCGGGGATCTCCAGCATGTAGTCGCCGAACGCCGGGGGCAGCAGCACGCTACCGGGCACGCCGTGGCCCGCCAGGGCGATCTGCACGAGCTGGTTGCGGTCCAACGCGTAGCTGAGGGCCTGGCGAACGTCCTTGTTCAACAGCAAGGGGTTGCCCTGGGAATCCGCAGCCGTGGAGACGTTCATGCCGATGTGGTGGAACGAGAATCCCGGCAGTGACAGGGCCGTCAGCCCATCCACCTCGCCGAGCCCGTCCCAGATCGTCGGTGGCACCTCCGTCAAGATGTCGACCTCGCCCGCACGCATGCTCTGGGCCATCACATCTTCGTTTTGGTACAGCAGCCAGATGACCGAGGCCGGTCCGGCAGGGGTGCCCCAGAACCCGTCATAGCGATCGACCGACACCGTCTGGCCGTGCTTCCACTCACCGAACACGTAGGGGCCGGTGCCCACCGGCGTGGGGTTTTCGAACTTCTGCACATCGGCGTTGCTCATGCCCTCCCAGATGTGCTTGGGCAGGATCGGGATCGCGAGCGCAGGGTCGAACGCCTGTGGCTTGGACAGCGTGAGGATCACGTCGCTGCCGCTGGCCTCGATGCTTTGCATGTCACCGAGCCACTGCGCGAACTGCGAGGACTTCTGCCCCGCGATCAGCGTGAACGTGAAGACGACGTCATCGGCCGTGAACGCCTCGCCGTCGTGCCACGTCACGTTCGGGCGTAGGTGGTATGTCAACCGCTTCCCATCGGCCGACACGTCGGTCGACGTCGCGAGAGCCGGGATCGCTTTCAGGTCCGCGTCATAGTCCGTCAACTTGTCGTAGACGAGCTGCAACACCTCGACGGCCTCGGTCGTGGTCGACGTCAGCGGATTCATCACATCGGGCTCGGAGGACCAGCCCACTCGCAGCGTTGCGGTGGACGCGCCCCCCGGGCTGCCTGACGTTGTACTCGTCGCGCTTTGTCCGGCGCCCGTGCAGGCGGCGAGCAGTTCCGGTAGGGACAGCGCAACCACCGCGCCGCCGGCCGCCCGTGTCAGGAATTGCCGTCTGCTGAGGTCCCGGCGCACTCCTGCGTGCTGGGTTGTCATCGTCGTTCCCTTCCCCTAGGCGTCGGTGCCGCCGACCAGGACCTCGCGGGTCTCGGCGACGGCATCGGCGAAGATATTCAGCACGCGATCCACGTGCTCTTCGGTGTGCACGGTCGAAACGAACCACAGCTCGATGTTGCTCGGGTGGACCATCACGCCGCGCTCGAGCAACGCACGGACCAAGGTCGCGTAACGCGGGGAGTTCAAGTGCGCCGCCGCCTCGCGATAGTTGGTCACGGGCGTTTCGGAGAACCATGTCTGGAACATCGCGCCGACACCTTGTACCTGCACCGCCACGCCGGCATCGGTCAAGATCGAGCCGATCCCCTGCTGCAGCCGCTCCGACACCGCGTTGAGCCGCTCATACGTGCCGGGCTGCGACAAGATCCCCAGCGAGGCTTTCACCGCAGCGGTGGCGAGCGTGCTCGCGTTGTAGGTACCGGCGTGCAGCACGCTGCCGTCGGCGACGAGCTCCATCAGCGCGCGCTTGCCACCGATCGCCGACACGGGGAAGCCGCCGCCCAGCGCCTTGGCCATCGTGGTCAGGTCGGGCGTCACGCCGTACTTGGCCTGCGCACCGCCGAGCGCGACGCGGAACCCCGTGATCACCTCGTCGAAGATCAGCACGGAACCGTGGCGCGTGGTGAGATCGCGGAGCAACTCGAGGTAGCCAGGCTTGGGCGGGATCACGCCCGTGTTGCCCATGACGGGCTCGGTCAAGATGGCCGCGACCTCGTCCCCGCGCTCGGCCATGAAGGCCTCGATCGCCTCAGGGTCGTTCCACGGCATGACCGCCAGCGCGCTGCCGAAGGCCTCCGGGATACCGAGCGAACCGGGCAATGCATTGGGTCGCAGCACCGGGCCGGCCTTCTCGAGGTCGGGGTGGTGGCTCCACTCCAGCTGGTCCGCCCACCCGTGGTATTGGCCCTCGAAGCGCACCACGATCGAGCGACCCGTGGCCGCGCGGGCGATCCTCGTTGCGTGCAGCACGGCTTCAGTGCCCGAGTTCGAGAAGCGCACCAACTCGACCGAGGGGACCACGTCGACGATCGCCCGCGCCGCCTCGGCTTCCAGCTCGTAGGGCAGCGAGTACATGGTGGACAGATCGCGGATCGCCGTCGTGACGGCCTCCGTCATCACCGGGTGCGCATGGCCGTGGATCATCGGCCCGAGCGCGAGCAGGTGGTCGATGTAGTGATTCCCGTCGATATCCCACAACTCGGCGCCCTCACCGCGCGCGATGACGGGTGGTGATGGCAGCCAGCCGGCATCGGGACCACGAGCCCCGGAGTTGACGCCGCCGGCGATGACCTGCTCTGCGAGCTTGTACGCGATCTCCGACTTCGATGTGTCGTAACCCACGTGCCTCTCCTTCTCAGACGAACTCCAATGCGCCGAGCCGACCAGGCTCGGCGGTCACGCCTGCCAGCTGTCGCTGGCCCAACGAAAGCGCGAGGCTTCCCGCGCCGCGTGCCACGGCGTCCTCGCCCAGCGCCGACAAGACGACACGCGGCGGGAAGGGAAGCGCATCGTCAAGCCGCGCAGCGAGCGATTCCACCAGCGAGGGGATACCTCGGGCGAGGCCTCCTCCGAGCACGACGACCTCGGGATCGAGCAAGGCGCCGACGTTGACCGCCAATCCGCCCAGTGCCTCGACCGCATCGTCGAGCACGGCGCGCGCGTCGGCGTCCCCCGCTTCCGCAAGCTCGATGATCCGCTTGGCGGTGCGACGCGGCGTGCCCGGACGCTCACCTCGCCGTTCGTTGTAGCGCCGAGGGATCGCTTTACCGGAAGCACGATCTTGTAGCGACCCGGGCGCGAAGTACGCGATCGCCCCCGCCGAGGATCGAACACCACGAACCGGACGCCCGCCCACCAATAGGCCGGCACCCAGTCCCAGACCGAGCGACAGGAACACCACCTCGGTGCACCCTTCCGCGGCACCGAACGCCGCCTCGCCGGCCGCTGCGAGCAGGTCGTCGTTGTCGATCGCGACCGGCATGCCGAGCCGTTCGGCGAGCATCGCGGCCACGTCGCGACCGTTCAGCCCCGGCAAGTCGGGCGACAGCAAGACGGTCCCCCCAACTGCATCGACGATGCCCGACACCCCGGCTGCGGCAGCGACCGGCCTCGCGTCCACCTGCCGAGCCAACGAACCGACCGCGTCGGCGATCCGGCGCACGATGGCCGTCGCGTCGCGGGTCCCCCGAAGGGTCACCGACGAACGGGCGATGAACCGCCCGGCAAGGTCGACGATCTCCACCCGGATCGACGCGCCGCCCGCGTCGATGCCGACGACGTGCGCGGCCTCGGACAGGAATCGCACGACGCTCGGCGGCCGGCCAACGCCCAAGACCGCTGCCGATCGCTCCTCGACGAGGCCTGCGCGGCGAAGCTCGGACAACCCGCGGCTGATCGACGCCGCCGACAGACCTGTGTCGGCCTGTAGCTCCGAGCGCGACGCGACGGGGCGCCGTCGAAGCGCGTCGATCAGTTCCAGGGTGTTGGTCACCAATTTCTTTCCGGTCGAAAGAATATCAACCCCCGGAGCTTGGCACGAGCCCCGGACGGCGTCAAGACCGGCCTGAGGGCCCTCCCCGAAGTTGCAGCCACGACAGCACTCCCGCAGCCGCAACTACCGCGATCAACTCCGCTGCCCAGTCGACCGGGACGGCAAACGGCGGCAAGCAGGAACATCTGTGGGAGCGGTGTTCCGGATGGCGAATCACCCGGTGCGATGTCGGCGCCGGACTTCACACTCCCATCATGGGAGGCCGACCGACCGTACGACGCCGATGGAGGGACTACACGACGCCGTCGGGCCGGCGGCCGGTCGCCGAATTCATGGCGGCGCTGGCAGGCGCCGACGCGGCCGTGATCGTCGCCGCGATGAAGGAGATTGCGCTCGACGGCTTGGTGGCTGCTCGCCATCTTCGGGATGACATCTACGAACTGCGCGCCGATGGCGCGCATGTCACCTATCGGATCCTGTTCGCAGTCGAAGGGAAACGGGGTCAGGTCCTGCTTGCCCTCGAAGGTTTCAGCAAGAAGACGCGGAAGACCCCGACGGGGACGATAGAGCTGGCCGCGCGCCGGCTACGCGACTGGCGGTCGCGCGCGAATCGAGTATATCGAACTTGATATCTCTCTTTCGCTATGATACCCTCGCGTCCCACACGAAAGGAGGGTGCCGATGCCCAGGGATTTCGTCGACGAGATCATCGCTTCGAGGAGCAAGGCCGATCCGGCATTCCCCGAGTTGGTCGACGCCGCGCTTCGCACGCGGCGCTTACTTCGTACCCTGGCCGATCGCCGGCGTGCCCTTCACCTCAGTCAGACCGTGGTTGCCGCGCGAATGGGCACATCGCAATCGGCCCTCGCGCGTCTCGAGGCTGGGGAAAGCGACCCGCGCATCTCGACGGTCGAACGATACGCGCAGGTGATCGGTCAGGAACTGTCGCTCGGCACCCCCAGCTCCTAACCCGCCTTACTGCCCGCCTCGGAGTTGCAGCCACCGCAAGACCCCCGCAGCCGCAACCACCGCGATCAACTCGGCTGCCCAGTCGGTGAACTCGGCCTTGCGACCCACCCGGGACTGCACGAACTCCAGCGCGCCGCCTGCAAGGGCCACGCCGACCAGCACCCACCACTTCCACGGAGCGAGCACGCCGTCGCCGCGACCGGGACGCCACACCGCGGCAAGCAGGAACAGCATCGTCGTGACGAAGTAGGCGACCGCGTGTTCCACCTTGTCGGCCCCGCCGAACGCCGAGGTGCCGGGAGGCACCGACCACACCGACAACCACAGGGTCACTGTCGCG
>JANMPG010000178.1:0-8539 GCA_031369745.1 Actinomycetes bacterium
CCGATCAGCGTCGATCCGATCGTGATCATCGCGGCCGACCCGTTCGGGAACTCGCGGGTCTCATCGGGCTTGTCGAGACTCTTGGTCGCGACCGTACCCATATGCACCACCTCCCCTTCCTGACGGGCCCACCGTAGACCCACCGGGGCCTTGCGGTCCAGGCGGTGCTCGGCGGCGATCGCGAACCGGCTCCGCAACTACCCCGTAGTCGTTCGCAGCGGTGGAAAGCGCTTGCGCAGGTCTTTGGCTTCCACTTGGTAGAGCGCGAGTTGCGCGCCGAGTCCGGTCAGGTGATGGCGCCCAAGGCTCCGCAATCGGACCTCGGGCGGCACCCGCCCGCCCAAATGGTCTTTGGTGCCGTCGGAGATCACGATCTGCCTGCCGTGCGCGACGGAGCAGACGCGCGCGACCGTGTGCACGGACAACCCAACGTAGCCCGAGTCGGTCAGCGTCGGGCGGCCGCTATGGATGCCGATGCGAACCCGCACGTCGGCGTTGTCGGTCCAGTCGTGCCGGTCCATCGCGAGCTGGATCTCAACGGCCGAGCGCACCGCCTGGATCGAGTTGTCGAAGACCGCGAAATATTCATCACCGTGGGCATCGACCTTGACGCCGCCGCAACGGCGGATACACGCGTGCAAGACGCCGCGCACATCCTTCAGGACGCCGGCATACCCCTCACCGAGTTCGCGCAACAGCGCGGTGGAGCCTTCGATGTCGGCCAGCAGGAACGTGACCGAGCCGGTCGGGAAGTCCGCGAAGTCGGGTGCGCGCGCGCCGCGTTGTGAACGGAGTTCGCCCGCCATGAAGCCGATCGGCATGATCCCGTATCGCTTCGCCGCATTCAGGAGACGGTGCCGGGCCCGGTCGCGCGCCGCATCGCTTTCGAACGACACGCGTCCGAAGCGCGCGAGCGCGTTGCGAACGTGCGCTTCGTCATGGATCGGCAACGAACGTCGACCATCGCTGGCGATGTAGGCGAACGCACGATCGGGCAGGCTCGCCCGTTCCTTTGCGCTGAGCTTTGCCACCAGGCGACCATAGCGCCACGGTGTGACGCCCGTTGAGGATCGAGGGGTCGGTCGTGCCGTTACCCGATCTGCAGGCTGGAAGCCATGTCGTCGCTGGTTGGGTTCTCCGGGTTGGAGGTATGCAGGCTGCAGTACACGACGTAGGTGCCGGCCTGGCTGGGGATGGTCACGACCTGGGCCTCGCCGGGGCCAAGCACAACGTCGATACCGAGCGCGTCGACCGTGAACGTGTGCGCGAACGGGTCCTTGTTGCGAACCACGACCGTTGAACCGCCGGGCACGGAATACGCGGCTCGATCGAACTCGAAGTCGTGCAGATCGACCTCGGCAGCCGCATCCGTCGCATCGACGCTCGAGCGCGATGAGATCGTCAGGACCGCTGAGACCACGGCGAGCGCTCCGACCACGGCGATCACCACGCTCATCGCGCGCCGCTCGCCCCCCTCGGGTGCGGCCACCATGTGCCCCCGTCGCTTTGCCACGATCCCGGCGATCGAGGCGACGATCGCGATCAGAGCCCCCGGGATCACGAGCAAGCCCGGTACGAAGTCGAAGAAGCTCGCAGGATGCGCGAGGCCAAAAGCGGTCCAGAACAACAACGCCAGGCCCGCCAGCGCGATCACGATCGCGACGATCTTGGCCCACGTGCCGAAGCGCCAGACGAGGAACGCGCCCAACCACGGCACCACGATCGGCGGCACGAAGAAGGCGATCTCCTCGCTCACATCGAGACCCCACAGGAGTGCGGCCCCGAGCATCAAGAATGGAGCGAGCCCGATCATCACCAGGCCGAGGGCCGCCAGCTGCGTCCAACGAGCTCGGAGCGCACGCTCGGAGTTCTCGTCCCGCTGATCCATGATGGTCCCCCCTTGCTCGTCGTGTTCAGTGGGAATCTAGCGCGCTGAGTTTCGGGAGTTCAAGTCCGCCTGCGCCTCATTCCCCCGCTACCCTTGTAGGCACGCGAGAGTGGCGGAACCTGGCAGACGCGCTGGACTTAGGATCCAGTGCCCGAAAGGGCGTGGGAGTTCAAATCTCCCCTCTCGCACGACTTCTAACTGCAGATCTTTGCCTGCTCGACCAGATCTCGGCACCGGGAGTCTGGACGAATCGGGGCGATCCGGCGTTCATGCATCATGGAGCGATCCACGACATCCGAGGAGATCCACGCGGCAGCCGACACGTTGACCTTCGAACTGTTCTTCGAGACAGAGCGCCGACGGCTCTTCCGGGCGCTGTATGTGATGACCGGCAGTGCGCATGAGGCGGAGGAGCTCGCGCAAGACGCTTTCCTGAGGGTCTGGGAGCGATGGGATCGCGTCGGCGCGATGGGCGACCCCGTCGGCTATCTCTACCGGGCCGCGATGAACCTGGCGCGGAGCCGCTACCGACGGATCATCCGCGCCGCCCGGGTGCCGTTCTCGGAGGAGCGAACGCTCGATCCCCACGGCGCCGCGGACGCACACGATGCAGTCGTCCGGGCGGTGGCACGGCTCACTCCACGCCAGCGACAAGCCGTCGTCCTGGTCGAGCTCCTTGACCGCAGCACGGAGGAGGCTGCCGACCTGATGCACGTCTCGTCGAGCACCGTTCGCAGCCTCACCTCGGAAGCACGCAAGGCGATGAGAGCCGGGATGGAGTCGAACGATGAGTGAGTACACGGATGTCCTCGAAAGGATCGGCGATCGGGCCCCGATGCCCGAACCCGCACTGGAGCGGATGGTGGGCCGGCGTGAACGGCTCCGCAGGAACCGAAGGATCTCGGCCGGTGCGCTGGCCTCGATCATCACCGCCGTGCTCGTGCTCGCGCTCGTCAACGCCGTGCCGAGGGCCGATCACGAGCCAGTGCAGTCCCCAAGCCCGACGCCGATCGACGGCACGGCGCCGCTCGATCTGCTGCCCCCAGCGGGTTCCGAGCTCACGACGGGCGGGGTGGGAAAGCTGGTGTTCTGGTACCGCGGAGGGGTCGGCGCGGGAACGACGCAATGGCTGTTCCTCTACACGGACGGTCGTCTCATCACGAACGCCGGACCGTACGACGAGACCCTCGACGCACGATGGTTCGAACGGCGACTCTCCCCTGAGGGGGTCCAGCTGATGATCGGCGCGGTCCGAGCCCTCGATCTCCCCGCAGGTGGCCGCCGGATCGTCACGCCGGGGGCGACTGATGGGTGGAACCAATCTTCTGCCGTTCCGGGCTTCGACGAAGTCGTGAGCTGGGGTCCGCGGTCGTGGGTCTCGGATCCGGACATCGTGGCGGATCCGGAGGCGTCGGCCGCATTGACCCATCTGAGGGAAAAGCTGCTTGAGCCGAGCAGCTGGCTCCCCTCGTCGGCGTGGCAGCGGTCCGAGCCGGTGCGGTTCGCCCCGCCCATCTACCTGGTCACGATGGAACCGCTCGACGAGCGAACGGCCTCGGACGAGTGGCTCTCCGGACAGCGAGAGCTAGACGATCTGCCCCTCCCGACCGGCTTCGCGATGCCGGGCATCCGGGAGTGTGTGACGGTCGACCTCGCTACCGCCCGCAGCCTCGCCTCCGTGCTGGACGACACAGGGATGAGGTTCAGCTGGGATGCGTTCATCGGCCTGGACTCGGACCCGGGCACTGGCATGGTGTGGTCGGCTCTCACAGGTGGTCGGCCCGTCGTCATCAGGATCGCGATCCCGCTTCCCCATGAGGACTGCAGCTTGAGACCCGATCGCTAGGCGCTGGGCAGCATCGAGTGGAGGCTTAGAGATGTGGATGAGGAAGGCAATCTTCTACATGTGGCGGATCAACAACCTCGTCCCGCACGTCAGCGCTGCGGAGTGGACCGCGGGAGCAACTCAACGCCAGCACATCATCGCTCACCGGGCTTGGATCTGGTGCGCGCTCGTCGTCATCCTGCTCGTCAGCTGCAGCGGTGGCGCGCAGGAAGCTTCCACTTCCCTGCCGGAGGCGACGATCCCGCCGCTCGTCGAGGGATCGATCACGGAACCCGGCACGTACGCGTTCATCGTCGGGTCTATGCGGATCGTGTTGACCGTTCCCGCGGGTTGGGAGGTATGGAAGTTTGGCCTGTTTCCCGCTAGTCAGGGACCAGAGCCCCCTGAGGGGCGGGGTCTCAGCTTCTGGATCGTCGACAACATCTACGCCGATCCGTGTCGATGGGATCGAGGACTCCTCGATCCCCCACCTGAGCCCTCGGCGGACGCTCTGGCCGCCGCGATCAAGGCTCAGTGGGGCCGATACGCGACGCCTCCCACGACGGGAGAGCTGAACGCAAGCACGGCGATCGAGATGGACCTCACCGTCCCTCCGGACGTCCGGCTCTCGGACTGCGCGCAGGAAAATGGAAAGGGAAGGGGCTACTTCCTCTACTGGCCGCAGCGAGGCGGTGGTGGTCGATACGCCCAAGGCCCCGGCCAGCGCGAGCATCTCTGGATCCTGGAAGTCGACGGCGCCCGCCTCGTCGTCGATGCGGGCTGGTTCCCCGCGACGTCCGCGGCAGACCGCGACGAGCTGTGGGACATGGCGCAGTCGGTGCAGGTGAGCTAGCGGTCTTGTCCACATTCCATGGGTGGCCCGAGCAACCTTAGGATGCAGTGCCCGAAAGGGCGTGGGAGTTCAGATCTCCCCTCTCGCACCGGGCCAGCTCGTTGCACGCAGCGTCCGCACGATCGCGGCCCAGGCGGGATCGATGGATGCGCTGTCCATCCCGAGGTGATCGGTTCCCTCGATCGAGATGAACTCCGCACCGGGGATCTGCCCGGCAGCGCGTCTCGCCTGCTCGAAGAAGTCCACGTCGTCCGCCGCGACGCAGATCAGGCACCGGAGGCGCCACTCGCCGAGCCGATCGCTGACCGCCCCTTCGCGCATCGCGGCGGCGAACGCCGCCCGCATCGCCGCGGTATCGCAGGCAAGGTACGCCGCGCGTACAGGTTCGGGGTATCGGCCGACGACCGCCTCGAAGGCCTGGACGAGCGCCTCGATCCCCTGTTCCCGCGACACCTCCAACGCCGCCGCCACGACACGCGTGAGCGGACCGTCGGGATCCAACGCGTAGGGCTGCTGACCGAGGACCACGAGCGACAGCACGCGTTCGGGTGCGTGTTCGCCGATACCGAAGGCCAGCCGCCCTCCCCATGAGAGGCCGACGAAGTGCGCTTGCTCGATGCCGAGCTCGTCGAGGACCGCAACGGCGTCCGCAACCCGGAGATGCATCGCGTATGCCTCCGCCTCATGCGGCTTGTCGCTTTGCCCATGACCACGGTGGTCGATGAAGACGAGCCGGAATTCCTCCGCGAGCGGCTGCAAGGCACTCGCGATCGGCGAGCGACGCACCATATCGACCGGGTCGAGGAATCCACCGAGGATCACCACCGGGACTCCTTCGCCGCCATCGTCCTCGAAGTACACGAGGGCCGCGTCGAGACCATTCTGGGCGTATGGCATCCGTACCTCACCGATCAACGATCTTGCGACCATCGTATGCCGGAGGATCCGAGGTGGGCGGTCTGGCTCACATCTTGCTCAGCCGCCGAGACCTTCGGCTGATGCCGCCCTCGGCATGGCCGGGTAGGGTCGCCGAATGCGCAGAGAGTGGATCGCGGTCCTCGCAACCGCCCTGGCGGTGCTCGGCGCCCTCGCCACCGCTGCGCCAGCGTCGGCTACCGGCGAGTTGGATCCTTCCTTCGGCGACCACGGCACGATCGTCACCTCGGTCGGTACATGGAGTTCCGCCTATGACGTTGCCGTCCAGCCCGACGGTTCGGTCGTGCTCGCCGGCTCCAGCTACGGTCCCGATCGGCCGGGCGGCTTCGCCCTGCAACGGCTGACGCCTGACGGCACCCTCGATCCGACGTTTTCCGGCGACGGGAAGGTCAAGACCGTGATCGGGCGATCCAGCGTCATCTACGGCGTCGCGCTGCAACCCGACGGCAGGATCGTCGCCGCAGGGTATGCGACCCGCACGCGCGGCGATGTGTTCGCGGTCGCGCGATACGACGCGGACGGGTCGCTCGACGACTCATTCTCGGGCGACGGCATATGGACGGGCCTTTCCGGGGGGGCAGAGGCGGTGGCGATCCAACCGGACGGATCGATCGTCGTCGTCGGCGAGGGCGGGCATCTGCGATACCAGATCGCGGTCGTTCGCTTGCTGCCCGATGGAACGCTGGACCCGTCGTTCGCAAGGGACGGACATCGGCTCGTGCGGTTCGACGATCACCCGACGCTCGGCACCTCGGTGGCGCTCGGCCCGAGCGGCGCGATCGTGGTCGGCGGGCTCGTGCCGGAGCACAGGTGGCGCATCGCGCTCGCAGAACTGACTCCCTTCGGCGCCCTGGACCCCTCGTTCGGGACACAGGGGCGCACGATCGTCGGCTCGACCGAAAGCATAACCGCCCTCGATCTCGCACTCGATGTGCGGGGACGCATCGTGATCGCCGGTGCGAGCGGGGGTTCGCTCGACGTCGTCGGTTCGCGCTTCGCGGTTGTTCGGGTGCTTCCCGACGGACGACTGGATCCGCGCTTCTCCGTGGACGGGATCGCAACCACGCAGATCGGACGCACGGCGGGGGCAGCCGCGCTCGCCCTACCGCCAGGCGGCGCGATCTTGGTCGCTGGGACCGCGATGACCGCGGGCGGAACTTACGACTTCGCGATCGCTCGATACGGCCGGCACGGGCGGCTCGACGCCTCGTTCTCGTCCAACGGGTGGCGCACCACTTCGATCGGTCGCGACGCGCTGGCTCACGCGATGACGTTGCAGAGCGACGGCAAGGCCATCGTGGCGGGCGAATCACCCAACAGGATGGCGGTCGCACGGTTCATCACGTAGCGGCGGAGGAGAACGCCTCTGTTCGCGTGTCGGCGTGTGGTGCGGACAGCGGCAAGCAGCACGACCGAACTCCGCATCGCGGGGCCATCAGCTCTGCTCCCCGGCCAGGAGCTCTTGGCAGAGATCGGTGTCCCGGATCTCGACGGCCCACCCCGTGTACGCGCAGGCCCCGGAAAGGTATTCCTGCAGCCCCTCGTCCGTATCCGGTCCGAAGTACTCGGCAGCTGCGGCCGCTGCCTCGGCCATCGTGGCGCATTCCTGAGGGGCGCCATTGCCGACGGTGGCATCTCCAAGTTCGTCGAATCCGGCATCGTAGGACGTCTTGGCGTCCGCGAAGACGGCGTCGCACCTGTCCGACACAACGATCGACGCCGACGCCGCGGTCGGCATGAAGGGCTCACGGGTGATCGGCGGCACCGGGCTCACCCCGGCTTCCGGTCGATCCTCGACACCGATCACGTTGTCAACCCGGAACGAGGTTCCGGCTTCCTCCGCGAATGCGAAGATGCCAACCGCCATGAACGAGTCCCACCCACCGGGATCGGCGACACTCACGATCGGTTCTCCGTTGACCCATCCCGAGACGATCGTCGCTTCGGCGCCGCCTCCGACGCAGTCGATCCGCAGCCGGGTCGGCTCGGTCGGCTGAAGGATCGAGTCGACCATGGTCGGTTCGGTCATGGAGCGCCGCCCATCGCCCAGCTCGAGCAGCACGACATCCCCGCTGTCGAACATCGCGAACACGTACGCGCTGTCCCCGGCCCAGCAGCCGACTCCCGCGGCCCAGCCGCCTTCGCCCGAACCGGAGATATCCGCCTCGAAGCGGACCGCATCCCGGGTGCTGCGGAACACGAAGCGTGAGTACTGCGGCGCGGTCGGGTCCTTGATCTCGATGTGGTAGGCGCCATCCTCGACGGTTTGCTCCACCACCCGGTCGCTGTCAGTCGTGAACTGGATCGTGTCCGAGTCGAAGTTCTCCACGAGGAACGTGCCGTCGCCGGGTTGCAAGACGGCACCAGCCGCCGCCAACGCGATCAAGGTGCCTACGACGATCACGATCGCCTTCCAGACACGATGCCGACGTCGTCTCGTCGAGCCTTCGGCAGGCGGCGGAGGTATGGCTTCCTGCGTCGCACCCGACTCCTGTGTGGGTGGTTGACCAGGTCCTGCTGTGGAAGATCCCATCGTCGTGGCCTCCTGTCGGGTTGCGAGCCTGCTTCGAGGATGGGCGCTCCTCCAGGCTCGGGAAAGACGAGAAACCGCTCATTCCGGTTGCCGGACATGCCCAGATCGCGGCCGGGATCGGCCGTACCGAGGCGGGAGGCATGCCATCGGTTGACCGAGCACGCTCATGGGTGCAACGCTCACCACCGATGGACAGGCCGGAGGCGGCGCGCGAGCTCGAGCCCGGTATGCGCGGGGTGTGGCTCGGCGTCATCGTCTACCGGTGGGTATCGTTCGTGTGGATGACCGTGCTCGCGTTCGCGACACGCGATGACCTCAGACGGCCGGGTCCGGCGTTCGCGATGATCGCGGCACTGGCCGCATGGAACGTCTGGTTCACCCTCACGCGGGCGTGGGAGCGACCCGGCGCGCGCCTTGCCGATCTTGGGATCTCGTGCGCGCTTCTCCCCTTCAGTGGCTGGGTCATGCAGGAAGGCACAGCTGGCGGCAGCGCTCCGTTCTTCG
>JANMPG010000180.1:0-34545 GCA_031369745.1 Actinomycetes bacterium
TCACCCAGCCGTCGGAAGAAGATCTCCATGCCCGGCACCATGAACACGCCCTTGGGTCCCTCGCTCAGACGATGCAGCTCGACGAATCGGTCGAGCAGCGGCACGAGATCTTGGGTGCCGGCGGTGACGATCCGAACGGGACCGGCCTCCGCTTCCAACTTCTTGGCCTTGCGCTTGATCTCGTGGCGCATCTTGGCGGGGAGTCCATCGAGATAGGCGTCCCAGGTCGGCGGCAGCGAGAGGAACGGCGCGACGCCGTCGTGGTCGGCGGCCTCCTCGACAGACAGACCGACAGCGGTGGCGGCGTCTGCGAACAGGTCGTACCACCCGGAGTCTTCCGCGATCCCCCACAGATCCGCGGTCGCCCAATCTTCGCGCGCCGCGAGGTGCTGCCACAACCCTATCGCGAACGCCGGTTTGGCGTCGGAATGTGCGACCGGGCCCATGTAGTCGGTTACCTCGGTGCCGCCGAGGAACCGCAGGGTGTCGCCGCTGCGTTCGAAGGCGACCGCGGCGCGTTGCGCACCATCGTCGTCTTCTCCGAACGCCAGCAGGAGGTGCTCCGGTGTCTCCCCGAACTCCTCCCAGTACAGCTTCAGGAACGCCGGCTGGTGAAAGAACGTCCCGGATGGGTCCTCGTGGACGAGGGCGGACCAATTCCGTCGCTGGAAGTCCTGGGCGTCTTCGGACGCGACGATGCGCATCCGTTCATGCTACGAGGCAGCAGCTCCCCCGATCACGCAACCGTCACCATGAGCCGCCTCCCCCACCGCCCCCACCGCCGCCGGAGAACCCGCCGCCGCCGAATCCGCCGCCGGAGAATCCACTGCTTCCGGATCCGGCCGGCGTCGAAGTGAGTGTGCCGCTGGTCGCCACCGTGAATCCGTCCAGCGCCTCGGCCATGTCGCTGAACACGATCGGGCGCGTCGCCACATACCAACCCAGCGACTCGTGCGCCGGTGCGTCGCCCAACGCGGCGAACGTCGCTGCCCATGTGTCCGTGCACCCGAACACGATGGCGTATGGCAGGTATCGCGTGAACACGTTCTCTTGCTCTGCCCACTTCGACAGGTGGGTCTCGGATACCTCGATCACCGTGCGGAAGCCGCGGATCCGCATCGCGATGGCGGTGCCCTTGGCGGTGCGCGCCGGCATGCGACTCGCGGCCACCAGCACGAGCAGCCCCGCTGCAAGGATCGGCAGACCAACCAGACCGAGATGGGCACGCGCCAGCAGCCACGTCAGGGCAACGCCCACGACGGCGCCGACCGTGCCGATCGCCCGCCATCGCGAGCGCACCTTCTCCGGTGACGCGGCGAACCACCCCTTGTCCACGGCGTCGTCGTACAAGGCCTTCTGCACATCAGCGAGCCGCGGCGCGAAGGTCGTTCGCAGCTTCGACAGCAGCACATTCGACCCGTCGCGGAACAGCCCGTCCAGCAGCGACCGTTCGTAGCGAAAGAGCTCCTCCTCCTTGTCCAGTTGCAGCAGTTGCCAGTCGGGCTTGGTGAACCAACCTTCCTTCGGCAACTCGCGGATCTGCAGATGTCCTCGTACGGCGAGATCGACGATCGTGGCAGCCACGTCCAGCACGTTGGCACGCTCATCGATCAATGTGCCCACCTGGCCCGGTCGCAGACCATCGGGCGGCGCGAACTCGACCGGAGCCCCGTCGTCGGCATGCCCGAGCGGGACGGACTCCTCCCCCGTCGATCCGCCCATGACGGCGTCCACCGCAGAGCCCCGGAACCTGCGGTCGCGACCCGTTCGCCACAGCAACCACCCGAGCGGCACGAACAAGATGAACAGCAGGACACCACTGCTCACCGACGTCCACGGCGTCACGCGAAACGCGTTGGCCAGCGTCAACCGCTCCTCCAAGATCGGTTGCGGCGGCGGCGTCACGGCGCCCGTCGGGATCGCCACGACCACCGTGAGGCCCTCGTAGGGGGCCACGTGGCGATCGGCGAAGCTGGCCGCGTCGCCGCGCACATGGACGCCGAGGCATGGGGTGGTGGAGCCGGTCGGCCCCGTGTAACACGCGGCCCGCTGGATGCCGCTTGGCGCCAGGACCGTCACACTCACCCGGTCGATCGGCACGCCCCATTGGTCGCCGATCGCGTTCCAATACAGCTCGTCGTGCTCGACGAACCCGTTGAGCGGCCCCCAGCAGCGTGTAGCGGATCTCATAGGTCTGCACGCCCGAGATCGTGCGGTCCGCCTCACCGATCTTGATGCGGGTCAAACCGTTGCCCGCATCACTCACCTCATACGCGTGGGGCGCGCTGGAGGCGACGGAGACGACATCGATCGGGTACACCCGGTCGTAACGGTCGTCGTAATGCAGTCGGGTGGGGATGTCACGGTAGATCCCGTGCGCCTGCCGGTCGCCGAAGTCGTACGTGATCGTTTCGGTGACCGCGAGCGACCCGTCGGTGTGGATCTGCACGACGACGTCGTAGCTGAGGATGCGCTCCCCGGCCGCCGCAGACGCCGGGGCCGGGGACACTGCGACACCGAGAACCGCCAGGCCGGCCCAGAGCCACACGAGGACACGCACGAGCGCAGCCTAGCCCGAGGGCGTGCCGAGGACTTCTAGCCGAGGTCGTGGGGCTGCGACGCGCTCGCCGCGCCATCGCCCTGCAGCGCTTCCTGCAGCACATCCCACGCGAGCACGGCGCACTTGATGCGGATCGGGTACTTCACGACCCCCTTGAGGGCCACCAGATCGCCGAACCGGTCCTCATCGGGCTCGACATCGCCGGCCATCATGCCCCGGAACGCCGCCGCGAGGTCGAGCGCGTCGGCGACGGGCTTGCCCGTGACCGCCTGGGTCATCATCGATGCCGAACTCTGCGAGATCGAACACCCAGCTCCTTGGAAGGTGACCTCGCTCAACACGTCGCCGTCCACATTGGCCGACACCCTGATCTCATCGCCGCACAGCGGGTTGTTTCTGCTGCACGTGAAGGAGGCGTCGAGCAACTCCCGCTTGTTCCGCGGGGCCTTGTAGTGATCGAGGATGACCTCTTTGTAGATCTCGTCGAGCGCCAACGCGATTCCCTTCGATCCGTGTCCGTCAGACTAGAGGGCGAACACGTCCGCCGCCTTGTGCAAGGCGGCAACGAGCGCGTCGACCTCATCGGCGGTGTTGTAGACGTAGAACGACGCCCGAGCGGTGGCGGGGGTGTCGTAGCGGCGCATCACGAGCTGGGCGCAGTGATGGCCAGCCCGCACACACACGCCCTCTTCGTTCAGCACCTGCGCGAGGTCGTGCGGGTGCACGTTGCGGAACCAGAAGCTGATCGCTCCCCCGCGCTCCTCGACGTCCTTGGGGCCATAGACGGTCGCCCCCGCGTCCAGCAGCGCGTCCATCGCGTAACGCGTGATCTCGCGCTCGTGGTCCCGTACCGCGTCCATCCCCAGGGCTTGCAGGTACCGCACGGCCTCGGCCAACCCGACCTGCTGGGCAACCTGCATCGTGCCCGCCTCGAACCGGAACGGCACGTCGTTCCACGTGGCGTGGTCGGGGAAGACCTCGCGGATCATGTCGCCGCCGCCGAAGACGGGCTCCATCTGATCGAGCAACGCACGGGTGGCGAGCAATCCTCCGCTCGCCGTGGGTCCGAGCATCTTATGGCCCGAGAACGCAACCGCGTCGGCACTCAGGGCATCGACGTCGAAGGGCAGGTGCGGCGCCGCCTGCGCCGCGTCGATGACCGTGATCGCGCCGACTTCGTGGGCGGCGTCGATCAACTGGCGAAGGGGCGTGATCGTGCCCAGGGCGTTCGACATCGCCGTGATCGCGAGCACCTTCGTGCGCTCGGTGAGCAGCGAACCGAGATCGGCAAGATCGAGCGATCCGTCGTCGGTCAAGCCGATGTAGCGAAGCTTCGCGCCGGTGGCGCGCGCGAGCATCTGCCAGGGCACGATGTTGGAGTGGTGCTCCATCTCGCTCAGCACGATCGTGTCGCCCTGGCCCACGTGGTGGCGACCCCAACCCAGCGCGACGAGGTTGATCGCCTCGGTCGTGCCACGGGTGAAGACGAGTCGCGCTGGGTCGGTCACCGCGAAGAACCCGGCGATCGTTGCGCGCGCCGACTCGTACAGCTCGGTCGCTTCCTCGCCCAGCGTGTAGATACCGCGATGTGCGTTCGCGTTGTGCAACCGGTAGAAGTCCGCCTCGGCCTCGATCACCGCGGTCGGTTTATGCGACGTCGCGGCCGAATCCAGGTACACCAACGGCTTGCCGTTGAACTCGCGATCCAGGATCGGGAAGTCGCGACGAACGGACGCGACGTCGAAGCCCATGTCAGACCGTCGCTTCCTCGACGATCGCGTGCTCGTCCAAACCAAGCTCCTGACGGATGCCTTCGTAGCCCTTTTCCTCCAGGATGTGCGACAGCTCAGGCCCACCCGAGCGCACGATCTGACCCTGGATCATCACGTGCACGTACTGCGGCGTGATGTAGTTCAGCATGCGCTGGTAGTGGGTGATGATCAGCACTCCGAGCTCGGGGCCGACCAGCTCGTTGACCGATTCGGCCACGAGCTTCAGCGAGTCGATGTCCAAACCGGAGTCGGTCTCATCGAGCAGCGCGATCTGCGGCTCCAACACCGCGAGCTGCAGCACCTCGTTGCGCTTCTTCTCTCCCCCGGAGAACCCCTGGTTCACGTAGCGCTGCACCATCGTGTCTTCGATGCCGAGACGCTCCATCTGGGTCTTCATATGCTTGCGGAACTCCAGCGCACCGACCTGTGTGCCTTTGATCGACTGGTAAGCGGTGCGCAGGAAGTTGACGACCGATACACCCGGGATCTCGGTCGGATACTGCATCGCCAGGAACAGCCCGCGCTTGGCCCGCTCGTCGGCCGTGATCTTGGTGATGTCCTCGCCGTTCAGCAAAACTTCGCCTGCGGTTACGACGTAGCCGGGGCGGCCCATGATCACGTTGGACAGCGTCGACTTGCCGGAGCCGTTGGGCCCCATCAGCGCGTGGATCTCGCCCTGACGAACCGTCAGGTCGATCCCGCGCAAGATCGGCTTGTTCTCCACGCTCGCATGCAATCCGCGCACCTCAAGGGTCGCGGGTGTCGTGGTCTTGTCATTCGTCATCTCGTGCTCACACCTCTATCCACACGTCGTCGTCGGTCACGGTCGCCGAGAACGTGGCGACCGGTTTGATCGCCGGCAGCCCACGGGGCTTGCCGGATACCACATCGAACAGGGATCCGTGCTTCGGACATTCGATCGTGCCCCCGTCGATATCGACATCGCCCTCGTCGAGGTAGAAGTGTTCGTGCGAGCACACGGCGTCGAGCGCACGGAACGCGCCTTCCCCGAGGTTGACGACGGCGACCTCCCGCCCGCCGACCGCGTAGCGGCGCGCTTCGCCCACGGGCACGTCGGTGACCGAGCACACGCGTTCGCTCGCCATCACCGCACCCTGCCCAACTCTTCTTGGATCGCAAGCTCGGCGCCGTGCCGGACCCCTTCTAGGGTGACCCGGTCTAACACCTCTTGAAAGAACCCGGTCACGACGAGCCGTTCAGCTTCGTCGCGCGGGATCCCGCGGCTCTGCAGGTAGAACAAGGTCTCCTCTTCGACCGGCCCGACGCTGGCGGCGTGACCGCATCGCACGTCGTTGGCTTCGATCTCCAGGTTCGGGATCGCGTCGGCCTTCGCGTGCTCGGACAGCACGATGTTTCGCGAGGTCTGCATCGCGATGGTCTTCTGCGCGTCGGGGCGCACGTGCACCCAGCCGCTGTAGACCGCGCGAGACTCGTCGCGCAGCGCACCTTTGTACAGCAGGTCGCTCGTGCAGTTGGGCGCGACGTGGTCTTGCACCGACCGGTGGTCGAAGTGCTGATCCTCATCGGCGAAGAACACGCCGAGCATCTCGGAAAACCCACCCGGCGAATCCAGGATCGTCTCGGCTTCCGCGCGCGACAGCGACGCCCCGAAGCCGAGCGCCAGCGAGCGGAAGTCGGCGTCGCGACCCACGGATGCGCGCTGCACGGCCAGGTGCGTGACGCCGGCGCCCCACTCTTGGATCGAGGCGTAGCGCACGTGCGCGCCGTCGCCGAGCACGATCTCGGCGATCGCATCGGACAACGCCCGGCCAAGCGGCGGTGAGGAGAACCGATCGATGAACGTGACCTCGGCGCCGCGCTCGGCGATCAACAGCGTGTGCGGGAACACGGCGGCACCCTCGACGTCGAGGTACGTGAGCGTTTGCAGCGGCAGTTCGACCGCGACATCGGCCGGCACATACAAGAAGGTGCCCCCCGTGCGGAATGCGCCGTGCAACGCCGTGAACTTCGTCCGATCGGTCGGCACCAGCGAGTGCAGGTGCCGATCGACGAGCTCCGGGTACTTCTCGGCCGCCACGTCCAGGTCGCAGAAGATCACGCCCTTGGACTCGAGATCTTGGCCCGACGTGGTCATCACGACGCTAGAGTTGTGCTGCAGCATCGAGGCCGCGAGCCCGGCGGCGTCCTGTTCGGGCGCCCCCTGACCGTGCCCGGGCACGTGCGGCACGAAGTCCAGCTCGAACGCGGACAGGTCCGTGTAGCGCCACTCCTCGGTCTCTTGGGAGGGCATCGGCATCGCTTCGAACTGCACGAAGGCACGCTCGCGGATCGCACCGGTGGAACCTGGCGCGACCGGCAGCGCATCGAGCGCGGCGCGATCGAACGTCGTCATCCGACGGAGCCCTCCATCTGCAGCTCGATCAGACGGTTCAGTTCGACGGCGTACTCCATCGGCAACTCACGCGTGATGGGCTCGATGAAGCCGTTCACGATCATCGCGGTGGCCTCGACCTCGGACAACCCGCGACTCATCAGGTAGAAGAGCTGGTCGTCGCCCACCTTGGAGACGGTGGCTTCGTGGCCGAGCGCTGCGGTTTCGTCTTCGACCTCGATGTAGGGGTAGGTATCGGAGCGCGACTCGTCGTCCAAGATCAGCGCGTCGCAGCGAACCGTCGACTTCGCGTGGTGCGCGCCGGGCTCCACCCGGACCAACCCGCGGTAGCCGGTGCGTCCGCCGTCCTTGGACACGGACTTGGAGTTGATCACGCTGGTCGTGTGCGGGGCGGCGTGGATCGCCTTACCGCCCGCGTCGGTGTGCATGCCCTTGCCGGCGAACGCCACCGACAAGATCTCGCCGCGCGCACCCTCGCCCATCAGGTAGATCGACGGGTACTTCATCGTGACCTTCGAGCCGATGTTGCCGTCGACCCACTCCATCACGGCGTCTTCGTAGGCTGCGGCGCGCTTGGTCACCAGGTTGTAGACGTTCGTCGACCAGTTCTGGATGGTCGTGTAGCGCACCCGTGCGCCCTTCATGGCCTTGATCTCGACCACGGCGGAGTGCAGCGAGTCGCTGGAGTAGATCGGCGCCGAGCATCCCTCCACGTAGTGCACGTAGCTTCCCTCGTCGGCGATGATCAGCGTACGCTCGAACTGCCCCATGTTCTCGGCGTTGATCCGGAAGTACGCCTGCAGCGGGATGTCGACCTGCACGCCCGGAGGCACGTAGATGAACGACCCGCCCGACCACACGGCGGTGTTGAGGGCCGCGAACTTGTTGTCGTTGGACGGGATGATCGAGCCGAAGTGCTCCTTGACCAGATCGGGGTAGTCGCGCAGCGCGGAGTCCATATCGGTGAACAGCACACCGATGTCGTCGAGCTCCTTCTTGATCTTGTGATAGACGACTTCGCTCTCGTACTGGGCGCTGACACCGCCGAGGTACTTCTTCTCCGCCTCGGGGATGCCGAGCTTGTCCCAGGTGCCCTTGATGTCCTCAGGCAGGTCCTCCCAGTTGGCCGCCATCTTCTCGGTCGAGCGGATGAAGTAGAAGATGTTGGCGAAGTCGATGCCGGACAGATCGGCGCCCCACCACGGCATCGGGCGCGCATCGAAGTGCTCGAGCGCCTTCAACCGGCGCTTGCGCATCCAGTCGGGCTCAGACTTCAGGTGCGAGATCTCCTCGACCACCGCCGGTGAGATGCCCCGCTTGGGCTCGAAGACCGAGTGGGACTCGTCCTTCCAGTCGAAGCGATAGTCCTTGCTGAGCTCTTTGAGGTGCTCTTCCTGGCTGATGACCACGTGCGTTCCCCCTTGCGTCCTGCTTGAGTCTAGCGACGCCGCGCCGAAATCACACCTGTCAGGTAGGAATTGACCTCCGCGGCCCGGATCGCCCTTGCGGAAGCGTTCGCTTCCTCCTACGTTGCAGACGTGGACAGCATGAACAGGTGGGGGATCACGGTCGCCGTGGTCGGTCTCGTGATCGGCTTAGCGGGTGTCCTCACGCACAACGATCGCGCGGTGGTCGCCGGCCTCGTGCTGGCGTTCGGGGGCATCGCAGCCGTCGTCGGCCTGTAGCGACCGGTCGCGGGAGGGGGTCGAAGATCTAGCCGCAGTCGCCCCCGACCGTCACGACCGCCGCACACGCGTCGACCAGGCCGTAGCCGTAGCGCTGGTCGTACCCCGCAAGTCCCAGATCCACCGCGGTCGAGTCCATGGCATGACGCACTTGGGCGGGCGTCAGGGTCGGGTCGACCGACAGCAGCAGTGCGGCGACCCCGGCCACGTGCGGAGCCGAGAAGGAAGTGCCGCTCCAGTCCAGGTAGTCGTTCGCAGCGACCAACACCGTTGCCGAGACCGCCCCACTCCGCATGCGTTCGAGCAGGAGGGCGCCGTCCTCGGCCGAGATGGACATCGCCGGGATCGCACCTGGCTCACCGAGCGTTCCAGAGAAGTTTCCGGGCTGGTTGTTGAACACGATCGCGGCGTCGGCGCCCGCGGCCGCGGCGTTCGCGACCTTTTCCCCGAAGGTGATCGACCCTCGCTGGATCAAGGCGATCTTGCCGTCCAGATCGAGTCCTGCGACGTCGGCGGCGGTGGCCTCCCCGATGAACGCCAGATCGCCGGTCGCTGTGCCGAGCGCGGAGAACTCCATCACGATATTCGGGATGACCGGCGCGTTTGCGCCGTGGATCTGCAAGCCCGAGTCGATGCCGGTGCCATGGACCCCGTCCATCGGCACGTCGACACCTGGGGCGACGAGCTCCTGGCCGTTGCCGAAGCTCGAGAAGTCCGCGAGCGTGCGCGTGTCGTCGGTGGCGCCAACCGCGATGACCGTCGGGAGTTTGGCCGGGAACGACACGGGCGGCTTGCTGCCCGAGTGGTCGTCACCGTTGCCCGAGCTCGCCACGAGCACGATCCCCTGGGCGTAGGCCTCGGCCAACATCCACCGTTCCGCCGGCGATGGGGCAGGCCCGCCGAAGCTCATGCTGATCACGTCGACGTCGTCTTGGACCGCACGGTCGATCGCCGCCAAGATGGCGCTATCCGGCAGCACTCCGGCGGCGCTGTCGCCAGCTCGATACGAAACGATCGTGGCGCGGGGAGCCACGCCGATCACGCCCACCCCGTTGATGGGGGCGGCGATGACGCTGGCTGCCGCGACCCCGTGACCCTGGAATTCTCCGGAGATATCGTCCTGGGAACTGCACCCGGGAGACAGGAAACACGCGCTGAGCGACCGGTCATACGCACTGCCCACGTCCGGGTGGGTGAAATCGGCGCCGTTGTCGATCACCGCGACAACCACCCCACGTCCCGCCGGCGCACCCGCGTCGACGAGCAGGTTGTGGTTCGCGTCCCACACATCGTTCGCCCCGACGTCCGCCACGCCCCACGGCAGGAATTCGGGTGAGCCGAGATAGGGCTGGGTGGGATCGAGGATGCCGTTCACGTGTCGGAGGATGTCGCGCTGGGCCCACCGAACGCCCTCGTCACGACGCAGCGCACGCAGCGCGCCGTCGGGCACGGTGGCCGCGACTGCCTCGATCGTTGCGTACCGGTAGGTGACCGAGCCGCCAACGGAACGGATCAGGGCGTCCGCGTCCACGCCGCGCTCGACGCCGACGATCACTCGGTCGGTGCGACGGGCGGCGCCAGAGGCTCCCGTGGCAGCCACGACCGATGCGCTCGTGATAGTGAGAACGAGCGCGATGCCCAAGCGAGCACTCTTCATCGGTTTCCCTCCCAGGAAGACGAAACCGGCCCGACCTCGGCGGGCCTTCGGGCCGCCATAGTAGCCACCGCGAGACCTGGCGGCCATCGGCCATCGGTATCAGGATCGCGAAGACGGCTCGGGCATGCCCAAGCCGTCTTCGCGGTGGAGGGGACCTGCGCTCAGCCGAGCTCGACCGGAGCCCCGACGAGCGAGCCGTACTCGGTCCAGGAGCCGTCGTAGTTCTTGACGTTCTCGTAGCCGAGGAGCTCCTGCAGTGCGAACCAGGTGTGCGAGGAGCGCTCCCCGATCCGGCAATACGCGATCACGTCGCGATCCGAGGTGATCCCCTCAGCCCCATACAGGGCGCGCAACTCGTCGGCACTCTTGAAGGTGCCGTCGTCGTTGGCGGCCTTGGCCCACGGGATGTTCGCCGCACCGCCGATGTGGCCCGGCACCTGCGACTGCTCCTGCGGCAGGTGATCGGGCGCCAGCTTCTCGCCGCGATACTCCTCGGGCGAGCGCACGTCGACGAACCCCGTGCCCGACCCGACCTTGGCGAGCACCTCGTCGCGGAAGGCGCGGATCTCGGGACGCTCCTGGCCGAGGAACACGTGCCCGGCCGCCTCGAAGGTCGGCACATCGCTCACCTGTTCGCGGCTTTCGAGCTCCCATTTCTTACGACCGCCGTCGAGCAGCTGCACCTGGTCGAAACCGCGGAGCTTCAGCAGCCAATAGGCGTAGGCGGCGAACCAGTTGTTGTTGCCGCCGTAGAGCACGACCGTCGTTTCGGAACCGACACCGGCCGCCGCCAACAACTCGGCGAAGCCTCCCTGATCCTTGTAGTCGCGGCCCACCGGCGTGTGCAGGTCGGTGTTCCAATCCCACGCCACGGCGCCGCGGATATGGCCCTTTTCGTATGCGCTGGTGTCCTCGTCCACTTCGATGACCCGGATGCTCGGGTCATCCAACAGCGCTTCCAGCTGCTCGGTGGAGATCAGTGCATCGGGGTTCGCGTACTCGCTCATCGTGATCCTTCCGGCTCGGGGTGATCGTCACGGGATGCAACATGACGACGCCGGACAGCACAGGCGCGACGGGATCATCGCGGCCACCAAACCTCGACACCTGGTGCGGATCACGATCCCTACCCCCTCGATGGGATTTGCAGGTGCAAGAGATATCGCGGGGCCGCTCGCTGCGTCAAGGGGTTAGAAGACGCCGAGGGCCGCTTTGGCCTCTTCGGACATCATCTCGGGACTCCACGCCGGTCGGAACACGAGTTCGGGACGAACCTCACGGAGCTGGTCGATCGGCGCCAGGAACGCCCGCATCTGATCTTCGATCATCGGGCCGATCGGACAACCCATCGTCGTGAGGCTGTAGCGGATGTCGACGTCGCCGTGATCGTCGACCTCGATCTCGTACACCAGGCCGAGGTCGACGATGTTGATGCCGAGCTCCGGATCGAACACCTGCTTCAACGCCTCGCGAACACGCTCGTTCAACGCGCCCTCGCCGTTCCCGGCGACTACGGGCTCCTGCGTTTGGATGTCGTCGTCCATACCGACCCCCTGGCTCCTTCAGGCATATGCTTGCCGGTACCAGAGTACGGCCTACACAACCGAAGGAGCCGGTGTTGCCCTCGATCCGCGCGCTGATCGTCGATGACCACCCCGTCACGCGGGAGGGTCTGCGCACCGCATTGGAGTTGTCCGACGACGAGGTCGTGGTCGTCGGCGAGGCGGGCTCCGGCGAGGAGGCCGTGGAACAGGCGCGCGTGCTGAGCCCCGATGTCGTGTTCATGGACGTGCGGATGCCCGGCATGGACGGCATCGAAGCGACCCGCCGCATCAAGGAGGCCGCGCCCGACACCAAGGTGATCTTGATCACCGTGGACGAGTCGCGGGGCGCCGTGTCCGAGGCGATCCAGGCCGGCGTCTCGGGGTACCTGCTGAAAGACGCCACCCCCGAAGCCTTGGTCGACGCCGCGCGCAACGCGATCGAGGGCAACGCCGTGATCCACCCCCACCTCACCAAGACGTTCATCGAAGAGGCCCGCTCGGCCAGCGGCGACGAGCCGCGATCGACACCGCTTTCCAAGCGCGAACGGGAGATCTTGCAGAAGGTGGCCGACGGCGCGACCACACGCCAGGTGGCGACCGATCTCGGGATCTCACCGCACACGGTCAAGACGCACTTGGAGCGTATCTTCGAAAAGCTCGGTGCCAACGATCGGGCACAGGCGGTCGCCATCGCGATCCGCGCCGGAATCGTCCACTAGCACCACCTCGCCCGCACGCGTTCGCTCCCCCATCCGGCCCACATCTCAACCCGGGCCCAGCGGGGCCGATACCCCACCAAGATGGGATCGACCGTGCTCGTTTGCGACTCGGCCGACGAGGTCGCCTACCTGCAGTATCACCTGCTGCGAGCGGCATCCGACCTGGTCGTCGAAGTGACTTCCGACCCGTTTCGGGCCGTGGAGTCTGCGACGCGATCCCGACCCGACGTCATCACCGTGGACCTCGAACTGGAAGGGCTCGGCGGAACGGAGCTGATCCGCCGGCTGTGCGCCTCGAGCCCGGGAACGCGCGTGATCGCCCGCTCATCGTCCCGAGATGCAGCCGCCGTCGCCGAGGCCCTCGCCGCCGGCGCCTCGGGCTACGTGTTGCGTGAAGACGGCCCGGACGCGTTGCTGGCCTCGATCCGGGCGGCCCTTTCCGGCGCCGCGGTGCTGTCTCCCATCCTGGCGACGGCCTTCGGTTCCGAGGTGGCCCGGTTGGTCGCAAACGAGCGAGACATCTCGGCCGAGCTGCATGAACTTCGCTCCTCTGTTGCGCAAGGCACGTCGGCCAAGGCCGATTTCCTCGCCAACATCTCCCACGAGCTGCGAACGCCGGTTACGGTCGCCAAAGGCATCGCGTACGTGCTTCGCAACCCGTCGGTACCCGAGGAAGAGCGAGAGCAGTTCCTCGGACAACTCCAGTCATCGCTCGACAAGCTCATGGGCATCGTCGACGAGATCATCACGATCGCCGAATTGGAACGTGGAACCTTCGAACTCGACGTCGCCGTGATGGATCTGGCACCGCTGATCCGCCACGCGGTGGACGAGGTGGGGCGCGAATACGTCGACACGCCGATCGACGCGCAGGTGCCCGAGGAATTGCACGCCGCCGCCGACGGCACCCGCATCGGTGGCGTCGTACGTGAGCTGCTGGACAACGCCTGTCGCTACTCCCCGCCCGGGCGCGGCATCGAACTGGTGGCTCGCATGCTCGATGAGGGAGTCGTCGTGGGCGTCACCGACCACGGCCAGGGTCTCGATCGAGCGATCGTCATGAAGGCGTTCGCGCAGCCATTCTCGACCGGTGAGGCGACCCTGCGCAAGGAGAAGGCGGGCGTCGGTGTCGGCTTGCACCTCGCGCGCCAGATCGTGATCGAGCACGGCGGCGTCGTGTGGTCCGACCCACTCCCCGGCGGTGGCAGCCGGGTGTCGTTCTGCATCCCGATAAAAGAGGGTCAGCGCCTGGCCGAGCCACCGGCGGGCGCCGCCTGATCTGTCGTTCAAAGCACCGCCGGCGCTCCGGGGTATCCTGCGTGCGGAGGTCACACCCCTGGCTCGACCGGTCACGCTGCTCGTGGTTCTCGTGTTCGGCGCTGCAGCATGCGGCGCGGGCCCGACCGACGCCGATGATCTCGCGGACCGAGGACCGTCTCAAGGCAGCGACTTCACGCGCGTGTCCGCATTCGGGGTATCCGCGCTCGTTCCCGACAGCTGGGTCGCACAACCTGCGGGCGACGCCTCGTACTACGTCGGCGTCGCCGCCTCGCCGCGGCCGCTCACCGATACGTTCCTTCCCAGCGACCAGTCACTGGTTGCGACGAGGGTGGATGCGACAGGCATCGGCGTGCCGAGCGACCTGTACTACCTGGCGGCGAAGGGTCCCGTGGTCGCGGGTATGACGACGAGTTCTTCGTGCACCGTCAAGACCGAGCGGGTCTTCGCCGATCACGCGCCGGCCTCCATGAACGGCGATCGACGATCGCCGGGAGACTTCGTCGCGACCGCAACGGGTACGTGTCGGCGGCGCGGCTCCACCACGCGTTGGTCCTACTTCGTCGCGGCTCCGGGTTATGGACCGGCCCGGGAAACGGGCATCCCGGGCTCCGGCCTGTACCTGATCGTCGCGTCGACGACGAAGGCGCCGGGGGCCGGTCACACGCTGGCGCACATGATCCGCAACGTTCGCTTCGGTGAGGACAGCGCACGCGACATCGTGGCCGCGCTGCGGTCGGGAGCGAAGCGTTCGGCTGCCTAACGCGGACTGCGCTCGACGAACGGCGGACGCACGACGGTGGCAAGCCCGCGACGACCCCTGATGTCGACGGTCACCTCGTCGCCGATCCGCGCCGCATCTGCGGGCCACAGGTACGCGAGACCGATCCCGGTTTGCAGCAGTGGTGAGAAGGTGCCGCTCGTGACCTCGCCGACGACGCGGTCGCCGATGAACACCGGGTAGTGCGCCCGCGGGATGTGTCGGCGCTCGTGCATCCGCAGACCCCGAAGCCTGCTCGGCAACCCTTCCAGCTGCTGGCGGGCGAGCGCGTCTCGTCCTCGGAATTGCCCTTTGTCCATCGCGACCGCCCACGCGAGCCCCGCCTCGAACGCGGTCGAAGATTCGAACAGATCCTGTCCGTACAACGGATAGCCCATCTCCAGGCGCAGCACGTCGCGCGCGGCCAGCCCGCACGCCACGCCGTCGAACGGGGCAACCGCCTTGGTCAGCGTGTCCCATAACTCCATAGCCATGTCTTGATACGTGAACAGCTCGTAACCGATCTCGCCCGTATAGCCCGAGCGGGTGACGATCACAGGTCGACGACGAAAGGCGGACTCCGTGCATCGCATGAATCCGAGGTCCGCGGCCTCCGGGAACACCGCCTCGATCACCGCGGGCGAGTGTGGGCCTTGCACCGCGAGGAAGCACCAATCCTGGTGATACATAAGGTGCACGCGCCGCGGCGTGTCGGCTTCGCCGAGGATCTGCAGCACCCGATGGGTGTTCGCCGCGTTCGGCACGACGAAGTAACGCTCCGGCGCCATCCGGTAGACGATCAGATCCTCGATCACCCCGCCGCCTTGGTTCAGCACGAGGTTGTACTGCGCCTCGCCGACGTCGATCGCGCGCACGTCGTTGCTGACCACCCCTTGGAGCAGGTCGAGCGCTCCCGGGCCTTCAACGTCCACCTTGCCCAGGTGCGTGAGATCGAACAACCCGACCCGCTCGCGAACCGCTCGATGCTCGGCAAGCGCTCCTGCGTATTCGATCGGCATGCTCCAGCCACCGAACGGCCCCATCTTGGCCCCGAGCGCAAGGTGCGCCGCCTCCAACGGCGAGTGCTTGAGTTCGATCGGCTCGTCCATGACGGCGATGGTACGAGGACGGCGGGCGACCAACCCTGCCGGAGTGGAGAACGGCGGTAGACTTGCGCTCCGCATGGGCGACCCCTACGACGTAGTCGTGATCGGAGCCGGCACCGGTGGGTATTCAGCCGCTTTGCGTGCCGCGCAGCTAGGCAAGCGTGTGGCCATCGTCGAGCGAGATGAGCGCGTTGGCGGCACCTGCTTGCTGCGGGGCTGCATCCCCACGAAGGCCCTCCTGCGCTCGGCCGAAGTCCTCGACACCGTCGAGCGCGCCTCCGAATGGGGCGTGAAGGCCGCAGGGGAGCCGGATTGGACCGCGATCCTCGCGTTCCAAGACAAGATCGTCGACAAGCTGGTGAAGGGCGTGACCGGCTTGATCAAGCAGCGAGGGATCGACGTGTTGACCGGCACGGCAACGCTGCTGCCCGGGCCAACGGTGCAGATCGACGGGCAACCGGTCGCCGCCACCGACGTCGTGATCGCCACCGGTTCCGCACCGCGGCTGTTGCCGGGGTTGCAGACCGGCAAGCGCGTGATCACCAGCGACGAGGCGCTGCGATACGACCGGATCCCGAACTCGGCCATCGTGATCGGTGCAGGCGCCGTCGGCTTGGAGTTCGCGTCGATCTACCGGTCCTTCGGCGCGGACGTGACACTGATCGAGGCGCTCCCGCGTCTTGCGCCCCTGGAGGACGAGGACGTCTCCACAGAGCTCGCGCGATCCTTCCGCAAGCGTGGGATCGCAACGGCTGTCTCCGCGACCGTCACCTCGATCGTCGACGGCGCCGAGGACGCCACCGTCATCTACCAGGTGGGTGACGCGCCCGCGACCGTATCGGCCGACCTGTGCCTGATCGCGATCGGACGCGGTCCGGTCACCGCCGGGTTGGGACTGGATGGGGCCGGCGTCAGCGTGCATCCCAAGGGCTTCGTGAACGTCGATGACCAGCTGCGCACGAGCGCACCGCACGTGTGGGCCGTCGGCGACGTCGCGGCGACGCCGTTGCAACTCGCGCACGTCGCGTTCACCGAAGGCATCGCCGTGGCCGAGCGCATCGCGGGCATCGACGTCGACGCGATCGACTACGTGCACATCCCGCGGGTGACGTACAGCTCCCCGGAGATCGCGAGCGTCGGCCTGACCGAGCTCGAGGCGCGTGAGGCGGGCCACGATATCGTCGTGGAGAAGCTCGACCTGCGCGGGATCGGCAAGGCGAACATCGTTGGCGAAGGCGGGTTCGTGAAGGTCGTGGCGACGGCGGGCGACGGACCGGTTCTGGGGGTCCACATGATCGGCCCCCACGTCACGGACCTGATCGCCGAGGCGATGCTGATCACCTCCTGGGAGGCCTCGCCGAGCGACGTCGCCGCTCACATCCACCCGCATCCGTCATTGTCCGAAGGCATCGGCGAGGCGATGCTCGCGCTCGCGGGCAAAGCACTGCATTCCGCGTGAGGAGAACCGTGGCGACAACCATCGAAACCGACGCGCAAGCCAACGACCGGCCGCTGCCCGACGACCGGTTGCGCGAGATCCTGTACCTGCTGAAGCTCGCCCGGTATCTGGATGAGCGGCTCGAGGCGCTGTACCGGCAGGGGCGGTTGCCCGGCGCGCTGTACTCGGGGCGCGGCCAAGAAGGAACGCACGTCGGCATGGCGTACGCGCTGGAGCCCCGTGACTCGCTGTTCCCGACGCATCGCGATCTCACGGCGCAACTGACCAAGGGCCTGGACCTCAACCGGGTGCTCGCCCAGTTCTGGGGTCGGATCGACGGCTACCTTCGGGGTCGAGACGGCAACAGCCACATCGGAGACTGGGACGGCAACCGCACGTTCGCAGTGATGTCCCACCTGCCGATCGCCTACCCCGTCGCGGTCGGCGCTGCGTGGGCGTATCAGCGCGCCGACGACGGTCGTGTCGCCATGGCGATCTGCGGAGACGGCGCCACGTCGAACGGACGCTGGCACGAGGCGATCAACACCTCGGCGATCATGCGACTGCCGGTCGTGTGGGTCGTCAACAACAACCAGTTCGCCTACTCGACGCCCAACGAGAAGGAGTTCGCCGTCCCGACGATCGCCGAGCGCGCGGCCGCCTACGGGATCCCGGGCGTTCGCATCGACGGCACCGACGTGCTCGAGGTGTACGCGGCCGCCCGCGAGGCCGTGGAGCGGGCCCGCAGCGGCGGCGGGCCGACGTTGATCGAGTCGGTGTCCCTGCGGTGGCGCGGCCACGCCGGTCACGATCCGGCCAAATACGTGCCGCGCGAGTTGCTCGAGCACTACATGTTGTCCAAGGACCCCGTGAAGAACTTCGAAGCGCTCTTGCTCGAACGAGGCGTCGTTGACGACGCCGCGGTTGCCGAGATGCAGTCTCGCGCGGAGCAGGCGTTCGAGACCGCGCATGCGTTCGCGCTGGCCTCGCCGTTCCCGGAAGCCGCCGAGGTGTCCAAGGGCGTCTGGGTGGAAGACGGGTACTGGCGCAGCGAGCCCGGACGCAACGGCGGGACGGAGGCCGGCTGATGGCGACGCAGCAGGTCGAAGCGGCGGCCGCGGGCCACGGCGCCGAACCGCGAGGCAAGCGCTCCGACGACGGCCAAGCCACCTATCTCGTTGCCGTCGCGGAAGCCCTGTGGGAAGAGATGGAGCGCGACGAACGGGTCTTCATGCTGGGTGAGGACATCGGGGCATACGGCGGCGCCTTCAAGGTCACGGAGGGGTTCCTCGACCGCTTCGGACCGACACGGGTCCTCGACACGCCCATCGCCGAGGAGACGATCGTGGGGATGGCCGCCGGCGCGGCCATGGAGGGATTGCGCCCGGTCGCCGAGTTCCAGTACTCCGATTTCATGTCGAGCGGGTTCGACGAGATCACGACCGTGCTCGCGCGCTATCACTACCGCGCCGGGGTCCCGCTGCCGGTGGTGTTGCGTGCGCCGAGCGGTGGCGGCGTGCGTGCGTCCAACTTCCACTCGATCAACCCCGAGACGTGGTTCGCCTACACGGGCGGGATCAAGATCATGTGTCCGGCGTTCCCGTCGGATGCGAAGGGGCTGCTGAAGTCCGCGATCCGCGACGACAATCCGAGCGTGTTCCTCGAACACAAGGCGCTGTACCGCCGGATCAAGGAACACGTCTCGGAAGATCCCGAACTGCTCGTGCCGATCGGCTCTGCCGACGTGAAGCGTGCGGGCACGGACGTCACGATCGTCACGTACGGCGCGATGGTCCACAAGGCGCTCGAGGCGGCGGAATCGCTCGAGGGCCGGGGCGTGTCCGTTGAGGTCGTCGATCTGCGCACGGTGTATCCGATCGATGAGGACACCGTGCTGCGTTCGATCGAAAAGACCTCGCGTGCCCTCGTGCTGTACGAGTCGTTCCGGTTTCTGGGAATCGGCTCGGAGGTCGCATCCGTGATCGCCGAGAAGGCGTTCGAGCATCTCGACGCACCGGTGATGCGCCTCGCGCCACCGAACCATCCGGTCCCGTTCTCGCCGCCGTTGGAAGATGCCTTCTTGCCGCAGGTGGCCGACATCGAGGCCGCCGTCGATCGCCTGTCTGCTTGGTAAGGAGCAACCGTCATGACCTCGATCCAGATGCCACAGCTCGGCGAGACCATCGTCGAAGGCACCATCCTGAAGTGGCTGAAAGCCGAGGGCGATCTGGTCGAGCGCGACGAACCCCTCTTCGAGATCTCCACCGATAAGGTCGACACCGAGGTGCCCTCCCCCGTCGCGGGAACGGTCACACATCTGCTCGTGGCCGAAGGAGCCACGGTCCCCGTCGGTACACCGGTCATGGAGATCGACGATGGGGATGGCTCGGCGGCAGCGGCCCCGGCGTCTGCGGGGGGATCGACGGGACCGACCGCCTCGGTGGCAACGGCTGCGGGTCCCGTCGGACCCCCGCAGCCCGCCGGTGCCGCCGCCTCGCTCGGGGCGGACGTCTCAGCCACCGTGGGTCTTCCTGACAAGGGGCCTCGGTCGCAGATCTTGTCGCCGATCGTGCGGCGGTTGGCGAAGGAGCGCGGCGTGGACCTCGCCGGCGTGACGGGGACCGGGGACGGAGGGCGGATCACGAAGAGCGATGTGTTGGCAGCGTCCGGCGGTGCGGCTCCGGTGGCGGCGCCGATGGGAGTGGTGGTGCCGATGATGCCGGCTGCCGCCATGCCGGTGGTGGAGCCACCGACGATGCCGGCGGGCACCGGCGAGGACGTCTTGCCGATGTCGCACATCCGCAAGGCGATCGCCGGGCACATGCTCAACTCGGTCAATCAGACCGCGCGAGCGTGGACGATGGTCGAAGTCAACGTCGAGCGGATCGTCCGGCTGCGGCAGGCAGCCAAGGACGGCTTCCTGCAGAAGTACGGTGTGAAGCTCACGTACCTGCCGATGGTGACGCGCGCGGCGGTCGACGCGCTGCGTGAGTTCCCGCTGGTGAATGCCCGGATCGACGGTGACCAGATCGTCCAGCCTCGCTTCGTGAACATGGGGATCGCCGTGTCGTATGACGCCGGGTTGATCGTGCCGGTGATCCACGGTGTCGACGCGATGAACACCGTCGGCATCGCCCGCGCGATCGCCGATCTTGCCGCGCGCGCACGGTCGCATCAGCTGCAACCCGACGAGGTACAAGGTGCGACGTTCACGATCACCAACCCCGGTCCGTACGGGTCGTTGCTATCGGTGCCCATCATCAATCAGCCCAACACGGGCATCCTGTCGATCGACGGCATCCAGAAGCGTCCGGTGGTGGTCGAGGAGGATGCGATCGCGGTGCGGCACATGGTCTACATCTCGATGTCGTGGGACCACCGACTGATCGACGGCGAGGTGGCGACCAGGTTCCTCGCGCGGGTAAAGCACAGCCTCGAGACGTGGGACTTCGCCGAAGATCTCGGTCTGTGATGCGCGCACGACCCGCCTGGTTGGTCCGCCCGGATGGACTCATCGACTATGACGCAGCGAATGCGGCGATGCACAACCTCGCCGAGCGGCGACTCGCAGATGAGATCCCGGACACGCTGATCGTGCTCGAGCACCCTCCCGTATTCACGGCAGGGCGACGGGCCAAGGACGCCGAGCTCTTGTGGGACGAGGCAGCGGTGCGCGCGCGAGGGGGCACCGTGCGAACCATCGACCGCGGCGGGTCGTTCACCTTCCACGGTCCGGGGCAGCTCGTCGCCTACCCGATCATCAGCCTGGGCTCACGCCCCGACGCCGCAGCGTATCTCCGGCGGCTCGAGGATGTCGTGATCGGTGCGTGTGATGACCTCGGCGTGCGTGTCGACCGGCGAGCCGACGTGCAGACCGGGGTGTGGGCGGGCGATGAGAAGGTGTGTGCGATCGGGATCCGGCTGCTGCGCACGCGCGTCACCCTGCACGGGTTCGCATTGAACTGCGACACCGACCTCGCGTGGTTCGACGGCATCGTCGCCTGCGGGCTTCCCGACCACGGGGTGACGTCGCTGTCGCGGTTGCTCGGACGCGACGTCACGGTGGCCGAGGCGCGCTCGGTGGTCGAGCGACGGTTCGCGGCCGCCTTCGATGCCGCGTTGCAACCCGCTCCCAGCGATGTTGTGCGTTCCTTCTCCCGCGCGCCCGGCTACGCGCCGGGCTACGTCGGAGCGTCGGCGATCACCGCGTAGCGGGGCCGGTGCGTCAACCACCCAAGCGGCCACGGCTGTCGACGAGCGATCGCCCACTCGACATCGCGGAGGCGAGCGATCCGGATGCGCCGCCACCCCGCGGCCTCGACGGCTTCCAAGAACGGTGCGGGTGCATGCAGCCCCTGCAACGGAAGCGGCAACCCTTGCGGGTATGGCTCATGGTGGTGATCCGTGATGCCCTGTGCGCGCTGCAGGAACTTCGCCGCCGCGTCCATCGCCGCGACGAACGGTCCGTCGCCTCCCCAGGAGCCTTCGAGCAGCACGAGTCGGCCTCCCGGTCGGGTGACCGAGCGCCAGGCCGCGAGTGCCGCAACCGGATCGGGCATCGTCCACACCACGTGGCGCTCGATCACCGCGTCATACGGGCCTGCAGGGGGAGCTTCCGCCGGGCCATGGACGAAGGCCACATCGACGCCACGATCGGCCGCCTTGGCCCGGGCGTGCTGCAGCATCCCATCGGACAGGTCGACCCCGGTCACGTCGTAGACGAGTTCGGCGGCGAGCAACGCGAGCGACCCCGTTCCGGTGCCCGCATCGAGCACGCGGCCCGGCGACCCCGGCAAGGTGCGCTCGAGCACGCGACGCCACGCTGCAGCTTCCACGGGGTCGGACATCGCATGTCCCGCGGCGTGGTCATAGACGGCTGCGTCGGCGTCCCACCATGCGCGGAGGTGATCGTGGATCTCGCTCATCGGCCCGGCCCGTGCGCTAGAACAACGCCGCGGCAAGGGTTCGCCGGTACTCGGCGACCAGCGGCTCATCCTCGCCGAGCGCGGCGAACGAGGTGATCAGCGCCTGACGGGCCGCATCGCGATCGTCGGTGAGGGCACCGATCATCCCGTCGAGGGCTTCGGTCCACCGCCCGGCAGCTGCCGCGTGCTTGGCGGCCCCCAAGGTGCCGTCAGCCGGCTCGCTCGCCCACTCCGCCACCTCGAGTTTCGCGTGGAGGTGCTCGGCCCCGGGGTCGGGAAGGTGCTGCATCACCAGCGGCCGGGCTTCGTCGAGCACACCTTTGTCGAGCAGGATCGTGGCGAGCCCGAGCGCCGCCTCGCGGTTGTCGGGCTCCTTTTCGAGCGCGTCGCGGAACCCGACCTCGGCCTCGGCCACGTCGCCTGATTCCAGTTCCTCGACCGCCGCTTCGACCTCGACGTCAGCCTCGCTCGGCAGGATCGAATCGACGAACCGGTTTATCTCGGCCTCGGGGTAGGCGCCGATGAACATGCTCACGGGCTGCCCGTCGCGAAATGCGATCACCGTGGGGATGCTTTGGGACTGGACAGCCTGCAGGAGCGCGTTGCCGACCTGGTTGGCGTCGACGTCGATCTTGGCCAGCGTGAACGCGCCATCGCGCTCGCCGGCCACCTTCTCGAGCATCGGGCCAAGCGTGCGGCACGGTCCGCACCACGCCGCCCACAGATCCACGACGACGGGAGCCTGCTTCGAACCTTCGATGACCACCTGCTCGAAGCTTTCATCGGTCACATCGATCGCGTTCGTCATGACAACCATGCTACGGAATCTCGTGCGATCCGAAACGGCGAAGGCGCAGGGCGTTCAGCACCACGGTCACGCTCGACGCGGCCATCGCCGCCGCGGCCCAGGTCGGGTCCAGCGCCCCGAACACGGCTAACGGGATCATCACGACGTTGTAGGCGAACGCCCAGAACAGGTTTTCCTGGATGATCCGATACGTGCGCCGGGCAAGATCCAGGGCGGTCGCGACCAACGCGAGCGAACCCCCGAGCACCGTGACGTCGGCGGCCGCGATCGCCACGTCGGTGCCGGTGCCCATCGCGATCCCGACGGTCGCCGCCGCGAGCGCCGGAGCGTCATTCAGCCCGTCGCCCACGAACGCAACGGAGCGCCCGGCGTCGAGCAGCTCGCGGACCACGTCGACCTTGCCGTCGGGCAACACCTCGGCGTGCACCGTGTCGATGCCAACGCGATCCCCGATCGCCACCCCGGTTCCCTGGCGATCACCGGTGACCATCGCGGTGTGGAAGCCGAGCTCGTGCAGACGGCCCACGGCAGCGGCGGCCTCGGGCTTCACGGTGTCTTCCACCGTCACCAAACCGTAGGGCACCCCGTCACGCCAGACCGCGAACGGCGTGAGTCCCATGACGGCACGCTCGTCGGCCAGTTCGGTCAGTGCCGCCGGAAGGCCGCTGGGTCGACCGACCTGGACGACCTCGCCGTCGACAACCGCGCGCGCGCCGGCGCCCGGCTCTACGGACGAGTCCGTTGCCGAAAGCTCCTCGACGCCGCGATCGCGGGCGCCTTGCACGACGGCCCGCGCGATCGGGTGCTCCGATCCCGACTCCGCCGCCGCGGCCCACCCGAGCACCTGCTCCTCGGTGGCGCCATTGACCGCGAGCACGCCCGCGAGACGCATCGACCCCTCGGTCACGGTGCCGGTCTTGTCGAGGAGCACCGTATCGACGGACCTGGCCGCCTCGAAGACCTCTCCACCCTTGAAGAGCACGCCGAGCTCGGCCGCTCGCCCCGTGCCGACCATGATCGCGGCCGGCGTTGCGAGCCCGAGGGCGCACGGGCACGCGATCAGCATGACCGCGGTCGCGTGCAGCAGCGCCTGTCCGGGCGTCGCCCCCGCCACGGCCCACCATCCCACGAACGTGGTCGCCGCGAGCACGAGCACGACCGGAACGAACACCGCCGAGATCCGGTCGGCCAGTCGCTGGACGGGAGCCTTGGATCCCTGCGCCGCTTGGAGCAGCCGCACGATCTCGGCAAGCTTGGTGTTGGCCCCAACCTTGGTGACGAACACGACCAGCCGTCCGTGGCCGTTGATCGAGGCGCCGACCACCTCGCTACCGGGCCCGACATCGACCGGCACCGATTCGCCCGTCAGCAACGAAAGGTCGACCCACGATGTGCCTTCCTTCACGATCCCGTCGGCAGGCACCTTCGCGCCTGGCAACACGACGGCGCGCATGCCCGGTCGCAGCGCATCGATCGCGATCGACCGCTCGGTGCCGTCGTCGTCCAGGACGAGGGCTTGCTTCGCGCCACGCTCCAGCAAGGCACGCGACGCGTCTCCCGCGCTCGCCCGAGCACGCGCTTCCAGTGTCTTTCCCACCAAGATCAAGGTGATGATCACCGCGGCGGTGTCGAAATAGTGCATCGTTGCCTGACCGTCACCGGCCATGGGGCCGAAGGTGTCTGACCACACCTGCCACGACGAGTACAGATATGCCGACAGCGCGCCCAACGCGATCAGCGTGTCCATGGTGGTCGTGGCGTGGCGAGCCGCTCGCAACGCGTTGTGGAAGAACGGCCAGCCCGCCCAGAACACGACCGGAGTCGCCACGATCCAGCTCCACAGCGCCGAGCCCGACCACTCGGGCACGACGAAGGTCAGCGCGAGGATGAGGACCGTCAGAGGCGCGGCGACGATCAATCGGCGCCGGTAGCTGCGCTCTTCCTCGGCGGGGTCGCGGTCGTCGTCGTGCGGTGCCGCTCCGTACCCGACGCGAACCACCGCGCCGATCAGCGGGTCGAGCCCGTCGATGTCGCCCCGGACGGTTGCGGTGCGGGTGGCAAGGTTCACGGCGGCTGCATCGACACCGTCGACACCGCCAAGTGCGCGCTCGACCTTCTGTACGCACGAGGCGCACGTCATGCCTTCGATGTCGAGAACCAGCTCTTTCGTGGCCATCGTGATCACTTCCCCGCGAAGCGAGCGACCGCCGCCATGAGCTCCTCGACCTTAGCCTCGCCATCGCCCGCGGCGATGCTGTCGGCGACGCAGTGACGGACGTGATCGTCCAGCAGGCCCATGCCCACGGCGCGGAGCGCGGCCGTCACAGAACTGACCTGCGTCAAGATGTCGAGGCAGTACTGGTCCTCGTCGACCATCCGCTGCAGCCCCCGCACCTGCCCCTCGACCTTGCGCAGCCGAGAGTGGAGGTCTTCCTTCTTCGATGCGTACCCGTACACGCGGTCTGCTGATTCCATACCCCTAGGGGGTACCATCACATCTGCCGCCCGGCGGGATCCAGATCCAGGAAGTGCTTGGGGTCCTGCCGGAAGCGCTCCATACACCCCACCGAGCAGAAGAAGTACGTCGTTCCATCATGTTCCCAGGCTGCAGCCGCGGATCCCGGGGCGACCTCCATCCCACAAACCGGATCGGTGTGCATCGTGCTCCCCTCTCGTTCGATCGCCGAAATACATCGTACCCCTAGGGGGTATAGGTGGCAACCGGGGCGCGGAACGGCGCAAGTGGCCCTCGCGCCCAGGTGTAAACTCCGCGCAGGGTGCGAGGAGGCTCGAGGTGTCCACGGAAGTGACCGAGGCGCCACACGGGGCGCTCGGGTTGTCGCCCGATGACCTCCTGCGGATGCACCGTCACATGCTGATGGCGCGCCTGATCGATGAGGCTTCCTTCCGCCAGAACCGGATGGGTCGCGCGCCGTTCGTCGTACCGGTCTCCGGTCACGAGGGGTGCCAGATCGGCACGGCGAGCGCGATGGACCGCGACACCGACGTGTGGGTCCCCTACTACCGCGATCTCGGTGTCGTCTTGGTCGCCGGTATGAGCCCCTACGAGATTTTCTTGGGCGTGTTCTCCAAGGCCGACGACCCGAGTTCGGGGGGGCGCCAGATGCCGAGCCATTGGGGCAGCCGGCGCCTGCGCATCGTCAGTCATTCCTCTCCGATCGCCACACAGGTCCCCCACGCCGCCGGGATCGCATACGCGATGCGCTACCGCAACGAGGAGGCGGTCGTTGCTTCCTGGTTCGGAGAGGGGGCGACCAGCGAAGGCGACTGGCACGAGGGCTTGAACTTCGCCGCGATCCACCGCTTGCCGGTGATCTTCGTGTGCGAGAACAACGAGTATGCGATCAGCGTCCCCCAGGCCAAGCAGATGGCAGTACCCGACGTGGCGATGCGTGCGGCCGGCTACGGCATGCCCGGGGTCATCGTCGACGGAAGCGACGTGCTCGCGTGTTACGCGGCGATGCGGGACGCCCGCGCCCGGGCGATCGCGGGAGACGGGCCGACCCTCATCGAGTGCAAGACCTACCGATATCTGCCGCATACCTCCGACGACGACGACAAGAGCTACCGCTCCCGCGAGGAGGTCGACGAGCACCGGCACCGCGATCCGATCGATCGCTTCACGGCGTACCTGATCGCCCAAGGGGTGCTCGACCACGATGGCATGCAGGCGATGCGCGACGCATGCACCGCCGAGGTCGAGGCGGCGATCACCGCTTCGTGGGAAGCGGCGGATCCCGACCCCGACACCGTGCTACGCCACGTCTTCGCCGAGCGGGACGACGCGTGAGCGCGACGAACGTCGTCACCGCGATCCGCGACACGCTGCACGCCGAGATGGCGGCAGACGAGCGTTTGGTCCTGCTCGGGGAGGACGTCGGCACACGCGGCGGCGTGTTCAAAGTCTCGCAAGGGTTCGTCGAGGACTTCGGTGAGCGCCGCGTGATCGACACGCCGCTGGCGGAGTCGGGGATCATCGGGGTTGCGATCGGGATGGCGCTGCACGGGATGCTTCCGATCGCCGAGATCGAGTTCGCAGACTTCATCCATCCGGCGTTCGACCAGATCGTGTCCGAGGCCGCCCGTATGCGCTACCGCACCAACGGCGACTGGGCCTGCCCGATGGTGATCCGCGCGCCCTGCGGCGGTGGGATCCACGGCGCGTTGTACCACTCGCAATCGATCGAGGCGTTCTACGCGCATGTGCCCGGGCTCAAAGTCGTGATGCCCTCGACGCCCGCCGACGCCGCTGGGCTGCTTCGCGCGGCGATCCGAGACCCGGACCCCGTGCTGTTCCTCGAGCATAAGAAGTGCTACCGAGCCGTGACGGGCGAGGTTCCGCACGGCGAGCACGTCGAGCCGATCGGCACGGCGGACATCAAGCGTTCCGGCACGGACCTTACGGTCATCACCTACGGCTACGAAGTGCACCGATGCATCGAGGCCGCCGATCGACTCGCGGCCGACGAGGGGATCCAAGCAGAGATCCTCGACGTGCGATCGCTCGCGCCTCTGGATACCGCGACGATCCTGCGATCCGTGCGCTCGACGTCACGAGCGATGGTCGTCTACGAAGACAACCGCACCTACGGCGCCGGCGCGGAGATCGCGGCGACGGTTGCCGAGGAAGCGATGTTCGATCTCGACGCCCCGATCGTGCGCATCGGTGGCCCTGATATCCCCGCGATGCCCTACGCCACAACGCTCGAGCACTACTACACCGAGCCGACCCCCGACCACATCTACGTCGCCATGCGCGATCTCGCGCGGTTCTGAGCTCGACGCATCTGGCCCATCCGAGTCATCTCGAGACCCCCGACGGTCGACGAGCTGCCCCCGAACGGGTGAGTTCAGTCGGCTGAGCACCGCCCGATAATCCTTGCGACGTGCGGAAACGAGACTCGATGCCATCGAACCCGACAGGGTCCGGCCGCCGCGACGTTGTCTACGTCTTGGTGGCCGTCGTTGTGTTGTTCGTCGTGGGCCTTGCGCTCGACATCTTCGCGCGCCTCGAGCCGGTCATTCACGACTCCGCACGCGGCGTCAAGATCCTCGGGTTTCTCGCGTTGTCGTTCGTCGGCGTGGGCGTGTTCGCGGTTCGTCGAGCAAGAGCAGCGTCGCGGCAGATATCCATGCGCGTCGTGGCCGATGAGCGTCTGGCGGCGCTGATCGCGGAGTCACCTGCGGTGTCCTACAGCTGGCTCCCCCAGGAACACCGTTACTCCTACGTCAGCCCCCAGGTGCTCCAACTGCTCGGCGTCACCGCCCAGGCACACATGGATGACCCCTTCGCGCAGGTCCATCCGGACGATCTGCAGCGCGTCGTCGAGACCTCTGCGGCCAGCGATCGCGACGGCGTCACGTTCTTGGTCGAATACCGGGTCATCCTGCCCGACGGCACGAAGCGTTGGATCCACGATGAATCGCACTACCACCACTTCGATGATGAGGGACGCCCGACGTTGGCCCAGGGCGTGATGTTCGACGTCACCGAGCGCAAGAACGCCGAAGCGCGCGCGACAGCCGCCGAGGAGCGATTCCGCACGCTCGTTGAGCGGGTCCCCGCGATCGCCTACTCGTGGGACACCGCGTTCGCGCCCGGCACCGCGTCCGCCGACTACATCAGCCCGCAGATCGAGCGTCTGCTGGGGATCAGTCCCAAGGCCTGGCTCGACGACCCTGCCGCGTGGGCTTCGCACGTACACCCCGACGATCTGGAGCGGATCACGCAGGCCTGGGATGCGGCCACGTCCCGCGAAGAGCGGTACTCACAGGAATATCGGTTGCGAACGATCGACGGTGTGTGGCTGTGGGTTCGCGACGAAGCCAACCCCGTCGGAACCGGACCCAACGCAGCGCAGATCTACCAAGGAGTCATCGTCGACATCACCGAACGCCACGCCGCGGAAGAGGAGATGCGCGACGCGGAGCGTCGCTGGCGCCTCTTGCTCGAAGGCCTGCCGGTCGTGGCGTATCAGATCTCGTTCGACACCGACGACGTTGCTCATGACCGGTGGGTCGCCTCGGGCGTCGATGCCCTCGTCGGCATCTCCAGCGACGAGTGGCTCGCAGACCCAAACGTCTGGGACGACGTGATCCACCCAGACGATCGTGACCTCGTGCTGTCCGCCTGGGCGGACCTGAAGACGAACGGGGCACCGTTCGACCTGCAGTATCGGATGCTGCATCGATCCGGCGTGGTCGTGTGGGTGCACGACCGCGCGTCACGGACCGTTCGTGACGGGATCCGCGTCATGGAGGGCGCGTTCCTGGATATCACCGCTCGCCACGCCGCGGAAGCGGCGCTCGACGTAGCCGAGGATCGTTTCCGCACCCTGGTCGAGCAGTTGCCGGCGATCACCTTCATCGAGGAGGTCGACACCGGCGCGGTCCTGTATGTCAGCCCGCAGATCGAGACCTTCTACGGGTACAGCGCCGAAGAGTGGATGGCCGACCCCACGCTGTGGCAAGCCCGGCTCCACCCCGACGATCGCGACCGGGTGATCGCCTCTAACGACGCGGACACCGGCGATACGTGGAGCGTCGACTATCGCTCGCTGGCGCGCGACGGTCGTGTGTTGTGGGTGCACAACGACGCTCGCTTGATCCGTGACGCGAACGGCGACCCCGTGTACTGGCAAGGGGTCGTGTATGAGATCACCGAACGCAAGCAAGCGGAAGAGCGGCTTCGCGAGGCCGAGGAGCGGTTCCGCACGCTGGTCGAGCAGCTCCCGGTCGCCGTCTACACCGACGCCGTCGACGACGTCAGCACCGCCGTGTACATCAGCCCTCAGTACGAGAAGCTGACGGGCTACACCCCCGAGCAGCGGCTGATGGACCCGGATCTGTGGGTGCGCATGCTGCACCCCGAGGACCGCGAACGGGTGCTGGAAGAATCGACGCGCACGAACGAGACCGCAGAGCCGTTCGACATCGAGTACCGGATCGTCGCGGCCGACGGACGGGTCGTGTGGGTGCACGACCACGCCGTGCAGGTGGGGGACGCCGGCGACAAGCCCCGATGGCACGGCGTGCTGCAAGACATCACCGAAAGCCGGCTGGCGCAAGACGCGATCACGCGTCGCGACGCCATCTTGCAGGCGACAAGCTTCGCTGCCGAGACATTCCTGCGCCGGCCCGGGTGGCAGGACAGCCTGCACGCGGTACTGGAGCAACTCGGCGGCGTTGCGGACGCCACACGCTGCGCGGTGTTCGCCAACCACGAGCGCGATGGCGTCCTGTGCGTTTCCCTGGTCGATTCCTGGACCGCCGAGGCCCATCGCACCGCCGACGCCGCCGCCCCTCGCACCTTCGAATGGGATGCGGGCGGGTTCGGTCGTTGGGTCGAACTCCTCGGGGCCGGACGCTCGGTCTACGGCACGCTGGACGACTTCCCCGATGGTGAGCGAGCGGTGCTCGAACGAGCCCGACTGCCGATCCGATCCTTGATCGCGATCCCGATCTTCGCAGAGGGCGAATGGTGGGGCTATGTCAGCTTCGATCACGCCGACGAAGACCGACACTGGCAGGAAGCGGAGGTCGAAGCCCTCACGGTGACGGCGAACACGCTCGGCGCCGCGATCGATCGCGAGAACGCGATGGGTCGCCTGGAAGAGGCGCAGGCGCTGTACCGCACGCTGATCGAACAGCTCCCAGCCGTCACCTACATCGAGGACGTCGACTCCGGCGACGAGACGTACTCGAGCCCGCAGACCCAGCAGCTCGTGGGATACAGCACCGAGGAGTGGGGCAAGCGTGCGCAGTGGGTCGCTGCGCTGCACCCGGAGGATCGTGAGCGGGTCCTCGCGGTGGACGCCGCCTCCAACGAGACGAACCAGCCGTTCCGGGCCGAGTACCGGCTCGTAACGAAGGACGGGGGGACGGTCTGGGTCCGAGACGACGCCACGCTCGTACGCAACCCGGACGGCTCACCTCGCTACTGGCAGGGCGTTCGTTTCGACATCACCGCAGAAAAGGAAGCCGAGCAACGACTGCGGTATGCCGAAGAGCGCTACCGCCTGATGGTCGAGGAGATGCCCGCCATCACCTATCTCGACGAGTGCGATCCGGGAGCCGACCTGTGGCCCGCGAAGTACGTGAGTCCGCAGATCGAGACCATCCTCGGCGTCACACCGGAAGAGTGGATCGACAACCCGATGCTGTGGCGCGACATGATGCACCCCGACGATCGGGAGGCCGCAGCGGCCGCCGACGCGCGCCACTACGAAAGTGGCGAGCCACTCGATATCGAGCTGCGCCTCTACACCAGGAGCGGTGAGCTTCGTTGGCTCCGTGATCAGGCCGTCATCATCCGTGACGAGGATGGCTCGCCTCGGTCGAGCCAAGGGATCATCCAAGACGTTACCGAACGAAAGCTCGCCGAGATCGCGCTGCTCGATGCCGAGCGGCGTTACCGCACCCTGATCGAATCGATCCCGGCCGTCACCTACATCGACGACCTCGACGAGCCCTGGGACACGGTGTACGTCAGCCCGCAGATCGCATCGATATTCGGCTACACACCGGAGCAGTGGAGGCAACCCGGGCTGTGGATCAGCCGCGTGCACCCCGACGACGCGGTCCGCGCCCGCGACGAGATCCGCGCGCACACCGGCCAGATGCGACCGTTCGACCTCGAGTATCGGATGCGTCACCGCGACGATCGATGGTTGTGGGTGCGCGATCAGGCGTTCATCGTGCGTGACGACGATGGCGCGCCGTTGTTCTCCCAGGGCGTGATGTACGACATCACGACGGCGAAGGAAGCCGAGGAACGGCTTCGCGACGCCGAGCAGCGCTACCGCGCGATCGTCGAGCATGTGCCCGCGGCGATCTATTTGGATCGACCCGATGGCGAGATGCGAACCTTCTACATGAGTCCCCAGATCCTCGACATCGCGGGCGTCACCCCGGAGCGCTGGGTCGGTGACCCGGATCTGTGGCTGGCGCTGATGGACCCGGAGGATCGCGAACGGATCAAGACCTCCTACATACAGGCCATCGCGGATCGGGAGCCGTGGCGTGCCGAGTACCGCATCCATACGCCCGACGGGCGGATGGTGTGGATCCACGACGAGACGACCTTCCTGCTCGGCCCCGATGGCGACCCGGCGTTCCTGCAAGGCGTCCTGTTCGACATCACCGAACGCAAGCTCGCCGAACAGGCCCTTCGGGAAAGCGAGCAACGCGAGCGGGAGGCGGCCGAACGGCTCCGCGCCCTCGACGACATGAAGAACACGTTCCTCGCCGCGGTGTCGCACGAATTGCGCAGTCCACTGACGAGCATCCTCGGACTGTCTCTCACCCTGGAACGTGCTCCCGAGATCGACGGGCAAGACCGCACCGACCTGCTCGGCCGGCTCGCTGCGAACGCCAAGAAGCTCGATCGATTGCTCAAGGATCTGTTGGACATCGACCGGCTGAACCGCGGGATCGTCGAGCCCCAGTACCGGGTCACCGACGTGAGTGCATTGGCGCGCCGCACCGCCGAACACCTCGAGGCCCTCGTCGGACGAGACGTCATCATGCGCACCGATGCGGTCGTCATGCCGATCGACCCGCCGAAGGTCGAGCGGATCATCGAGAACCTGCTGATGAACGCCGTGCGCCACACGGCACTCGATCGAAAGATCTGGCTGTCCGTGGCTCCCCACGACGGTGGTGTTCGCATCAGTGTGGAAGACGATGGGCCGGGTGTTCCCGTCGATATCCGCACGGCCATCTTCGAACCGTTCCGGCAAGGTCCGACGCAAAGCCCGCACTCCCCCGGCACGGGCATCGGGTTGTCGCTGGTCGCCCGATTCGCGGAACTGCACGGCGGGAGAGCGTGGGCCGACGAGCGCGAGGGCGGTGGCGCCGCGTTCCACGTCGTGATCCCGGGCCGGGTTCCCCAGCAGCGTGACCACGACACTGCGCGCGACGACGAGGCGCGGGCCGATGCCGGCTGAGCGCTAACCGGCCTGGAGGTAGGACGGGCACACGAGACGGACCCGCACCACCTCATAGCTCCGCTTCAGCCCCTGAGCCGTCCCAGACGTCGCGGTCAGGTACGGGGCGAACGCGTCGTCGTCACCGATCCCGTCGATCGCATCGCGGTAATCCTCCTGCGCACCGAGCAGCGCTTCATCCTCGGCGTCGGGGACCGCCTCGTTGGCATGCACGCCGGCCCACGTCGAATCGAGCTGGTCGAGCGCCCCGCGCACCTCACCGACGGTGGTCGTGGAAGGAGGTGCGGCCAGGAAGACCACCGTTGCCTGCAGGTTCGCCAGGTCCTGACACAAGGCCTTATCGGACGCCGCGGAAGAGCTCCCGCACGCCGTCAAGACCAGTGCGGCCAGGAGCACGATCGCGAACCCGGTCCGAGGCATCGAGCGAGCGTACACTCGCCTGCGATGCCCGAACGCGACCACAACCCAAGCGGACGCCGACTGCATCTGCCCATCGCGGGTGTCACGAACGGTCCCGGTGTCAATGCGCCGGGCGTGCGCAAGCCCCCGTGGCTCAAGGTCCGCCTGGCGACCGGGCCCAACTACACCGAGCTCAAGACCCTGATGCGAGACGCGGATCTGCACACCGTGTGCGAAGAGGCGATGTGCCCCAACATCGGGGAATGCTGGGAGGAACGCGAAGCCACCTTCCTGATCTTGGGGATGAAGTGCACGCGCAGATGCGGCTTCTGCGACGTCATGACCGCGAAGCCGGACGCGCCCGACCCCGAGGAACCGTCGCGCATCGCCCGGGCCGTCGCGACCATGGGGCTACGCTACGTCGTGCTCACTGGTGTCGCACGCGACGACCTGCGCGACGGTGGCGCGTCGATCTGGGCCGCGACGATCCACGCCTGCCGCGACGCGCTAGCCGGCATCGAGGTCGAAGTGCTGCCGAGCGACTTCAAAGGGGGCGAGCCCGATATCGCGACGGTGCTGGATGCGGGGCCCACCGTGTTCGCCCACAACCTCGAGACCGTGCCTCGCCTGCACGAGAAGATTCGGCCGGCGTTCGGGTATGACCGGTCCCTCGGCGTACTGCGCTTCGCCAAGCGGCATCGCCCCGGGCAGGTCACGAAGTCGAACCTGATCCTCGGTATGGGCGAGGAGCCCGAGGAGGTCTTGGGCTCGCTGCGCGATCTGCACTCGGCGGGAGCGGACATCGTGACGATGGGTCAATACCTGCAACCCACACCACAGCACTTGCCGGTTCACCGTTGGGTGACCCCTGAGGAGTTCGCCGAGCACAAGGCGGCAGGCGAGGCGGTCGGGATCCCCCACATCGAAGCCGGGCCACTGGTGCGTTCCAGCTACCACGCGGGTACCCAACTTCGCCGCGCGCTCGAGGCGAGAGCCGCGATCTAGGGACGGAGGAGCCGGCCTGTAAGCCGGATCCTGTGCGCGGGTTGCCCCGCCGGCGACCATCTGTCTCGCCAGCGCCGAAGCGCTGCCGGCGACCCGTTCACCGGGTCGCTGCGATCTACCCGGAAGCTCGGACGGGCCGCCCTCGAACGCTTCCTGCTCGACCTTGCTCCGGACGGGGGTTACCGAGCCGCGACGGTCGCCCGCCGCGCTGGTGGGCTCTTACCCCACCGTTGCACCCTTACCCCCGGCGTTGCCGCCGGTGGCGGTTTCCTTTCTGTTGCCCCTTCGCGAGGTCGCCCCCGCCTGGCTCACGCCAGCGTCCTGCCCTGCGGAGTCCGGACTTTCCTCGAACGACCATCGCTGGCCGCCCGCGGCCGCCCGGCCGGCTCCTCCGCCGGCAACCGTACCCGCTAGCGGCCGCGCCCGGCCAGCCACTCCTCGACGCCGGCGTTCGCGAGTCGGTCCGCCTCGGCGTTTCGCTCACGCGGGACGTGCTCGTACTCGACCCGGTCGAACGTACGCGCGAGCTCGTGGATCTGGCGGTGCA
>JANMPG010000223.1:0-1967 GCA_031369745.1 Actinomycetes bacterium
CGGAGGCGAACGCCGGCATCGACCCCTGGTCGTACGGATGTGCGAGGTCGGAGACGGGGAACGTCGTGCGGTTCCACGACTTGCCGGTGTTCTGCGACACCGCCATCACAATGGGCGACGCCGAATAGCCCGCACCATGCGGGCCGAGGCTGAACCGCGTCCACGTGAGGACGACGGAGCCGTTCGGCCCCGCTGCGATCCACTCCTTGTCGTTGAAGAAGTTGCCGGCGTCGTTGTACGTGACCATCGTCGGGGAGCCCCACGTGGCGCCGCCATTCTTCGAGATGCTGACCGCGACTCCGCTCGCGGGCGAGGTGCGGCTGAAGACGATGTTCGCGTAGTACAGCGTTCCGTCGGGGCCGAACGCGAGCGCCGGGTCACCGGCAGAATCGACGCGCTTGAAGTTCCCCTGGCCGCCGGTCCCGGCGGTGAGGCCGGGAACCTGCACGTCGGTCCAGGTAGCGCCGCCGTCATTCGAGTAGTACGCCCAGCCGGAGCCGTCGTTCAGGCCGTTGAAGTCGCAACACTTCCGGTAGTCGTTCGTCCCGGCGACGACGTTCAGCGGGTTCGTCGGGTTGACAGCGACGGTTGTCTCGTTCTGCGGCGTGGTGCAGCCGTTATTCGAGACGCCGCTGTTGTTGACCGCGTCGCCGTTGATCAGGTCGACGTTCGCCGTCGCCCCGTACGGGTTCGTGGTGTTGAACAGCGATGACCGGCACAGCCCCACCGCGGTCGGAGCCGGCTGGTCGAGAACGTCTTCACCCTCCTGCGCCCACGGCGCGTTGATCGTCGGGGCAAACTTCCAGTTCGAACCGGCCACCGACGCCGCGGCGCCGGAGAGACCCACCGCGAACGCGGTGACGACGCCGGAAACGGTTGCCAGCAGGAGCAGTACGCCCCACTGACGTTTGCTACGTCCACTCATCGAAATCTCCTCTTCCTCCAAGGCCGCGCGAACACCACGCACGGCCGAGGGAGTCTATTCCTGATTTTCCGCTCGGCCCGTGTCGTACGACGACAGAGAGGGCCGGGTTTGCCCGGCCCTCTCTGATCAAGCGTGGATCTACCCGCGACTACGGTCGGGCGACGGTGAAGTTCGGCGACTGCCATGTCTCAGCGTTGGCAGGGTTGCCCAGCGCCTTGATCAGCTGGAACTTCACGTAGTACGTGCCATTGGCGGCGGCAGATTGGCTGCCGTTTCCGTTGCCCTTCGCGACCATACCGCCCCACGGGAACGCGAAGAAGCTCGTGGCCCCGCTGTTCCGTGGCAGGTATTCGCTCTTGAAGGCGACGCCCATCCACTTGTTGTCGCTCGCCCGGTACAGGTCGGCCGTCAGGCTGCGCGCCTGGTGGTCGAAGTGGACGAGGAACTGGGGCACGTTGAACGCGTCGGCCATGGTGAAGGCTCCCGCCGGAGGCGCGGTGTAGCCGCCGCCAGCGGCGCAGTCGAGACCACGGACGATCGTGCAAGCCGTCAGCTGCCCGAGAAGCGGGAAGCCGAAGCCTCCATCCGTAAGCACCTGGATGGACTGGTAGTCGCCCTTGAAGCCGGCGTACGGCACGCGGTACTCCTGTCCACCGCCCTGGGGCGTGAACTTGATGTACCCACCGTAGACGCCCTTGTCGGGTACTGCGGTCGCGTCGATCGTGACGTCGACCGTCGCCGAACCGCCCGCCGGCACCGTCACGCTCGGCGAGCTGAAGCTGGCCGATGCATAGGCGGTGTTGTAGGCGTAGGCGTTCGGGCCCAAAGAGAACGTCCCGGTCGTCCCAGCGGCCGCCTCGTGCGACACGTCGTATGTCACCGGCGAGCCGCTCTTGTTCGTCAGCTCGATCGTCTTCGTGCCGCCGTTACCCTCGCCCAGCGAGATCTTGCCGGGCTTGATCCAGGTCGTGGCCGTGATGGCATCGTCGATGTCGAGCAGGCCGGCACCCTGCCGGTGGGCGGCGTCCAGGTAGCCGAAGCC
>JANMPG010000232.1:0-42303 GCA_031369745.1 Actinomycetes bacterium
CGGCGCCCGACACGATCAACTTGGCGAACATCGAGTCGTAGTCACCCGGGATCTCGCGGCCCTCGGTGAACCCTGAGTCGACCCGCACGAACGGTCCGCCGGGCTCCTCGTAGCGGGTGATCCGGCCCGGTCCCGGCAGGAAGTTGCGGGTTGGGTACTCGGCGTTGATCCGGCACTCGATCGCGTGGCCACGCGGCGCGACCTCGAGCCCGGCGAGTGACTCGCCGAGCGCGACGCGGATCTGCAGCGCCACCACGTCGAGCCCGGTCACCATCTCGGTGACCGTGTGCTCCACCTGCAGCCGTGTGTTCATCTCCAGGAAATAGAACGACCCGTCCTCGTCCAGGATGCACTCGATCGTGCCGGCGTTGACGTAGTTGGCCTCGCGAACCAGCGAGGTCGCGGCGTCGGCTAAGCGGGTGCGAAGCGCGTCGTCGACCAGCGGCGAGGGCGTCTCTTCGATCAGTTTCTGATGACGCCGCTGCACCGAGCAGTCACGCTCGCCCAGGAACACGATGTTGCCGTGCGCATCGGCGATGATCTGCGCCTCGATGTGGTGGGCGCGGTCGACATATCGCTCCAAGAAGACTTCCGGCCGCCCGAAGTAGGACTGCGCCTCGCGGGCCGCGCGCTTCAGCGAGTCCTCCAGGTGCTTCGCGTCTCGCACGACATGCATCCCCTTGCCGCCGCCGCCGAACGCCGCTTTGACCAACAAGGGGTAGCCGATGCGCGGCGCCTCCTTCTTCGCGGCGTCGATGGTCACCGGCTCGCGCGTGCCCGGCACGATCGGCATGTCCGCGGCGTCGGCGATCCGACGCGCCGCCACCTTGTCGCCCATGACCTCGATCGCCGACGTTGAGGGGCCGACGAACGTGAACCCTGCCTGTTCCACGGCTTGCGCGAATTGTGCCCGTTCGGCGAGGAACCCATAGCCGGGGTGGATCAGCGTGGCTTTCGACTGTTTGGCGGCGTCCAAGATCGCGCCGATCGACAGGTAGGAGTCCGATGCGAGCGCGGGGCCGATCCGGTAGGCCTCGTCCGCCATCTCGACGTGCAGCGCGTCGCGGTCGGCGTCGGAATACACGGCCACGGAGGGGATGCCCATCTCCCGGCATGTGCGGATGATGCGGACGGCGATCTCACCGCGGTTGGCGATCAGGAGCTTCGGTTGCTTCGTCACTCGCGTATCGTGCCTTCCATGGACGTAGCGCGTCACCGAGGTCCGACGTGCTGACCCGCGAGGACCTGCTCGCTGCCCTCGCCGCGATCCCGATCGATGCCCCGGTGCGTGCCGAGGAGGTTACCGGTTCCACGAACGCGACGGCGATCGAGATGGCCGAGGCGGGTTCGGCCGAGTGGACGCTGGTATCGGCTGCGCACCAGAGCGCCGGGCGGGGTCGGCTCGGGCGCGAGTGGGCCGATGTCGCCGACACGTCGCTGCTGTTCTCCGTGGTCCTTCGCCCGGCGCTCGCGCCCGGCCGCGCGGGGTTGCTGTCGTTACTCGCCGGCGCGTGTATGGCCGAGGCGATCCGCGAGACCGCCGGTCGACGCGTGACGTGCAAATGGCCGAACGACCTGCTGCTGCACGACGAGAAGGTCGGGGGGATCCTGCTCGAGTCGGCGATCCACGACGATGTCCTGCGGTACGTCGTGGTCGGCGTCGGGGTCAACCTGCACGTGCCCGAGGGGATACCTGGGGCCGGGGCTATCGGGGCGCGCGCCGGCTTGCGCGACCTGCTGACCGCGTTCCTGGTTCGCTTCGATGCCGTCTACGCGACGGTCGACGCGTCGCTACCCGAACGTGTGCGACACGCCTGGTTGCCGGTGTCGGCCACGATCGGACAACCCGTGCGCGCGACTACCAGCGCCGGTCGTGAGGTCACCGGCCGCGCCGTCGGGATCGACGACTTCGGTTCGTTGCAGCTGTCGACCGACGAAGGGGAGGTCCGGGTCGGGTTCGGCGAGATCGAGCACCTGCGACCCGCGTAGAGGTTTGCTCCTCGCACGGGCGCGCGGTAGCGTCCGCCCATGACATTTCCCAGGCGCTTGCTGATCCCCGACGAAGAACTCGTGCTCGACCTGCGACCCCACCCCGTGGCGCTCGCGGTGCCGGTACTCGTGGTGGTGATCGAACTCGTGGCGGCGATCTGGCTGAGCGTCACGTTCGACTTCAACTCCTTGATCTGGTGGGCGGCGTTCCTGGTGGTGTTCGTGGCGTACCCGCTGCGGCGTCTCATCTGGTGGATCACGTCGAACTTCGCCGTGACGACCGACCGGGTGATCCACCGGGAGGGCTTCATCGCGAAGCGATCGATGGAGATCCCGCTGGAGGCGATCAACGACGTTCGCTTCGAGCAGGGGATCTGGGATCGGGTCGTGGGTGCCGGCACGCTCCGGATCTCGTCGGCGTCGGAGTTCGGCACGAACTCGTTCGATCACATCCGTCACCCCGAAGAGGTGCAAAAGACGATCTACCACCAAGGAGAGATGAACAAGAAGCGCATGTACCTGGGTGAGGCCGGTACGCCCCCCGCGCCGACGCCCGCCGCGCCTGCCGCGCCCACCGGCGTGCCGAGCGCGACGACCGAACTCGAGCGTCTCGCGAAGCTTCGCGCCGACGGCGTGCTCACCGAGGAAGAGTTTCAGGCGCAGAAGGGCAAGATCCTCGGGCAGAGCTAGCGCCCGACGGATGGGTAGCATCAGACCCGTGATCGTCGACCACATCTACTACTGGACCCGCGATCTGGACCGGGCGCTGACCTTCTACACCGAGGTGGTCGGCCTGCCCATGGTCCGCCGTGACGGCGACGAGTGGGCCGAGCTCGACGGCGGATCCGTGCGGCTTGCCCTGCACGGCACGGACGATGAGAACCCGCCCGCCAGCGGGACCGTGGTGTTGCGCGTCGACGATCTCGAAGCCACCCGCTGGACCCTCGAACAACGCGGCGCCGCGTTCGATCAGTACGTGGGCGAGGTCGAAGGCTTCGCTCGCTTCGCCACCTTCCGCGATCCCGACGGTAATCCGGTGCAGATCATCGAGTACCTCGGTGAGCACTAGGGACTGCCCGCGTTGCGGGGAGCCGCTGCCGGCCGACGCGAACTTTTGCCCCAACTGCGGGGCACCGGTGGCGTTGCCGGAGGCCTCGGAACGACGGGTGGTCAGCGTGGTGTTCGTCGACATGGCGGGCTCGACGGAACTGGCGGCGCATCTGGACGCGGAACGGTTCCGCGAGGTGCTCGCGGCTTTCCATGGGATGGTGGCAGAGGAGGCCGCGTGGTTCGGCGGCGTGGCGGAAGGGTTCATCGGCGATGCGGTCTTGGTCGTGTTCGGCATTCCCGCCGCTCGTGACGACGATGCCGTTCGCGCCATCCGTTCCGCCTTGGACATCCGAGAGCGGGCCACGCGGCTCGGCGCGGAGCTCGGGTTGCGCTCGCCGATCCAGGTTCGCATCGGTGTTCGGACGGGTCAGGTCGCGGTCGGCACAGCGCACGACCGCAACATCGTGATCGGCGCGGAGGTCAACCTCGGCGCGAGGTTGCAACAGGCCGCGGAGCCGGGCGAGATCCTCGTGGGCGACACGACCTATCAGCTGGCCCGAACGGCGGTCAGCTTTGGCGAGCCGCGAGCGATCGAGGCGAAGGGCTTCGGCGATGGCGTGCGCGGGTGGCCGGTGCTCGGCGTGCTCGGACCGATCGTCGTCGATCGCCGGCGCATCTCGTTCATCGACCGCCGTCGCGAAGTTGCGCTGCTCGCCGATGTGTTCGAGCGCGCCGCCGCACGGGAGCGGGCGCACCTCGTCACCCTGCTCGGCGAGCCGGGCATCGGCAAGTCACGGGTCGTGCGCGAGTTCCTGGCCAACCTGCCCGCCGGCACGAAGGTGCTCGTGGGCCAATCGAGCCCGTTCGAAGAGGATGTCGAATTCTGGCCCGTCGCGCAGATGGTCCACAGCGAGCTCGGCGAAGATCCGGATCGCCCTTCCGACGAGGTCGGGGATCGCCTCCGGGTCGCGGTGTCGGAGTGGGTCGATGCCGACGAGGTGGAATCGGCGGTACGCCGGCTGGGGCTCGCCCTGGGGTTCCACGACGAGGAGGGCGACGACGCCGGCCATCAGGTCGCCGAGGTTCGGCAAGGTGTGCTGGCGATGCTTGCCGGGCTCGCGCGCAACGGCCCCGTCGTGCTGGTGTTCGAAGATCTGCACCAAGCCGACCCCTTGCTGCTCGACCTGATCGAACAACTGGTGAAGGAAGCGCGCATGGTGCCCTTGGTGGTCGTATGCGTTGCGCGGTGGGAGTTCCTGGAGGACCGGCCGAACTGGGCCGGAGGGCTGCCCGACGCCGTCACGCTGTGGGTCGAGCAGCTGCCGCCCGAGCATGCGGCTCGGCTGGCGATGGAGGCGGGAGGGCTCGACCGTACCGACGCGGAGCGGGTAGCCGCTCACGCCGGAGGGAACCCGTTGTTCATCATCGAGATCACCGGCATGCTGCATCACAGCGACGGCGATGGCGCCGTGATGCCCGCCGGCCCGGGGGCGACCGCGCTCAAGTTGCCCGGAACCGTGCAGGCGGTGATCGCGGCGCGGATCGATCAACTGTCGCCCGACGCGCGTGAACTCGTGCGCCGGGCCTCGGTGTTCCCGCGCGGTCGGTTCGACATCGAGGAGCTGTCGTTGATCGCCGACCCGCGCCCCGAGCTCCTGGCCGAGGCCGAGGGCGGAGAGCTGCTGCTGCCCGACGAGGAGCACGAGGGCGTGTGGCGGTTCCGCAGCGACGTGCTGCGCGACGTCGCCTACGACTCGCTGGCCAAACGCGAGCGCCAGCGCCTGCACCTGCGGGTGGCCGAGCGCCTATCGGAGCCGCCGCTCGCCGATCGCTACCCGCGCACGATCGCGTTCCACCTGGAGCAAGCGGCTCGTGCCGCGCTGGATCTGAACCCGAACGACCGGTCACTCATCGATCGGGCGGTTGACGCGCTCACCAAGGCCGGGGACGCCGCCCGGCGCAAGATCGAGTCTCGGGCCGCCGTGGACCTGTACGAGCGGGCGCTCTCTCTGACTGGCCCCGAAGAGGATTGGGCCGTGCGGGAGGCCTGGATCATCGGCATGCTCGGCGAGGCCCGCTATTGGCTCGGCGATTTCGACGAGGCGGAGTCCCGGCTGCGCAAGGCCATGACGCTTGCCGCCGGCGACGACCGGGTCGTCTCGCACGCCGCTCGATTCCTGGCCGACATCACGCTCACGGTCCGCGGTGACGATCACCTCGCCGCCGGGTTGTTCGAGCGATCGCTCGTTGCCGCGCGGCGTCTCGGCGACCCATACGTGTTGGCGCGAACCCTGTTGATGGCCGGGTGGGTGCCGTTCTGGCGCAATCGCCTTGACGAGGCACGGCTGCTGTTCCAAGAGGCGCTCGACGTGGTGCGCGATGGTACGCGACAGGACGCGTGGGCCGAGGTGCGCTCGCTCGTCGGCCTCGCGAGCGTCGCGTCCCTTCGGGGGAGTGAACAGGACGCGCAGCGCATCGGGCTGGAGGCGCTCGCGATCGGCGAGGCGTCGGGGCAACCGTTCTCCTCGGCGGTCGCCCACCAGCTGCTGAGCGCGTCGTCGCGAAGGCTGATGCGGTTGGACGACGCCGGACGCCACGCGGATGCGGCGGTCCGGATCCTTCGGGAACTGGGCGCGCGCTGGGAGCTCGCGAGCGTGCTCGGCGATCGCGGTGCGATCCACCGCGTGGCGGGGCGATTGGATGCCGCCGAGCTCGACCTGCGCGAGGCGTTCGTCCTGTGTCGCGATCTGAAGGAGCGCGCGTTGGTCACCTGGACCGCGTCCGAGCTCGCGCGCACGCTGGCGGCCCAGGGAGACGTAGCCGGTGCACGCGGCGTGTTGTCCGACCCGCTCGCTCGCACGGCCGAGAACGAGCCCGCCGGTGCAGGTCCGCTGTTGATCGCCGAGGCGGTGACCGCGTGGGCCGAAGGGGACCGTGAGGGCGCCCGTCGCAGATCGCTGGCCGCCCTGGAGGTCGAGCGAGTTCCTCCGATCCTGGCCAATCCGCACGCTTCGGTCGTGTGGTGGGTGGGCTCGCTGTTCGGCGCCGAGGCTGCCGGTGGACAGCAGGCGGTCGACGAGGCGCAAGAGACGTTGGAGCGCAACGGATGGCGACAGGCCCTGCGCGAACCCGAGCTGCTCGCGCGGACCTGATACTCCGGCGGGTCGTTGCATCCGGGCGCCCTGCAAGGGAGGCTGTCGGCTCCTGCACCGTCGAGGACTGACCCGTTGGCGGTACGGTGGTGCTCTTCCTGATGACGAGATCGGACCGATCCTTCCCCGTCGGCCCTCGCGTAGTGGCCGTTGGCGTCGCGTTCGCGGCGCTGTTGTTGTCGGTGCCCTTCGCCGGCGCCGCGCCGAGTTCAAGCGACGTGCAAAACGCGCACGAGGCCTCCATCGCCGCTGAGCAACGGCTGAACCAGATCCAGGCCGAGATCAACACGATCCAGGTGCGTTTGTCCAGCGCGATCATGAAGGTCGATCAAGCCGAGGCCGACCTCGAGCAGGTGGTCGCACAGATCGACGCAACCAAGTCGCGGATCGCTCGAGCGCAAGCCCGCTACGACGCGATCCGCGAGCAACTGAACGCCCGAGCCGCGCAGGCGTTCATGTCGGGTCCCGGTTCTGATCTGGAGATCGTGCTCGGCGCGTCATCGCTGGACGATCTATCCGACCGGCTGGAGTTCGTCGACGCCGTCGCGCAGTCTGATGCAGACCTCGCCCAGGAGGTCGCCAACCTGCAGGCCGCATTGCAGGTCGAGGAACAGAACCTGCGGCAGCTGCGCACGAAACAGCGCGCGCAGGTGATCGCCGTGCGGGCGCAGCGCGATTCGATCCTGAACGACCTTGCGCGCGTGAGTCAGCTCCGCGACGCGGCCGCCAAGACGGTGACCGACACGCTGGAGAAGTACCAGCGGCTCCGCAAGGATCGGGCCGACTATCTCGCGAGCCTGGCGGCACAGACGAGCACGTCGCCGCCCCACACGTCCGTGTCGATGCCGCCCGGCTTCAACAACCCGCTCGAGGTGTGCCCGGTCGATGACCCCCGGTTGTTCGGTGATGGATTCGGAGCGCCGCGCTACGCCGGCGGGTTCCACCTGCACGCCGGTAACGACATCTTGTCGAACTACGGCACGCCGATCCGGGCCCCCTTCGACGGGGTGGCGCAGCGTGCGTACAACACGCTGGGTGGATACTCCGAGTACGTCTACGGTGCATCGGGCTACGTCTACAACGCGCACCTGGACCACTACTCGGCGAACTCCGACGGACCTGTGCAGGCAGGGGACATCATCGGCTACGTCGGTGACACCGGGGACGCGATCGGCACCCCGCACGACCACTTCGAGTGGCATCCGAACTCCGTGCCCGCCAACTGGCCCGCGAGCTACTACGGCTACAGCGTGGTCGGCTCGGCCGTCAATCCGTATCCCGTTCTCGTCGACGTGTGCGGTTGAGCCGGCGTGAGGCCGAGACGTTGCGGCAGCTGTGGGTGTGGCCGCGCCCGCCGGTGGTGCGAGTCCGGTGAGGGTGGCGGTTAGCACGAGCACACCGGCGATCGCCACCAGCTCGGTCGTTGCGAGGCGACGCAGCGGCCGCTGATCGGTCGTGAGACGCGGCACGCTGCGCACGCGGTTGAAGGCGCCGAGCGCGATCACGACGAGCGCAACGCCAACCTTGATCGCGAGGGTGCGTCCGTAGGGGGTCTGCAGCGTCTCGCGGACAGCCCCCAGCCCGCCGAGTTCGCTCACCGCGCGCAACAGGCCACTCACGACGACGACGGCGATCGCAGCCACTGCCATCGTGGAGAAGCGCCTGGCCTCGGCCACCGGCGGCTCGTCGCGATCTTCGCGCAGCACGAGCACCAGCAAGAGCAGGCCACCGGCCCAGCATGCGCCGGCGAGCATGTGGATCCACTGGAGGGTCTCGGCAACGAGCGGCGACGTGGCCGCTGCGGCGTGACCCCCGTGGGCGCGCAGGGCAAGCGCGATCGCGGCCGCGGCACCCGCGCCCCAGGGTAGCCACCGCCGATCGGAGCGGGCAGCGATGAACGCGAGCGCGGCGGCAAGCTCGGCGGTTACCAGCAGCCATACCACCGGTCGCGCCGCAGCGGAGTCGAGGTAGGTCGCCCACGACGCACCGATCGAGCGCTGCTGCGAGACAAGGAAACCAGCTGCTCCCACCACCCCCGCGACCCCGGCCGCCGGGCCGAGCCTGCGGCGCGCCTGCGGGGCACCTCGGAACAAGCCCATCCCGACCGCGGCTATCGCGACGAGGAGCATGAGCCCGGCATACATCGTCGCTTTCGATGCGACGGACAAGGGGGAGGGCGCGGACGTCGCGACGGCACCATCGCTCGGCGACGGCAGGGTGGGCGCGTCTCCCACACCGAACGCGAACGCGCCCGTCGTCACGTGGCCGTCGTCGACCGACACGACGCGCCAGGTCACCGTGTAGACGTCGTCAGGCTTGGGTTCTGTGAGCGGCACGACCACGGTCGAATTGCCTTGCGATGCGAGGGCACCGGTCGCCGCTCGTGCGCCGCCGCTGCCCGACAGATCGACCGACGACAGGTCGACGTCGGGTGTTTCGGAGAAGGTGAGTTGCAGAGCGGACGGCGACGTGGCGAGCGTCGCCCCCGCCGCCGGATCGGACGAAACGAGATCGGCGTGCGCGTTCGCGATCGGTGCACCGCCGACCAACACTACCGCGATGCACCCGAGGACGATCGCGGCGCGAACCGGTGCGATCATGGCGGCCTCGTTTCGAACGTGACCCCCGACATCACCCGTGGGTCGAAGGCAAGGTGATCGGCGGCGGGGGATCCCGCGGTGAGCGTGTGGGCTCGGATCACGTGAGGGCGCGACGGCAGGTCGTCTCGTTCTGGACGACGCGGCGCGCGACCAACGAGCGGAACGTCGGGAGTCTGTACATCTCGACTATCGTACGCACCCTTCCGACATGCGAAAGGGGGAACCAAGACCGTGCACGCGATGGACGTTCGGCACGTCGGCGTGGTCGGCTGTGGCCTGATGGGCTCGGGCATCGTCGAGGTGTGCGCTCGCGCCGGCGTTCGCGTCACCTTCGTCGAAGGCGACGACGAACTCGTGGCGGCGGGTCGGGCTCGGATCGATCGCTCGCTCGGCAGCGCGGTGGCTCGCGGCAAGCTGAGCGAGGGCGAACGAGACGCCGCACTCGCCCTGATCGAGGGAGCGACCGATCTTGACGCGCTCGCCGGCGCCGATCTCGTGATCGAGGCAGCCACGGAAGATCCGGCTGCCAAGGCAAAGATCTTCGCGCGACTCGCTGCGGTGACGCGGCCCGAGGTCGTGCTCGCGTCGAACACGTCTTCGATCCCGATCGCGTCGCTGGGTGCGGCCGCCGGCCGCCCCGAGCTGGTGGTCGGCATGCACTTCTTCAATCCGGTTCCCGTGATGACACTGCTCGAGCTCACGCCGTCTGCGGCCACCAGCGAAGGAGCCGTTGCGCTCGTGCAGTCGTTCGGGACCGACGTCCTGGGCAAGACCTGCGTTCGATCCTCGGACGAGGCCGGTTTCATCGTGAATCGCCTGCTGACCCCGTTCCTGTTCGATGCGATACGACTGTACGAGCGCGGGTTCGCGACCCGCGAGGACATCGACACGGCGATCAAGCTCGGGTTGGCGCACCCGATGGGGCCGCTCGGCCTGTCGGATCTCGTCGGGCTCGACACGGTCCTTTCGATCGGCGAGGTTCTGCACGCGGCATTCGGCGGTGAGCGTTACGAGGCGCCGGAGCTGCTCCGCACACTCGTTGCCGAGGGCAGGCTTGGCCGAAAGACCGGCGAAGGGTTCTACGAGTACCGCTAGGACCCGCTAGCCGCGGGCGGCCCGGCCGGTGAGCCGATCGACCAAACCCAGTGCGTACCCGGTCATCTTCGCGACGTCGGTATAAGCCAGCAGGGCGGGGACCGCGAGCGTGGCGAGCGCGCGATCGCGCGGCGTCGTGACGCGCGATCGCGCGCGGACCACCGGGGTGCGCGCGTACGCGGCGGCACCGCCCGCGGCGAGCACCTTGGGCAACGCATGGCGCGAGGTCAGTGCGAGCAGGAGCCCGACGTATGCGGCGAAGCGTAGCGCGTGGCGCTCGGGGTACATGCCCGCCTGCCCGTCGCCTCTCGCGTACTTCACGTACTGGGTCCAGATGGCGCCGAGCGAGGCGCGCGGGTGCCAGCTTGCCACAGCGTCCGGCGCCAAACGCATGTCGAACGAGCGCTCGCGCCACCGATGGTTGACCCACATGTCCTCGCCGATCGCCAGCCACTCGGGGTAGCCACCGACCGCATCGATGGCCTCCCGCCGGAAGGCGACGCTTCGCGCGCTCGGCATGAACGTCGCGGCGTCGGCATCGGCGGGGGACAACGGCATGCCGAGCGAGGACACGCACGCGCCCAACAGCGAGTCCACGATCGGCTCGGTCCAGCCCATCGCGATGTCGGCCCCGGCGTCCAGTGGCGCGACGAGCGCCGCCAGCCAGTCCGGGCCGTACGCACAGTCGGCGTCGGCCACCGCGATCACCTCGTGCGCCGCGCTCGCGATCGCGAGGTTGCGGCCTCGCGAGATGTTCGCGCCCAGGTCCTCGATCAGGGTGAGGCCGTCTGCGGCGCGAAGCGCCGCCACCGTGCCGTCCGTGGAACCGCCGTCGACGATCACGATCTCGTCGGGGCGGCGTGACTGCGCGGCGATCGACGCCAGGAACTCGCCGACGTGTTCCTCGGCGTTCAACACGGTGGCGATCAGAGAGATCTTCATGTCGTGGTCGGCGTTACCGCGTCGCGATAGGCGTCGAGGGTAGCGCGGGCGGTGGCTTGCCAGGAAAAGCCCGACGCACGCGCGGTCCCGTTCACCACGAGTTCTCCACGCAGCGCCCCGTCGGTCAGCACGCGGGCGAGCCCCTCGGCGATCGCCGCGACGTCGGTCGGTTCGACCAGCAGCGCCGCGTCGCCGGCGGTCTCGGACACCGCGGGCGTGATGGAGCCGAGCACGGCGACTCCGCGCTGCATAGCCTCGAGGACGGGAAGCCCGAAGCCTTCGTACAGCGAGACGTATGCGACCGCGTCGGCGCCGCGATACACGGCGTCGAGGTCGTGGGCGGACAGCCAGCCGGTCCGCACGATCGCGCCGCCGCCCGCACGGTCGATCTCATCGGTGATCAGATCGACGCCCCAACCGTCGGGACCCGCGAGCACGAGCGCATGGGGTACGTCGGGCGCGACCTGCCGATAGGCCCGGATCAACCGAACCTGATTCTTCCGGGGCTCGAGCGTGGCGGGACACAGCACGTACGGGCGCGCGATCCCCAGGCGAGCGAGGACCTCGTCCACGTCCAGCGGCGTGGTCGGCAACGAGGAAGCCAGCGGCGTCACCCGCATGCGGCTCGGATCCACGCCGTGACGGTCCTCGAGATCGTCGGCTGTCGCTTGTGACGGCACGACGATCAGGTCCGCCCGATGCGCCGCGGCACGTACGCCCGCTCGGTACAGCCATCGCCACGACGCCGGGAACGCTTCGGGGAAGGCGTCGACGGCGAGATCGTGCACCGTCGCGACCAGCGCCGTCTCCCTGGGCGCAGGTGGGATCGCCGCGTGGTTCGTGGCGTGCACGACATCGCAGGACGCAAGGGACGCCGGCAACGCAGGGCGACCCGTCAGCGCCCACCGCGGGTACAGCGAGCGGATCGAACCCGGCACGGATACGTCGGCCGAACCATCCCCGGCACCGACCTGGAAGGTCACGAGCTCAGGAGCGTCGGGCAACGAGGCGAGCGCCGCGGTCAGCTCTCGCACGTACGTTGCGATACCGCCCGGCGCAGAGAACCACAGCTGGTCGGTGTGAAACGCGACCCTCACGCGCCCGCCCCCGCGCTCACGTCAGCGGACGTCGCTGCGTCCGTGCTGGGGCGGCACGCCCTTGCGCGCGAACTCGACCCACTGGCCATGCCAGGGCTCTCGCGCGTAGCGCCGGATCTGCAAGGCGCCGTAGCCGGTTGCTTCGATGCGACCTTGCAGCACCCACGGAGCCGGCTTCGGGTTTTCGGCCACGAAGTAGCGCTCGAGCGCCATCAAGATCGCGCGTTCCTCCTCGGGCGAGAGCCCGTCGGGGATGTCGATCTTTCGGCCGTCGTCGGTTTCGAACATCGAAGGCTCCTTACAGGGGGATGTTTCCGTGCTTGCGTGCCGGCACGGACTCGCGCTTGGTCGACAGCATCCGCAGGGCTTTGATCAGCCGGGGCCGGGTCTCCGCGGGCTCGATCACGTCGTCGATGAACCCGCGCTCGGCCGCCGCGTACGGCGTCGAGAACTTGTCGCGGTACTCCGTGATCAACTCGGCGCGCTTGGCGGCCGGGTCCTTCGCCTTTTCGATCTCTTTGCGGAACACGATGTTGACCGCGCCGTCGGCGCCCATCACGGCGATCTCGGCCGTCGGCCAGGCGAAGGACACGTCGCTGCGCAGATGCTTGGAGTTCATGACCAGATACGCGCCTCCGTAGGCCTTACGTGTGATCACGGTCATCCGCGGCACGGTGGCCTCGGCGTAGGCGTAGAGCAACTTCGCGCCGTGGCGGATGATCCCGTTGTATTCCTGCTGCGTGCCGGGCAGGAACCCGGGCACGTCCACGAAGGTCAAGATCGGGATATTGAACGCATCGCAGAAGCGAACGAACCGGCTCGCCTTCTCGCTCGCGTCGATGTCGAGCGTGCCCGCGAGCACCTTCGGCTGGTTGGCGATCACGCCGATCGTGCGCCCGTCCAATCGGGCGAGGCCGACCACGATGTTCATCGCCCAGTACGGAAAGACTTCGAGGAACTCTCCGTCGTCCACGACGCGGCGGATCACCTCGTGCATGTCGTAAGGCTCACTCGCACGGTCCGGGATCAGATGCGTGAGACCGTCGTCGGAGCGCTCGGGGTCATCGGTGCTCGCGTAGGCCGGCGGGTCCTCGAGGTTGTTCGACGGCAGGAACGACAGCAGGTAGCGCACCCGCATCAGCACGTCCTCATCGTCCTCGCCCACGAACGCGGCTACGCCCGACTTGCCCGCGTGCGTCATCGCGCCGCCGAGCTCCTCCATCGTCACGTCTTCGCCGGTCACCGACTTGATCACCTCTGGCCCGGTGATGAACATGTGGGACGTCTCCTTCACCATGAAGGTGAAGTCGGTGATCGCGGGGGAGTAGACCGCGCCACCGGCGCACGGGCCCATGATCACGCTGATCTGCGGGATCACGCCCGAGGCTCGGACGTTTCGCTCGAAGATGTAGCCGTAACCGGCGAGCGACGCCGCGCCTTCTTGGATGCGCGCCCCGCCCGAGTCGTTGATCTGGATGAACGGCGCGCCCGTCTGCAGCGCGAGGTCCATCACCTTGCACACCTTCTGCGCCATGACCTCGCCCATCGACCCCCCGAACACGGTGAAGTCTTGCGAGGCGACGAACACCTTGCGCCCGTCGATCGTGCCGTACCCGGTCACGATGCCGTCTCCCGGTGGCCGCTTGTCGGCCATGCCGAAATCGTGCGCTCTATGCACCGCGAACGGATCGGTTTCGACGAACGAGCCCGCATCCATCAAGACATCGAGGCGTTCCCGGGCGGTGAGCTTGCCCTTGTCGTGCTGCTTGGCGGCGGCGCCCTCGCCGCCGGGCGTGAGGGCCGCCTCACGCCGAGCCCGAAGCTCTTCGATCCGATCTTCGACGGTGCGGTCCTGCACGACAGGCTGGTTCTCGGTTTTGGCCATGCGGGAAGTCTAGAGGGCGGCGGGAACCGACGGGCGCACCGGCACCCCGAGGGGGCTCAGCAGTCGAAGACGGGCCAGCCGGCGGCCTTCCAGCCGGAAGACGCCTGCACCATCCGGATCGTCACGATCGCGTTCGATCGTCCACTCAGCGCCGAGTCCGACAGCTCCCACGTGGATCTGGTCCAGGTGGTGAAGCGCTTGGGCCACGAGGCCGCGGAGTGTTGGAACAACCCCAGGTACTCCCCCGTGGGTGACTGTGCCGTCGGGATCAGGCCGCTTTCCCGTTTGGCGATGCAGGTCGCGCGCGCCGAGCCGCCGGGTACGGGTCCGAAGGTAGCCACCGCGCAACGGATCTGGTGCTTCATGAAGCGCTGGATCGTCTCGCCGTTGGCACGGTGCGAGTTGCACGGCCCGGTTCGATGGTGAGCCTGCGCCGGGGCGACAGGGCCGAGTGACAGCGCGACGGAGACCGCCACGAGCAGGACGACGGATCGCTTGCGCACGGAAACGGACCCTAGCAGGGGGGTTCAGTCGACGACCCTGCCCCCGGTTCGCCAATACGCACCGTGATCGCGATCGAGGAAGCCCTCGTCGACGAGGGAGCGGCGCAGGGCTGCGTGATCGTTGAAGAACACCCCCACGATCACGTTGACCTCCTTCTCGTCGTAACGGCGTCCCGGCTCGAACTCGAGTGCGACGCGCTCGAGCACGATGAGTCGCTTGGACCGCTTGATCGGTATCTCCGTGAGTCGCCCGTTGCGGAAGAACGTCTTGAGGACGATCTCCTCCTCGTCGTTGGCGGCGCCGAGCGCGAGCCCTGCCTCGCGAGGGGGTCCGACGAGCTCGGCTGCTCGCCGCAGGGTCTCGGGGTCCAATCGGTAGGTGCGCCGGTCCTCGGCCACGCGCACGACGCCGGCAGTGGTGAGCTTGCCCAGGTGGGCACGGACCCGCTTGGCTGCGACGTCCAACGACTCGGCCAGCTGATCGGCCGTCCGGTCGCCGCGGGCGAGCAGGCCAGCGATCGCCAACCGTTCGGGGTCGGCGAGGGCTCGAAGGATGTCGTCTGGGCTCTCGGGCATGTCGGTAGCTCCGCCTAGCATGCTGGCATGGAGTTGACCGATCCGCAGCGGCGCACCCTCGACCAGCTGATCGGCACCGAGCGTCCCGTTTTTCCGGCCGACCTGGCCCAGCGGCTGCGCGACCGCATCGAGGAGGCCGCCCGAGGGCTCGATCTGACCCAGGATCTGTGGCTCGGCAAGGAGCGGCTCAACGACCTCGATCGGTGCGAGGGCATGTTCTGGTCCAAGCTGTCGGGCGAGGGGCCGCCGTTCGCCCACAACCGCGCGACCGCGCTCGGCGTGGTGCAGCATCGCGCGATCGAAGCGGAGGTGGGTGCGCGCGAGGCGCTCGACCCGCATGCGGCCGCGCTGTTCGCCGCCACCCGCACAGCCGACAAAGAGGAACGCTTCGCCGAGTACTGGCGCGAGCTGAGCGCCACCGAGCAAGACGATCTGCTGATGGAGGTCACCCGCCGTACGGCGCTGTTCGAGGGCTCCTTCCCCCCGCTGCGCGAGCTTCGTCGCGATCTGTCGCCGATCGCGGAGCTATCGATGAAGGCAGAGCTGCTCGGCGGCTCGTTGGTCGTATCGGGCAAGGTCGACCTGGTGCTCGGTCGCCCTGACACGACGCAACCGATGCGTGCGCAGCGATTGCTGATCGACCTGAAGACCGGTGGGGCCTACCCCGAGCACGTCGAGGACAACCGGGCCTACGCGTTGCTGCACACGCTTCGCTTCGGCGTGCCGCCGTACCGGGTCGCCTCGTTCTTCCTCGAGGGCGGAACGTGGCAAGCCGAGGACGTGCACGAAGACCTGCTGTTCCACGCCGCCGAGCGGGTGATCGCCACGGCGCGCGCCGGCGCGTCGCTACGCGGTGGTCGCGACCCGGTCCTGACGCCGGGCCGCTGGTGCGCGTGGTGCCCGCGCGCCGACGTCTGCCCGTCTGCGGATCCGGGTGTGGCTTGAGCCATGGGACCCTGCCCCCGGCGTTCAGCGGGGCGTGATGACCGCGCCGCGAAGCATGATCAGCGACGGGCGGAGCAATGCGTTCGGATCCTCACGCGGGTCGTCGGGGTACACGACCAGGTCGGCGGGCGCGCCCTCCTCGAGGCCCGGCAGGCCGAGCCACGATCGCGCCGCCCACGATCCGGCCCCCACGGCCGCTTCGCCGGAGAGGCCGGCATCACGCAGCAGCCCGATCTCCGACGCGATCAAGCCGTGATCGACCGCACCCGCGTCCGTGCCCGCGTACACGTCGACGCCCGCTTGGACCGCGGCGAGCACCACGCCCATGTGTGCATCGACTTCCCGCAGCCACGTGGCTCGGTCATCGGGGTGCAGCGGCATCTCGGTGACGAGATCTCGCACGAAATCGCCGATCAGCAAGGTGGGTACGAACGCCATCCCGGCGCCGGCCATCGCCCGGAGGTGGTCGATCGTGGCACCGTGGCCATGCTCGACGGCATCGAAACCCGCCGCGATCGCCTGCTCGATCGACGCGGGGATCGTGGCGTGCATGGTGATGCGGGCGCCGGATTCGTGCGCCGACGCCGCGGCCTCGGCCAGGGCGCCTTGCGACCAGTTGGGGGTCACCCGACCATCCTCACCGATGAAGTCGCCCACGATCTTGACCCAGCCGCCCGCTCGCGCCTCCTGCGTCGCCGCCGTGCTCAGGGACCCCTCGTCGACCTCCCGAGCCAGCCCCGGGAAGTAGCGGCCGGGTGGCGCGAGGAAATGGCCTGCGGTGACGGTCCGCGGGAGTGCATCGCCGAGTTCGTCCGCCGCGTGCCCAGCGGGGCTTCCCGGTTCACGAACCATCAGCACACCTGCGGCGAGCTGGACCGCGGCACTCGCACGGATCGCCTCGTCGGTGGACGCCGGTGACCCGGGGCTCGCCATCGTCAGATGCGCGTGGGCATCGACGAGACCGGGCGTGACCCAGCCGCGGTCGGAAACGGTGACCGCATCGGGAGCTTCCTGGAAGGTGATGTGCCCGTCGACGACGAACACGTCACGCAGCGCACCCGCCGGCAGGACGGTCCCACGAACATGCTGTGTGCTCACGCGGGGAACCCTAGCGGGGCCGCGGCGGCGCCGCGAGCCGAAGTCGGGGAGCGCTTGCTAGGGTGCCGCATTCTGATCGACGAGCCAGGCGAAAAGGGTGAGAACCATGGGGAAGGACCTGTACGACATCGGCGAGTTGCCGCCGATCGGCGACGTGCCCGCGCAGATGCACGCGATGACCGTGCGTCCGGATCGCTTCGGTGAGCCGAAGGACGCGATCCAAGACGAGGTGATCGACGTTCCGGAACTGGGGCCGCACGACGTGCTGGTCGCCACGATGGCCGCCGGGGTGAACTTCAACAACGTCTGGGCCGCCCGTGGCATCCCCGTGGATGTCACGAAGAGTCAGGCGCGCTGGGGCGAGCCGACCGACTTTCACATCGTTGGTTCTGACGCGAGCGGCATCGTGTATGCGGTCGGCGGCGATGTTGGCAACGTCGAGGTCGGCGATCACGTGGTCGTGCACCCGGGCCAGTGGGATGCCGACGACCCGTGGGTGACCGCGGGCAAGGACCCCGGGCTTGCGGGCACGTTCCGCGTGTGGGGGTACGACTCGTGCTGGGGTTCGATGGCCCAGTTCACGAAGGTGCAGGATCATCAGTGCCTGCCCAAGGCCGATCACCTCACGTGGGAAGAGGCAGCCGCGCCAACGCTGACGGGCGGCACCGCGTATCGGATGCTCTTCGGCTGGGCGCCGAACACGGTGCAACCCGGCGATCCGGTCCTGGTATGGGGCGGGTCCGGAGGCCTCGGCTCGCTCGCGATCCAGCTCGTGGCCTCTGCCGGCGGTCGCCCGGTCGCCGTCGTGAGTTCGGACGAGAAGGGCGAGTACGCGACGTCCCTCGGCGCGGTCGGATCCATCAACCGCAAAGGGTTCGATCACTGGGGAGTGCCGCCGGCCTGGGACTCCGCCGAGTGGAAGGGTTGGTTCGACGGCGCGAAGGCCTTCGGCAAGGCGTTCTGGGAGGCGCTGGGCGAGAAGGCGAGTCCTCGTATCGTGTTCGAGCACCCGGGTCAGGACACGATCCCGACATCGAACTTCGTGTGCGATCGCGGGGGCATGATCGTGATCTGCGCCGGCACCTCCGGCTACGACACGATGATCGACGTTCGCTATCTGTGGTTCATGCAGAAGCGCTACCAGGGTTCACACCTGATGAACGATGACCAGGCGATGGCCTTCAACGACCTGGTGCGCGAGGGCAAGATCGTGACGACGCTCGGGCACACCTACGGCTACCACGAGATCCCGCGCGCGCATCAACTGATGGGGGAGGGCACCTTGCCGGAGGGCAACGTGAGCTGTCTGGTCAACGCCGCGAAGCCGGGGATGACCGGCTTGTCGTAGCGAGCCTCCGCGTCACCGCTCCTGCACGAGCTCCACGAGTACGCCGCCGATGGCCCTCGGGTGCACGAACGCGATCAGCGTGTTGCGAGAGCCCGCCCGAGGGGCGTCGTCGATCAGACGTGCTCCCTGCGATCGCATGTGGTCGAGGGCCGTCGCGATGTCCTCGACGCGGTAGGCGATGTGGTGGACACCGGGTCCCCGCGTCGCGAGCGCGCGACCCACCGGCGTGTCGGGCCCGAGCGCTCCCAACAGCTGGATGTAGGACGAGCCGACGGCGAACAGAACCTCTTCTACCCCTTGGTCCTCGACGCGTTCGCGGTGGGCGGGCACCACCCCCAGCAGCCGCTCGTACTCGGCGACCGCCGCGTCGAGGTCGGCCACGGCGATGCCGACGTGATCGACGTCGGTCAGCGATATCGTCATCGGGTGCTCCCGGTGGCAGGCTGCATGCGCGCGATCAGCTCGCGCGCAGCGACCACGTGGTAGGCCGGCAGCTCGAGCGCGCGAGCCACCGCGGCCACACCCTGGGCGCGGAGATCCGCCGGTGACTTCGCGTCAACAAGCGGCGGCGCCTCGAGCACGAAGAACCCGACCAGCTCCAGGAACTGGGCCAACGACGGCGACATCGCGCCTCTCTCGTACTGGTAGATGGTTTGCCGCGAGGCCGGGCAGCCCTTCGTGTCGGCCGCCGACTCCACCGAACGGTAGCCGGCAGCGCGGCGAAGATCGCGCAACATCCCGCCGATCGATGCGCGGTCCTTCGGCGCGATCGGCGGTTTCTTGGTCCGAGCCATGAGATGCGGAGCCTACCGCAGGGCTCCATCACACCGGCAGATACAGGGAAACGCCCTGGGGCCCAAGCGATCACGGCCCCGTCGCTCGACCCCGGCCGTTCGCCCAGCGCGCACCCGTCGGATGGCGGATGCACGGGTGAGGGCGTCCGATGTAGCGTGGCCACTCCGAACCACCCGCAGCATCGGCCGAACGCTCGAGGAGTGCACGTGCGCGACAAGCAACCAGCCAGTCACACCCTGTTGCTTGAGGGGTCACAGCTGGTGCGCCGGGGTCGCGCCGACGTCTTCCGTCAGCGCGAACACACCCGGATGAAGAAGATCATCAAGACGATCGTGATCGTCGGACTGATCGACGTCGGGCTCTACCGTTTGTGGGCATCCGGCTTCCATCTCGGGTTGCCGAAGTTCGGCCCGGAGGCGATCTTCTTCTTCCCGCCGATGGTGATGTTGATCGCGATCATCGGCATGCCCTTGGTCATGTTGCTGAACGGCCGCTCGCCGCACATCACGGTCTACCCCGAGCAGGTCGAGATCGGTCTCACCGACATCAAGGGGCTCGACCAACAGGTCGACGAGGTGATCCGCTCGATCGACGCGTTCCTCGGTTACGCGACGTTCAAAGAAGAACTGGGCGGGACGCCCCGACGAGGCATCCTGTTCGAAGGTCCACCCGGAACCGGCAAGACGTTCCTCGCAAAGGCCATGGCCAAGCAGGCGGGCGTGCCGTTCCTGTTCATCCCGGCACCGGCGTTTCAGTCCATGTGGCAGGGCATGTCGGCGTTCCGGATCCGTTCGTTCTTCCGCAAGCTCCGGAAGGCGGCGCGCAAGGAAGGGGGCGCGATCGGCTTCATCGAGGAGATCGACGCGGTGGCGTCGGCCCGAGGGGGCGTGTCGGAGTCGGCGCCGGCGCCGACGAACCTGGCCCGCACCACGTCGGCGTTCCTCGGCGGCGGCGACTCGGGCAACATGGTCAACGAACTGCTGATCCAGATGCAGTCGTTCGATCAGCCGCCGCTCGGGCGTCGGATCAAGGCCAAGATCAAGTCGTGGATCAACGGCTATCTGCCACCCAACTGGCAGATGACGCCGATGACCTCGCAGTACTCCAACGTCTTGCTAATCGCGGCGACGAACCGCGGCGACTCGCTCGATCCGGCCTTACTGCGGCCGGGGCGCTTCGATCGCCGCCTGTACTTCGACATGCCGACGCGCGCGGAGCGCCGTGACCTGATCGACTTCTTCATGGAGCGCAAGGCCCACGAGCCGTCGCTTGACCGCGACGACGATCGCGAGCGCATCGCCGCGGAGACCTTCGCGTACACGCCGGTGATGATCGAGCATCTCTTCGATGAGGCCCTGTTGCTGTCGCTGCGCGATGGGCGCCGCGAGATGAGCCTGCACGACGTCATGGAGGCGAAGTTCAACGAAGAGGTCGGCTTGAAGCAAACGACCGCCTACACCGACTTCGACCGGGAGGCAGTCGCGACGCACGAGGCCGGGCACGCCACCCTCGCCTACATCGTGGGCAAGGGGCGCCGCCTCGAGGTGTTGTCGATCATCAAGCGACGCGGCTCGCTCGGCATGCTCGCCCACAGCGATGAGGAGGAGCGCCTGACGCGAACGAAGTCCGAGATCGAAAACGGCATCGCGATCGCGCTCGGCGGACTGGCCGCCGAGGAGATGTTCATGGGCGAGTCCGGCACGGGGCCCGGCGCGGACCTGGCGCACGCCACGGGGCTCGCCGCGCAGATGGTCGGCTCGTTCGGCATGGCCGGCTCGCTGATCAGCTACGAGGCCGTGGCCGATGGCCCGCTGTCGCGTTCCAACCTCGTCGGCAAGATCTTAGCCAACACCGAAACGAAGCAGAAGCTCGAGGACATCCTCGAGGCGCAGCGCGACCGCGTCGAGGCGGTGCTCGCCGAGAACCGCGACGTGCACGCGGCATTGGTCGCGGCGCTGTTGGATCGAGACGAGCTCGTGCGCGAGGAGATCCTCGAGGTCATCGAAAAGGCCATCGCCAACCGACCGTAGGGGCCGCACAGACCGCTTCGCGACCTCCGGCCGTAGACTTCCCGCATGACCGCCTCCTACCTCGTGGCTGGGGCTCGCACGCCCATCGGACGCTTCCAGGGCGGGCTCGCCGACCTGCAGGCGGTGCAGCTCGGCGCGATCGCCATCCGCGACGCGATGACGCGGGCCGGTGTCGTGGGCGAACAGGTCGACTACACGATCATGGGCCACGTCCTGCAGGCGGGTCAGGGCCAGGGGACCGCGCGGCAGGCGGCGATCGCCGCCGGCATCCCGATCGACGTGCCCGCGATCACGATCAACAAGGTGTGTCCGTCGGGGATGGCCGCGATCGCCATGGCCGATCAGATGATCCGCGCCGGCGAGATCGAGGTCGCGGTCGCCGGCGGCATGGAGTCGATGACGAACGCGCCGTTCGTGGTGCCGAAGGCTCGCGGGGGCCAGCGGCTCGGCCACTCACCGATGCTCGATGTGATGGTTCACGACGGCTTGTGGAGTGCCTTCGACGATCAGCACATGGGGGCCGGCACCGACGAGATGAACCGCGAATTCGGCGTAGATCGAGTTGTGCAGGATGCCTGGGCGGCCCGGTCGCACGCACGCGCGGCACGGGCGTGGGATGAGGGCCGGTTCGCCGACGAGGTCGTCGCGGTCACGGTTCCGCAGCGCAGGGGCGACCCAACGGTGGTCGATCGGGACGAAGGTATCCGTGCCGACACCACCGCCGGGAAGCTGGCCTCGCTGTCGCCCGCCTTTTCCCCTGACGGCACGGTGACGGCGGGCAACGCCTCGCAGATCAGCGATGGCGCCTGCGCCGTGGTCGTCGCGAGCGAGGAAGCGGTCGAGCGGCTTGGCCTGTCACCGATCGCGCGGATCGAGGCATACGGCATGTCGGCGGACCGGTTCCCCTCGTTGCACACCGTGCCGGCGCTCGCGCTCAACAAGGCGTTGAAGAAGATGGGCATCGACGCCTCGCAGCTCGGTGTGATCGAGATCAACGAGGCGTTCGCCGGTGTCGCCGTGCACGCGACCCGGATGTTGGGTGTGGATGAGGCGGTCGTGAACCCCAACGGCGGAGCGGTCGCGTTGGGTCACCCGATCGGGGCCAGTGGCGCGCGGATCGTCCTGACCACCGCGCTGGAGATGCAGCGACGCGGCATCGACCTCGGCGCGGCTGCGATCTGCGGTGGTGGCGGCCTTGGGGACGCGTTGATCGTGCGCCGCGCCTGAGGCCGTCTAGGACTTCGCGTCGCTCGGCAGGTGGGCCACCCGCCGCAACTCCGCGGCGAGGGTTTGATGCGCAGCCTCGGCTTCCCACACGTCCTCGGGTTCGGTGTCGAGCTCTTCGACGGTGATCTGTAGGGCCGGCGACTCGACCGGCGCACCGGTGCCTGCACCGTCGGGAAGGAACACCCGGAAGGCACAGCCGCCGCTTTCGGTCGCTTCCGCCTTGACCGATCCCCCCTGCACCTCGGCGAATCGGCGCACGACCGCTGAGATCGCAGACTCCGATGGGCTGCCGGGGTCCTCGACAGAGAGCATCGCACCGCCGTCAACGTGCTGCAGACGCACGACGATCGTCTTGCCGTTCTGCGTGCGCTCCGCCGACATCCGCAGCAGGCCCGTGATGATCTGCTCCGTGCGCTGGGCGTCGATCTTGAGCTTCAACGGGTCGGCCACGATCCGGATGTCGTTGTCGCCATCAGCACCGGACTCCTCTACGACACGATTCACGAGCGCTTCCATGTCGGTGCGCTTGATGGTGAGCTCGACCGTGCCGTTGGCGAGGCGGTCTGCGTCGATCAGATCCGCGACCGTGTGGTCCAACCGGCGCGTGTGTGTCGCAAGCTGCTTCATGAGCTGGGCCTGATCCTTCGCATCCTTCTTGTGCTTGAGCAGCTTCGTGATGCCGTCGATCTTGGCCAGCGACTTCTTGGCGTCCATCGACAGTTCCTTCAGCAGTGGCGAGGATGCCCGTCGGTCGTCCAATGCCCCAGCATCGATCGCGGCCGACGTCGCGGCCGAGATCTCACGCTGCGTGGCGGCATCCCGGGTGGCGGCGACGTCGTGCTCCCGCATCTCGCGCAGCGCCTCGGACATCTGGTGCGTGCGGATCTCGGCTTCGGCAAGGTCGGCGCGATCGGCCGCGGAGCTCAGGTCTGTCTCCAGGTCACGCACCCGATCCTCGGCGGAGATGAGTTTCTCCGTCTGGGCGGCGAGCCGCTCCTGGGTGACGCGCAGCAACTCGTCGATCTGTGAACGTCCCGGGTCGTCGGCCAGCTCGAGTTGCCGGCGAGCGTCGGAGTCCTGCAGGCGGCGATTCAGTTCCTGGTTGTCGGCCGCCGCGTCATCCAGCTGGCGGATCAGCTTGTCGAGGCGGTCTTGCAGCGCGTCGCGCTCGTGGGCGGCGATCGTCGCGGCCTGGTCGGCGCTCTCTGCACGCTGACGCTCCAGCTCGAGCTCGGCCCGCACATCTTCGACCGCGCCGTCGGTCCGCGAGATGTCGGCCTGGGCGCCGACCAGCGAGCGGCGGATGTCTTCGACCTCCTTGTGTGCCTGCGTCACGGCGGCCGAACGCTCCTTGATCTCGGCGCCGAGCGACTTGACCTGTTCGCGCGTGGCGAGAAGCTCGTCGTGCGCCTGGAGGAGGCGCTGCTCGCGGCTGGCGGCCTCGCCCCGTGCCGCCTCGACGTCCACGCGCGCGGCGTCGAGGTCGACCCGTACAGTCTCCAGTTCGGCGGCGGCCCGACGCGCGGTGGACTCCGCCTCGGTGATCCGCCCGGCGAGCTCGGCTTCGGTCTGCTTGACCTGCGCCTCATACGAGCTCTGCATGTCGGTGATCTGACGCTGGAACCCCTCGCGCGTCTCGCGCACCTTGTCTTCGAACTCGGACTCGCGCTCCACGAGGTCGGCGCGGAACGACGCCTCTTTGCTTGCAAGCTCGGCCTTTGTCGAGCGCAGTTCACCCTCCAACATCGCGGCGCGCTGTTCTTCGTTACGCAGTGCGCGCAGCTCGATGCGTGCGTCGTCCAGCTCGCGGCGGGCGCGGTCCAACATCGTGCCCGCTGAGCTCAGGTCGTCCTTCGTGCGAAGCAGCTCGACGTGCGTTGCGTCGAGCTCGCCACGAAGCTCATCGTCGGATCCCTCCGGCGAGGTGCGCGGTGACAGCAGCGCCTCGGTCAGCTCTGCCCGGGATCGGTCCAGCTGCCGCAGGAGGTCCTCTTTCTCTCGCTCCAGCGAGGGAACGCGACTCGCGTCGGCGTCGACCGGCACGCGCAGCGCGTCTTGCAGCTGCTCGCCGAGCCGCGTCCGCTCGGTGCGAAGCGTGTCGAGTTGCTGCTCCAGCGTCTTGACCTGACCCTCGGCGCGCAGCGCGCGCTTCTCGATCGTCGGGTCGGGCGCGGTGGCGGTGTTCGGCTCGCGATCCAGCGCCCGCAGGCTTTGGAGTTCCTCCAGGGATTTGCGGTATTGGTCCTGCAGCAGCACGAGATGCTCCTCGGCCGCGGTCGCTCGATCTTCCGCTCGGCGACGGGCCTCGGCTTCTTCGCGCATACCCGGCTGCGAGGCGGCGGCGCGGACCGGCTGCTGGGCAACGGCAACGGCGCGTGGCAGCTCGGCGGCACGCTCGGGGGAGTTGGCGACGACCGAGAGCAGTCGCGCGACCCCGAACACGGCCAGACCGAGCACGATCAGCATGGCGAACAGGAACACCGCGTTCGTGTTCCAAGGAGCTGCGGCCGTCGCGATCGGGGTATCGGGTCGCGTGAGCTGTACGACGGCGGGATCGCCCACGCCGGAGCGGAACACCAGCGGGAGCATGATCGAGATGTTGCCCTGGTAGTTGGTGATCTGCGGTGTGTCCTTCAGTGCCGCCTTGATCCGGTCGGACTCACCGGGCAGCTCGTTACCGATCCGCCCAACCTCCGTGGAGTACAGGATCGTGCCCTCGGGGGAGTACACCGTGATCTGGTCGAAATCGCTCGGGTCGACAACCACGCTTTGGATCTGCGTGGTCAGTTCCGCCGCGCGGACGGCGGCCACGGGCGCGGTCACGTCGCTTGGCTCGAACACGAGCGAGAGTGAGCTGTCGGCGATCGAGCGCGCCTGCGCCACGACCATGTCTTGTGCGTTGCGCTTGGCGCGCACGCCCATGAGCATCGATCCGACGATCCCGATGACGAGCAGTGCGCCCAGAACTCCCAGCAATGTCCGGGCGATGCGGCTGTACCCCTTCAACGAAGCGATCATCCTCGTGCCCCTCGCTCCACCCTGTCCGATCTCTCCCCGACCCCTCTCCGGTCAGTTTGAGCTGGTCTCCGTGAGTGGTTATCGGCAGGACGCCGCGAGAGCTTCAGTGGTCGCAGGGCGTAGGGCGCTTGACCGACACGCGACACAAGGCGTCCCCCGGCGGGGGATCACGCAGGCGCAGCGCCGGACACCACGCGCGAGGTGCCCGCCGCTTCGTCCTTGTCGAGCACGATCAGGTCCTCTAGGAGTTCGTGCATCTGCGCAACGTGCGACACGAGGATCACCAGTCGCTCGCCGTCGCCGCGGACCAGATGTTCGATCCCGCGCATCGCCCGTTCGATGTGCTCGGGGTCCAGGCTGCCGAACCCCTCGTCCAGGAAGAAGGAGTCGAGGCGGCCCCCGCCGCGCGTCACCATATCGGCCAACGCGAGCGCCAGCGCGAGCGATGCGAGGAACGTCTCTCCTCCCGACAGCGAGTCCGGGTCCCGAAGGGCGCCACCGGCGTTGACGTCGGCGATCCGGAAGGAGTCGTCCTCGCTGAACCGGTAGTCGCCGTCGGTGAGCTCCTCGAAGTGGATGCTTGCGAGTTCCGCCAGCGCCGCACGCTCCTCCGCCAGCAGCCACGCGAGGAACCGCGAGGGCTGTAGATCGTCGCGGAGACGGCGCGCGATCGCGTGCCGCTCCCGGGAGGCGTTCGCCCGATCGTCCAAGTCGGTGCCCGCCTCGACGGTCGCGCTGAGGATCGCGACACGCTCGTGTGCCTGTGCGGCATGTACCTGTGCCTCGGTGGAGGCGGCGGCAACGTCTGCGTCCGCAGGCAGCCCGATCGACGCAAGCAGGTCGGCGCGACGCGCCCCGGCGGCGGCGACCGCCTCGGCGACCTCTGTTCGTATGCGCTTCGCCTCGACCGTGCGATCGTCGATCAGTCGCGTCACCCGCCGGTAAGCATCGCGGATGCCCTTCGGCGACTCGTCGGTGTCCTCGACAGGGTGCTCCTCGAGCGCGCCCCACGATCCGGCCAGTTGCTCGCGGATGCGCGCGAGGGCGTTGGCCGTCGCGGTTGCTCGTTGACGGATCGTGTCGAGGGCGTCGCGTGCGGTCCGGGCGTCGTCGGCCGCGGCGCGAGCTGCGGTCTCGGCACGCTCGTGCTCACGTTGGCGTTCGTCGAGCAACGCGTTGGGGTCGCCCTCGCCGAGACGCTCCACGAGCGAGTTCTGTGTTGCAGCCAGGGATGCTTCGGCATCGCGCATGACCGCGGCGGCGTCCGCCGCTTCGGCCGCGGCCCGATCCCGGTCGGTGAGAGCCGCGGCCGCGCCGGCGGCGGTGCGAGCCGCGGCTGCGGCGGCCCCATCGCGGCTCTTCATCGCTTGCGCATACTGCGTATGGGCGCTGGCTCGAGCTCGCTCTGCCTGCCGGATGCCCGCGCTCTCTGATCTCTTCGGCCGGGTGGCAACGATCTGGGCACATACGGGGCAGGGGTCTCCCGGAACGAGGCTGCCTCGAAGCTCGGACGCCATCTCGTGGTGGCGCGCTAGGTGCAGGGCCTCGTCCGCGGCCGATAGCGCGTCGGTCGCAGCGGCCAACGTCGTCTCGGCTGCGGCGAGCTCGGTGGACGCCGCAACGTCCTTTGCTTGCGCGGCCGGGAGCTCGCCGTCCGCGGCGCTTGCGGCGCCAGCGGCCTCCTCACTTGCTGCGGTGGCCGCTTGCACCGCCGCCGCCTGCGCGTGCAGCTGGGCGACGAGTTCGGCGAACACGCGCAGGTCGCCCATGCGTTCAGCAAGCGCGTCGCGAGCGGCCTCAGCTTCCCGTCGGATCGCCTCGGCCGCCTCGGCAGCCGAAGAGGCGTCCACAACCGCGCCTGCGGCATGAACCGCGGTGTCGACCGCATCATCGAGTGTCTGCGCGTCGGGTAGGTTCGCAGCCGCACGTGTGAGTCGCTCGACCTGTTGGGTCGCCGCAACGCCGCGATCCGCCGCTGCGAGAGCCTCGCGGTCGAGATCCTCCACGGCAGGCCGAACACCTTCGATGTGATCGCGCCGCGTCCCAGCGACCTCGTGCTCGGCGCGCGCATCGTCGAGAGCCGCTCGCGCCTCGCTGAGGCGCGCTCCCTCTTGATCGAGTGCGGCGAGGGTGGCTTCCTCACGGGCGACCCGTTCCTTGGAGGCCACCAGCGCTGCGTCGAAGCGCTCGTAGCCGAACACACCCTTCAACACCGCGTTTCGCGGGGCGTCGGTGGCCAGCAGGAACTCCGCGAAGCGGTTCTGCGCGAGCAGGACGGATCGGCCGAACGTGTCGAAGTCCATGCCGAGCAACGACTCGATGCGTTCGCGCACCGGCTTGTCCATCACGACGGTCTCGTCCACGGCAGCACCCGGCGCGTCGCCGGCGAGGCGCTCCAGCTTGGCTTGGCCCGCACCCTTGCGCTTCAGCGCCCTCGTGACACGCCACGTGTGCCCGTCCACCTCGAACACCAACTGGACGTGCGCGGTATCGGATAGCTGATTGATCAGACTCTTGGTGTCGCGCTGCACCCGCGGGGTCTTGCCGAACAGCGCGAAGGCGACGCCGTCCAGGATCGAGGACTTGCCGGCGCCGATCGGACCGACGATGCCGATCAGGCGGCGTCCGCGAAGATCGAACGTCACCTCCTCCCGCCAGGAGCGGAAGCCGCGCAGGGTGAGCTCACGCGGGCGCATCGGCGGCCTCCTCGAGGATCTCGCGAAGCGCGGTGAGCAAGGCTTCCGGGGGCTCTTGCCCGCCGGAGGTCGCCCGGTAGAACTCCGAATACAGTTCGTCGTCGCCGGGGCGATCGGTGAGCTCGCGGCGGGTCCTTCGTTCGGTGGGCGGGCGCTCAGCCCGCACGCGAACGAGGAAGGGGAAGGTCTCGGCCGCGCGCCGACCGAGATCGGGATCCGATCCGCCGACCTCCACGGTCACGTCGACGTAGCTCTCGGCGAGCTCGGCCGCACGCGCGGCGAGCGCGTCCCACGTGCCGTGTGCGCGCACGAGCGGGCGGCCCGCGGTGATCGGCACCGACGTGATCGTGGCGAGCCGACCCGGCTCGACGTCGATGAGCACCACGCGCTTACGCTCGCCCGCCTCGCCGAAATCCAACGGCAGCAGCGACCCCGCGTACTCCGCGGGTACGGCGGCGCCCGGCACCGGCTGCGGCGCGTGGATGTGCCCGAGCGCCACGTACTGGGGTCCCGCAGGGATCGCGTGTGCGGTCGCGCTGTACGCCTCACCGATGTGCAGCTCGCGTTCGCTGTGCGAGACGCGCACCCCGGTGACCATGAAGTGCGCGACCAACAGCGGCACCAGGTCGGCGCCGGCGCGCTCGATCAGCGCGGTGTTGTAGGCCGCAGTGATCTGGGCGACCCGCTCCGCGTATTGCCCGTACCACTTCCCAGCGTCGCGCATGAAGTCCACGACGCGGCCTTCGCGCAGGAACGGGAACCCCGCGACCACGGCCGCGACCCCGAGCTCGTCGGGGCCGAGGATCGCGCCGGCGTCGGGCGCGCGGATCGCCCCGATCGCGTGCACGCCTCGCTGCCGCAACAGCGGCGCCAGCGCGTCGAAGAGCTCGGGAGAGTCGTGGTTGCCGGCCACGACGACGACCGGTCTTCCTTCCGCCAGTCGAAGCAGCGCGCCGAGCCCGATCGACAACGCCTCGACCGGTGGCGACGCGCGGTCGAAGACGTCGCCGGACACCAACACGAGATCGACGGACCGAGCATCGGCTATCGCAACGACTTCATCGAGCGCTTGACGGGTTTCCTCGGTGCGATCGTGACGGCCGAGACGCCGGCCGACATGCCAGTCGGATGTGTGGAGGATGCGCATGGGCGGCGGCGCTACAGCCCGGCGAACGGATCGCCGTCGGCGCCGTCGGCCACCTCCTCTTTGCGGGTCGCCCACGGCGGGAAGGGGAACGTGACGACGAGTGGGACGGGCACGGCCGGCTGGCTCACCACCATGGTGCCGGGCTTCAGCAGTCGCGCTCGGGCGCGCGTCGAGGGGAGCATCCAGCCATACTCGGCGCGTTCGGCCTCGGCGGCGTCCAGACGCCCGCTGACGCGGATCGACGCGTTCTCCAAGACCTCCGATGCCACGCGGCTGGCCGTTTGCTGGGCGCCGACCAGCAGCACCCCCAGCGAGCGTCCGCGCTGTGCGATGTCGATCAGCATGTCCTTGAGGGGGCTGGTGCCCTCGCGCGGCGCGTACTTGTTCATCTCGTCCAGCACGATGACCGACAGCGGCAGGCGCTGCCCCGTCGCCTCCTTGTGCTGGAACGTCTCCTTCAGCAGCGCGCCGACGACGAAGCGCTGCGCCTGCTCGTGCAGCGACTGGATCGCCACCACCGTCACGTTGGCCGCGCCACGGTCGATGCGCCGGCTCTCCCCGGCGCGGATCAGGTGCCCCAGACGTCCCGAAGCCGCGTGCATCCTGCGCAGGAACGCAGACACCGTGCTGAGCTGAACGCGCCCGGTCCAGGCCTGGTCGGGTTCGCCGTCATCCGGATCCAAGACCTCTTCGAGCGCGTCGACCAGCGTGGCCAGATCGGTGATGATGCGACCCGCCTGCCCGGCCGGGATCGGCGCGGTCCAGCGCCCGTTCGGCTGATCGCGGGGATCGCGCAACGCAACGGCGCCGGGCATGCCCTCGACGTCGGCGGCGAAGCGTTGCAGCTGTTGCTGCACCCGCTCGCGGATGAACGGCAGTTGGTTCTTCGCGTCGCTCGCATCGGTGAAACAGAACTCCAGCAGACCCAGATCGATGAATTCTCGCGGTGTCCAGGCGAACACGTCGATCCCCTCCAAGCGTCCGCCGGTGTCGGGGATCCAATCGCCAACACCGCGGCGTGGCGGCGCCCAGAAGCGCACACTCGGAAACGGCGTCGGATCGACACCGATCGTGGCCCACCCCTGGGCCGCTCCCTCCGTCTGGTCGAACAGGCGATTGGGCTTGTCGAGCCACAGCAGGTCTTCGCCTTTCACGTTGAAGACCAGCACCCGAAGGTTCGCCGCGCCTTCGCCCACGATCTGCGGCGAAGCGGTCAGCACCCGCAGGAAGAACAGCGCGAACGACGTCTTGGTGGCGACGCCGGAGATGCCGGCGATCGACATGTGCCCGCCCTTGCGTCCGTCGAAGAAGTCCAGATCGACGTGCACGGGCAGGCCGTCGCGCCCCAGCCCGATCGGCAGCGGCCGTTGCATCTGGTCGGCGTACAGGGCGCGCCGTCGCTCCTCGCCGGTCGCCCGGTCGACCGTCTCGCCGGGGTCGGCGGACACCCACACCTCCGGATCGACGCGCGTCACCGCGACCCGGGCGGTGCGCACCTTCTGTGCGGGCATGATGCCGAGTTCGGCGATGCGGTGGGTATCGGACTCGTACTGCGCCCCCTCGTAGATCGCTTCGGCTTCCGTGACGACGCCATAGGTTCGGACCTCACCGGCGGTGGGGACCTGGGTGCGCACGACCACGAGGTCGTCCAGCTGCAGGAACTGCTCGTCATCGACGACCACGCGGAATTCCGCCGTCTTCGTGTGCTCGGACCCCAGCACACGCCCGACCCGGCTGTGACTCACGACGCGACCCGCTCGCTGACGGCGGCGCGCAGCGCTCGATACACGAGACCGGGCTCGCCCATGCGATGACGCAGCTGTCGCTCCAGGGCGCCGATCGGCACGAGGTTCTGCGGCGCGCGCGGATCGATATGCGGCTGCGAGCCGAGCAGGGGCAGCAGCGCCGCCGTGCGGTCGGCGATCGTCACGACTTCGGCGATGGGCAGGTGCCCGGAGGTTTCACACCGCACGATGCCGGTCCACGAGTGCCCACCCGCAAGCACCGCGAGACGCACGTACCAGGAGTATCGACGGTAGTCGGCGATCGTGAACAGCGGTGTGCGCTGTCCGGGACCCAGCGAGCCGACGATCGCGCTGCGTTGCGGCGTGAGGTAGGTCACTCGGTGACTCTTGATCGTCCCCACGACCTGCTGTGGCGCGAGTTCGTTCAGCGGTCCGTCGGCGAACACGAAGGCGTCAGTGGCGACGACGGCCGCGAGCCGGCCCTCGGCCGCTCGCATCCGCGATTGCAGGGCATGCACCAACGCGTCGCCGTCGCGGTCGGGGATCGTGATCGTTTCGTACGGCGGCACCAGGTCGACCCGCGGGAAGATCTCGGCACGACCGCCGGCAAGCACGGCCCACCGCTCGATGTGCTCGTCGGCAACGACCGATCGCGCGGTGGCGCGGTCCCAGCGAACCGAACCCACCGCGAACGTGCCGCACAATCCCGGCACCGGCCCTTCGACCGGGTCATCGATCGTCAGGCGCGCGTCGACGCGGCGAACGCCGTCGATGAACGCGATGTGCCGCACGCCGTCGTCGATCCCGTCACGAGCCACCCAGGGGATCTCCTCGACGGTGTCGTCGACCGATCCTTGCGCCGGCGCGAGCGCATCGGCGTCGAGCGGGACGCCGTATTCCGGCGACCAGCCCTCGACGAAGATGCGCGCCATGCGCCGGATACTAGCTGCGCCTGCCGACGCTTCGGTGTGGTCAGGTCGGCGTGGTCTGCGTGCTGGCGGTCCGCCACGAGCCGTCGACATAGGCGAGGAACGTCGTTCGAAGGCTGCTCGGACAGCAGTGCGGGTCACCGGGGGCGAAGACGGCTTCGGTCAGGACCAGGCCCGCGGGATCGGTCGCGGGCTCGATCCGCCGGTCGCAGCCTCGGGAGCGGTACACCTGCCCCCCGGCCGACAGGTCGACCACGGCGACGATGCCGCAGCCTCCGGAGCCGCCCATCTCGGCGAGCACGAGCGCGTCGGGCGAACCGTCGCCCGTGACATCGGCCAGCGTCGTGGAGATACCGAGTACCGGGTCGCGAGCGCCGGGGAACGCCGCGCCCCAGACGGGACGCCACGGTGCTCCACCGTCGTCGAAGCGTCGCCACGCGGCGATGCCTCGGTCCTGACGGAAGGGATCGTCCCCGGGGACCTCCCAGGACACGACGATCGCCTCGCCGACCGCGGTCTGCGTGATCCACGAATCCGAGACCGTGGCCCCGATCGGGATCAGTGCCGCCGCGGGCACCCCGCCGGAACCCACGTCATCGTCGAACCAAGGCGGCAGGTCGGCCGGCAGGGGAGGCGCAGGGGAAACAGCGACGCTCGCCGTCGGCGAGGATATGTTGGAGTTGTCGCGAGACAGGCATCCTGATGTCGCGAGGATCAACACCATCGCCGCGGCTCGTGTGCGCACGGCTCGGATGCTACCGGCGGACCCAGCGCTACCAGGGACGTGGTCGCGAAGGGAAACCAGGTTGCATCCGTGCCCGGACGTCCGCACCGTAGGATGCGCCCGTGAGCCTGATCGAAAAGCCAAAGCCGGCAGGGGCTTCCCACGTCACCCTGACGCAGATGATGGAGGTCACCGACGCGAACGTCGCCGGCAACGTGCACGGCGGGGTGATCATGCGTCTGGCCGACACGGCCGCCGCCCTCGCGGCGATCCGGCACGCCGAGGGACTGTGTGTGACGGTGAACGTCGACGAGGTCTCGTTCCTGGAGCCGGTGCATGTCGGCGACGTGGTGACGCTACGCGCCTCGGTCAACGACGTCGGCACGACCTCGCTGGAATGCGGTGTGCGCGTCGAGGCGGAAAACCCGATCACGGGTCGTTCGGTCCACGCTGCCACCGCCTACTTCGTGTTCGTGGCGCTGAACCCCGACGGCCACCCGCGCCCCGTGGCTCCGATCACCGCCGAGACCGACACCGAGCGCCGGCGCCAGCGAGCCGCCAAGCTTCGCCGCGAGAGCAGGCTCGCGCACAAAGAGGCGATCCGCGCCGAGCGCGACGCAGAGCACCCCCCGCCACCGTCCTGACGGCCCACGGACCCTGCGTGGGAGGATGGAAGGGACGCTCAGCGAGAAGAGGACCCCGATGACATCCGAACTTCACGGCGCCCGCACCCGATTGATGACCGCTGAGGGCGAGGTGGAGATCGCGCGCGTGGGGTGGCTCGCCGATCAAGGGGTCGGCGCCGTTGACGCTTTGCCGCACACCGTGAGGATCCTGCTGGAGAACCTGCTTCGTCGCGCCGGCAGCCGCGATGTGGCGGATGAGGACGTGCGCGCGCTGGCGGCCTGGCCGGGCGTTTCCGCAGACATCGCGTTCATGCCGGGGCGGGTGCTGATGCAGGACTTCACGGGCGTGCCCGCGGTGGTCGACCTTGCCGCGATGCGCAGCGCCGTTGCGCGCGCCGGCGGGGATCCGTCGATCGTCAACCCGCTCGTGCCGGTCGATCTCGTGATCGATCACTCGGTGCAGGTGGATCTGTTTCGAAGCGCCGACGCCTACGAGGCGAACATCGACTTCGAGTACCGGCGCAACGAAGAGCGGTACCGATTCCTGCGCTGGGCTCAGCAGGCGTTCGACAACGTGCGTGTCGTGCCTCCGGGCGCCGGCATCTGTCATCAGGTCAACCTCGAGCACCTCGGCCAGGTCGTGTCCGTGCGTGACGGCGTGGCATCGCCCGACACGGTCGTCGGCACCGATTCCCACACGACGATGATCAACGGACTGGGCATCTTGGGGTGGGGCGTCGGCGGCATCGAAGCCGAAGCCGCGATGCTCGGTCAGCCGATCGCGCTGCCCCAACCGATCGTCGTCGGTGTGCGGATGCTCGGTTCGTTGCCCGCTGGCACGACCGCGACCGATCTCGTCCTCACGATCACCGAGATGCTTCGTGCCCACGGGGTCGTCGGGAAGTTCGTGGAGTTCACGGGCGACGGGTTGTCGACGCTGCCGATCGCCGATCGCGCCACGTTGTCGAACATGTGCCCGGAGTACGGAGCGACCTCCGCCTACTTCCCGATCGATGCGCAGACGCTGTCGTTCCTGCGATTCACAGGGCGTGCCGCTGCGGCCGACCTGACCGAGCGCTACGCCAAGGAGCAGGGCCTGTTCCGTGTCGACGGCGCGCCCGAGGCGACCTTCAGCGAAGTGCTCGAGCTCGATCTGTCTGCCGTGGAGCCCTCGCTCGCCGGCCCGAAGCGTCCGCAGGACCGGGTGTCGTTGCCGAAGGTGTGGGACTCGTTCGTGGCCGCGTTCCACGACCATGCCGTCCCCGATCCCAAGGCGCTCGAGATCGGGGCGTTCGTCGCAGAAGGGGGCACCGTGCGTCACGAGCACCTGCCCGGGGGAGACGATCTGTCGGACACACAGATCGACACCGATGGCATGACGATCCGTGACGGCTCGGTCGTGATCGCAGCCATCACCTCGTGCACCAACACGTCGAACCCGTCGGTGATGCTGGCCGCGGGGCTCCTCGCCAAGCGCGCGGTGGAGGCGGGGCTCGTGTCCAGGCCGTGGGTCAAGACGTCGCTCGCGCCAGGATCCCGCGTGGTGACCGACTATCTCGATCGCGCAGGTCTTACCCCGTACCTGGAAAAGCTCGGCTTCGCGTTGGTCGGCTACGGCTGCACGACCTGCATCGGGAACTCCGGCCCCCTCATCGAGGAGGTCGCCGCGGCCGTCGACGAAGGCGATCTCAACGTCGTGGCCGTGCTGTCGGGCAACCGGAACTTCGAAGGGCGCGTGCATCCGCAGGTGCGAGCGGCGTACCTCGCGTCGCCGCCGCTGGTGGTGGCCTACGCGCTGGCCGGGCGCGTCGACCTTGATCTGTCTTCCGATCCGCTGGCCGACGGAGCAGATGGCCCGGTGTACCTGCGCGATCTGTGGCCGACACCCGAGGAGGTGTCGGCACGCGTCGCGACAGCGATCACGCCGGAACAATTCACCCGGGAGTACGGCCGGATCTGGGAAGGCGACGAACGCTGGCAGGCGCTAGCCACCCCCGACGGCGCGACCTATGCATGGGACGAATCCTCCACCTACGTGCAGGAACCGCCGTTCTTCGCCGATCTGTCGCAACGACGCTTCGCCGACATCACCGGCGCGCGGATCCTCGTCAAGGTCGCAGACTCGATCACGACCGACCACATCTCGCCCGCCGGATCGATCAAGGCGGACGCGCCGGCCGGCCGGTTCCTCGAGTCCACGGGCGTCGCGCCCCGCGACTTCAACTCCTATGGCGCACGTCGTGGCAATCACCTCGTGATGATGCGGGGTACGTTCGCGAACATCCGGTTGCGCAACGAACTCGCTCCCGGCACGGAGGGCTCCTACACCACGCACCTGCCCGATGGGGAGGTCACGTCGATCTTCGACGCGTCGCAGCGATACCTCGGCGAGGCGGTGCCGCTCGGCGTGATCGCGGGCAAGGAGTACGGCAGCGGGTCCAGTCGCGACTGGGCGGCAAAGGGGCCGGCGTTGCTCGGCGTGCGGTTCGTGCTTGCGGAAAGCTACGAGCGCATCCACCGTTCGAACCTGGTGGGGATGGGCATCGTGCCACTGCAGTTCGCGCCGGGTGCGTCCGCGGCGTCGCTGGGCCTGATCGGCACCGAGACGTATGCGGTGCGCGGCTTCAACGGCGACATCGTGCCCGGCCAGCAGGTGTCGGTCGAGGCCGTCGACGCCGAGGGTGCGACGACGACGTTCGCGGCGACCGTTCGAGTCGACGGGGCGGCCGAGGTCGCCTACATGCGTGCCGGCGGCGTACTCAACCTGGTCCTCACGCAGATGCTGGCATGAGCATGAACGCGAACGGCGGGCCCGGTGATCTCCGGGCCCGCCGTCGGACCGCTCGTTGGCGGCGTGTCGTCAGTACAGGTAACGCCGATCCTTGACGAAGTCGAGTCGCTGCCAGGTCTTGCCCAGACCCCAGTAGCGCCCCGCGTTCGCGAGGACCAATCCGACCAGTACCACCGAGTAGACGACGTGCTCGTCGACGAACGGGTTGTGCTCCGGCCAGATCGCGGTCGCCGCGTAGAAGATCGCCAACCAGGCGATCCCGCCGAAGGCCGCGAGTCGGGTCATGATGCCGGTCATCAAGCCGAGACCGATGAGCAGCATGGAGGCCATGAAGACCCAGTCGATCCACGGATCGACCGTCGGGCCTGCCTGCGTCATCTGGAACCCGGTGACCGACTGCACGGTGTCCGCGAACGGACCCTTCAGTGCGAAGCCGATCGCCCCGACCGTGGGGGATGCCCCATGGATCCACGCCGCGTCACCGAAGTAGTCGATCCTCACGGTGTTGCCGGCGTCGTCCAAGATCCGCCCCGTGCTGAAGCCCAGCGCGAATGCCTTGTCCGCGAACGCCCATAGGAACGTGAATCCCAGCAGTAGGCGCAACGCGCCGATGACCCGCTGCAGTCCCGCCATGTGTACCGGCTCGAGACGTTCCAGGGGCGGCATCTGTGTTGCGGTTACGGTGGTGGTGTCCATCTACTCCACCTCCTCTTTCCTTGGTTCCACCTTGCGTTACGGCCGGGGGGTTCCACAGCGTCGAAGGGCCCGGTACCAGCAGGACGTTCGGTTCGGCGAGCCTTAGCCCACGGAACCGGGAGTGGTGGTGTGGCGGGCCAGGTAGGCTGCGGCCTCGGCTCGCCGGGCCACCTCGAGCTTGGACAGGATGCTCGAGACGTAGTTCTTGACGGTCTTTTCCGCCAGTCGAAGCTCGTCGCCGATCTGCCTGTTGGTCCAGCCCTCGGCGATCAGCTCCAATATGCGTTCTTCCTGCGGGGACAATCGGGCGAGCTTCTCGTCCTTCATCAGGTGCTTGCCCTTGCGGAGTCGATCGAGCACCGCGTTCGTGACGCTCGGGTCCAGCAGCGAATCGCCCGCCCCCACCGCCCGGATCGCGCGGAGCAGATCGCCGGACTTGACCTGCTTCAGCACGTAACCCGATGCGCCGGCCATGATCGAGGCGAACAGCGCCTCGTCGTCGGCGAACGACGTGAGCATCAGCACCTTCGTCTCGGCGCGGTTCGCGCGGATCTCGCGGGTGGCCTCGATCCCACTGCCATCCGATAGCCGAACGTCCATCACGATCACGTCGGGGCGAGTGCGCGCGGCCTCGTCGATCGCCTCGCGAACCGAGCCGGCCTCGGTGGTGACGATGATGTCGTCTTGGGCATCCAGCATCGCGCGGATGCCGTTGCGGACGATCTCGTGGTCATCGACGAGCATGACGCGCAGGGGTGGGGACTTGGGGCTCACGCCGGCATCCTAGTCATCTGCGGCGTCAGACCGACGCGCCGTCGTGACCGACGCCGGCTTCCCGCCCGATCCCGTCGCGCACGCGGTCCAGGAAGTCTTTAATCGTAGCCTCGGCGACGCGGAACAGCAGCGCTCGATCCATCGCCCGTCCGAGCGCTCCGAGTGGCGGGACGTAGCGGGCGCTGATCGACAGTTGGCACCGATCGTGCCCGAGCGGGGCGACCTCGAGATCCGCATCCATCGCCGGGAACAACCCCGTGGCACCGGTCGCCGTCCATCGCAAGGGCACGACGGTTTTGGTCGGTAGCCGGATCGGGGTGCCGAGGTCGATCGCCACCTGGCGAGCGATGCGGACGTCGTCGCCGAAGCCGACCTCGGCCAACAGCCGATCCCCGCGGAGGTTGGCCTGCGTGGCGAGCCCCGGGAGCCACGAGCCGGGCGCCTCGGTGAGCACCTGCTCCACACGCTCTCGCTGCAGAGGCAGTTCGACGTAGTAGCGGGCGAACATGCCAGGAAGTCTGCAGGTCCGCATGCGTACCTGCACGGGACCAGGGTCCCTGGCGAGCAGGGACCCTTGGACGCGCGAGGCACCGAACTCGCCCCGCATACTCGCGTGGATGCTCATCGACCAGAAAGGAGCACCGCCCATGCGACGTTTCAACGTGGTTGCGGCCGCCGCGCTCCTCGTTCTCGTGCTCGTGGCCAGTGCGTGCACGAGCTCGAGCGACTCGGGGACCGGCGCCGGAGCGGGGGAGGCAGCCGCGGCCGCCGCGTTCGACGTTTCCTTGACCGACCAGCTCAAGATCGTGCCCGAGATGATCGACGCACCGGCAGACACGCCCCTGACGTTCAACGTGACGAACGATGGGGCGACGCAGCATTCGTTCGGGGTCCAGGCAGGCGGACAGACGTTCGAGACGGCCATGCTCGATGCGGGAGCGACGGCAGCTCTCGAGGTGCCGGCGTTGCCGGAAGGCGACTACGTCACGCTGTGCACGGTGCCCGGTCACGCCGACGCCGGCATGAAAGGCATGCTGATGGTGTCGGGGTCCGGCACGACGCAGGCAGCCGGTGACACATCGGCATCACCCGTGCCCTCGTCGATGACTGCGCAGGAGATGGCCGACTCGCACGCGGCCGGCGTCGAGGCATTCGTCAAGCAGCTCACCGACGGTCCGAATACCGAGGGGATCGGCAATCAGCCTCTCAAGCCGCAGATGGACGGCGGCGTCAAGGTGTTCAACATCACCGTGTCGCAGATCCAATGGGAGATCACGACCGGCACGTTCGTGGACGCGATGGCATTCAACGACCAGGTGCCGGGTCCCCTGATCACGGTCAACCCCGGGGATCGAGTCCGGTTCTTCATCCAGAACCAGATGGATCAACCGTTCGTCCTGCACTTCCACGGGTTGTCCGTGCCCAACGAGATGGACGGTGTGCCCTACATCACACAGGACCCGATCATGCCCGGCACGTCGTGGACCTACGAGTTCACGATCAAGGATCCGCCCGGCATGTACGTCTATCACTCGCACTTCAACTCGGCCGAGCAGGTCGGGGCCGGGCTGTTCGGGGCGATCAACGTGGAGCCGAAGGCCGGATGGACCTCCGTGTATGGAGTCAACCCGGGCGTGGAGAGCACGATGTTCATCGGGGACGGGCAGCTCGGCTACAACCTCAACGGCAAGGGGTTCCCCTCAACGCTGCCGATCATCGCCAAGCGGGGACAGTGGGTGCTGCTCCACATGGCCAACGAAGGCGAGCTGCTGCATCCGATGCACCTGCACGGGATGCACTTCCAGGTGGTCGGGGTGGACGGGTTCCCGCTCGCTGCGTCCGCTCGCTACATGGCCGACACCTTGACGATCGCGCCGGGCCAACGTTTCGACCTGCTCGTCAAGGCCGATAGCCCGGGTGTGTGGGCGTTCCACTGCCACATCCTGAACCACGTCGAAGGACCAGAAGGCATGTTCGGCATGGTGACCGCCCTGATCGTGCAGTGACGCGATGCGCGGTGATCGTCGCGCTGCGGCTCGCTCAGGCGGGAAGCAGCGCGGTGATCGTCGTGCCCTCCCCCGCGACGCTGTCGGCGCGGAACGTGCCGCCCATCGACTCCACCCTGGCCCGGAGGTTGGCCAGGCCCATGCCGCTTCGAGGTGCGTCGACGTCGAAACCGGCGCCGTCGTCGTCGATCTGCAACTCGATGCCGGCATCGGACGTATGGCGAAGTGACACCCGGCACGTCGTCGCACCCGCGTGCCGGCCCACGTTGGACAATCCCTCGCGGATCAACTGGATGACGTCGGCCGCGTTGGAGGCGAGCTCGGCCGCCGCTCGCTCCTGGACGTCGGCGATCGTGACCACGTCGGTGCGCGCGGCGAACTCGCCGCACAGCTGGCGGATCGCCTCATCGAGTTGGCGGTCGGCAAGGATGCCCGGGCGCAACCCGAAGATGTAGTTGCGCAGATCGCGGATCGCGCGATCGATATCTTCGACCGCGTTTTCCAAGCGGCCGGAGATCTCGGCGTCGTGCGCCATCGCCGCGGCTCCCTGCAGCCCCATGCCGACCGCGAAGAGAGATTGCACCACCCCGTCGTGCAGCTCTTTGGCGATGCGCTCCCGCTCCTCGAGGACCTCGAGTCGCCGACGCTCCAGCTGAGCATGCTGGGCATCCTCGTACAGCCGGGCGTTGTCGATCGCGACACCTGCCTGGGTGGCCAGGACGACGAGGGCGGCTTCGTCGTCATCGGAGAACGCAGCCGCGTCGCGTTTGTCGGTCAAGTAGATGTTGCCGAAGATGCGCCCCAGCGCCCGCACGGGCGCACCCAGGAGGGAGTGCATCGGTGGATGGTTGGGCGGGAACCCGTAGGAGCGCGGGTCCTTGGTGAGGTCGGGGAGGCGGATCGGCTCCTGGTGCTCGATCAGCAGGCCGAGGATGCCGTGCCCGGTCGGCGGATCACCGATGCGGTGGCGCTCCTCGCGGGAAAGCCCGGTCGTGATGAATCGCTCGATCCTCCGGTCCGATCCGAGCACGCCGAGCGCGCCATAGGTGGCACCGGCGATCTCGACGGCGAGGTCGACGATGTGCTGCAGAACCACGTCCAGGTCGAGCTCGGCGGCCAGCGTGAGGCCGGCCTCGATGAGCATCCGCTCACGCGAGCGGGGCAGGTCTGCTGGGTCGCTCACGCGACGAAGACTAGCTTGCGCTGCGAGTGAGGACGCCCGCGGGTCGCGGTGGGCGGAAATCGGCGGTCAAACCCCGGACGATCACGAGGAAGAGGGTCAACACCCCGGTGATGCCGTACAAGGCGATCATCCAGGGGCGTTGCGTGTCCGTGCCGGCGAACACGCCGTGCAGCAACGCGAGCACGAACGCCGGGACGGCAAGCAGGTGGATCGTGCGCCACGCCCTGGTGCTCATCTTGGCGCGCGTCCAGCTGCTGACCATGACCAGCACGATCGCATACATCGCGACGACGCCCGCGGTGAGCGCGAGCGGGCGGAACGTCGAGTGCATCGGGATCAAGACGTCGAGCGGGTCGAACTGCATGTAGCCGTCCAGGACCAGTAGCAGCAGATGCACACCCAAGAGCGCAAGGCCCGTGGACGCGACGAAGGCGTGGAACGCGTTCGCGGCGGGCTTGGAGATGTGACGCTTGACCACCCCCGTGGTGGCGACGATGCCCCACGCGACGGCCAGCCACAGGGCCACGTACGCGCCGATGCCCGCAGCCCGGAGCAGGACCCACGTCATCATGCGGCGTCCTCCTCGATCGGCATCGAGATCACGATCTCGCCGGATCTGGTGACGAGCACCGCCGGGTAGCGCGCCGCGGCGTCTGTGCCGAGGAGCAACGCGTGCGTGGCGCCCACTTCCGCCTCAGCGCAGGTTGCGGCCCACACGCTGGCCTGGATCACCTCGGTGCGCGCCGGGGCGCCCGTGAACGGATCGATCACATGGTGCGCATCGATGCCCCACGCTCGTGCGCAGACCGAGGATGTGGCGAGCGCGCCGGACCGGATGTGCGAGCGAAGGAGCTCCTCGTTGCCGGGTCCGGGATCCTCGATCGCGACCTCGAGCGCCGGCGCGTCGCCTGCGACGCGCAGGTCCCCACCAGCGTTCACCAACACCCAGGGAAGGCCGGCGGCGATCGCGTCGTCGGCGGCGCGATCCACGCACCACCCTTTCGCGATGCCACCGAGATCCAGATGAACGCCGGTGGGGAGGAACACGGCGCCGGGTCGGCTTCGGATCTCACGCCAGCGCCCGCAGGGAGCGCTGGGGTGCAACGCGCCTCGAGCTCCCGCGAGGATCTCGTCGAAGTCGCGGTCATACCCCGCGGCGACCAAGGCGTCGTGCACCGTCGGGTCGAAGATGCCGTCGGTCGTTCGTGCGGCTGCGAGCGCGGCGGCGAGGACCTCGGCGAACCCGTCGGACACGCTCGTCCACCGACCCGCGCGCTGATTGACCGATGTGAGCTCGCTGTCACCGCGGAAGCGTGAGAAGCGCCGATCCTCGGCGAGGAACCGCCGGCGCAGGACCGAGGAGGCGGCGTCGAACGCGCCATGGTCGGGACCGTGCACGGTGACGTCGGTGCCCATCGAACGAAAGCCCACCGATCGCATGGCTTAGGAGCCTCCCGAGCTGGTTACCGGGGGAGCGGGTGCCGCCGCCGCCGGGACGTTCGCCGTGATCTGGCCGCCACTGCTGCCGCCCGTGTAGGTCGGCGCGGTGGCGACCGGATCGACGATGATCACCCGCCGCGTGATGTGCTTCTCGATCACGTGCCGGGCCGGCGCCCGCTTCGCGCCGTTGGTCGCC
>JANMPG010000237.1:0-28762 GCA_031369745.1 Actinomycetes bacterium
GACATGCTGAAGGGCGATTACGCCTACAAGTATCGGTTCGGGGCGGTCGCACGGACCGTGCGACGCATGATCGTTTCCCGCTGAGGGGTCGCGCGGCGGCTACGCGTACGCGCGGATCGTGTGCAGGACCAGTTCGGCAAGGTCGGTGTCGCCGCCGAGCACCAGCACCCCGGATGCCAAGAGCTCGTCGGGATCGAGTCGTCGACCGGCGATCAACGCCATCTGCGGAGCTCGTCCGACGATGACGGCGTCCGGAGCCGTGGTGGGAGCGGGTGTTTCTCCCACCCCGAGGCCCCAATGCCACGTGCCCGAGCCGGCACCCGAGACGTCGATCTTGATGGAGCGCCCCGCAACGTCGTGGCCGGCCTCAACCATCGCCCAGGGGAGCATCCTCGTACCGAGGTCGATCGTGAGATGGACCGGCCAATGCTGCCAGCCGAACTGCCAGCCATCGGCCACCCCGTTCGTCGCGCGCATGTCCTCTCCGTGAAGGAACCACTCGACGACGCGCGACTGCACCAGGTACCTGGTGGCGATCTCCCCCGCGAGCCACGGGTACCGGTTGTCCTGCCATCGCGCCTCATCGAGTCGCGAACAGTGCTCCAGGAACGATTCCGCGGCGGCGCCCCACGTTTCCAGAACCTGGCGTGTGTCCAGACCCGAGCGACGGCCGACGGACCAGGCGTTCCACGCATCGGTCGTGAACGGCTCTCCGGCGAGTTCGGCCCGGAACTCGTCGAGTTCCTCGGCGGGCAAACCCGCGACGAGTTGTGCTGCCGCCGTGTCGCAGGCCGCGAGGTGTGCCATCACATCGCGGTTCCACCAGCCGGCAGCAGCGCTGGGCTGCTCCCAAGCCGCGACGTCGGCATACTGGATCATGCGTCCGAGACGCTGGCGCTCGGCATAGGCGATCCCCAACAGGCGTTCGCTGCTGATCGTCACGACGCGTCGACCCCTTCCCGTTCGGCTCGGGCGGGATTGTACAGTCGCCGCCATGCGCGTTCTCGTGTGTCCCGACAAGTTCCGCGGAACGCTCACCGCCCTGCAGGCGGCCGAGGCGATCGAACGCGGTTGGCGGCGCGAGCGACCCGATGACGAGTTCGATCTGGTGCCGTTGGCAGATGGCGGCGAGGGAACGCTGGATGTGCTCGTCCCCGCGGGGGGAGACGGTCGCAGCGTGCGGATCCGCCGCAGTGTCACGGGGCCGCTCGGCGAGCGCGTCGATGCGGAATTCGGTCTCCGCGGCCGCACGGGTGTGGTCGAGATGTCGCGCGCCTCGGGACAAGCACTCGTCGATCCCGAGCGACGGGATGTGCGTCGAGCGAGCACCCGGGGGACCGGTGAGCTCATGGCTGGCGCGCTCGAGCACGGAGTGGATCGCTTGCTCGTGTGTCTTGGAGGCTCCGCCACGAACGACGGCGGGGTCGGTATGGCCTCAGCGCTCGGCGCGCGATTCCTCAACGGCAGGGAGCGACCGATCGTCGAGGGCGGTGCCGGGCTGCTCGATCTAGCTCACATCGATCTCGGACCGATGCCGCCGGCACTGCGGTCGGTCGAGGTCGTGGGGGTGAGCGACGTCGACAACCCGCTGTGTGGCCCGGTGGGAGCGACGGCGATGTTCGGGCCGCAGAAGGGCGCCTCACCCGACGATGTCGTGTTCTTGGACCGGGCACTCGCGCACCTCGCGGCGGTGGCCTCGCGGGACCTGGGCGTGGATCGTTCTCGCGATCCGGGCGCCGGGGCGGCCGGCGGGCTTGGTTTCGGACTGATGGCCTTCCTCGGAGCCCGCCTGCGTCCCGGGGTCGAGGTCGTGATGGAGGCGGTGGGTTTCGACCGGCGGATGAACGTCGCCGACCTGGTGATCACCGGCGAAGGTTCGCTGGACGAGCAGTCGCTGCGCGGCAAGGTGCCCGCCGGCGTTCTGCGCGCCGCCAAGGGAGCGGGGATACCCGTCGTGATCACATGTGGCGTGGCAAGTGTTGCGCCGCAGGGAGTCACCGTTCGATCTCTGGCTGAGCGAGTGGGTATCGACGCCGCCCTCGCCGACGCGCGCATGTCGTTGGAACTCGTGGCCCAGGAGCTCGCGCGCGACCACGGTCGGACCTAGGCGGCGAACCCGACCTGTGCGATGGGATTTCGAAGCATTCACGGCTACACTGGATGGGTCCCAGCCGCATACCGCGACCCTCCCGGAGGACCCATGCTCACGTTGACCGAGACCGCCGCCTCGAAGGTGAAAGAGCTCCTCGTCGAAGAGGGTCGCGACGACATCGCCCTGCGCGTGGCCGTTTCGCCCGGAGGTTGCTCGGGTTTGCGGTATGCCATGTACCTCGACGACCAGGCCAGCGACAAGGATGCGGTCGAGGAGCAGCACGGGGTGCGCATCGTGATCGACAAGATGTCGGTGCCCTACCTCAGTCAGGCGACGGTTGACTTCATCGACTCGCTCGAGCAGACCGGCTTCACGATCGACAACCCTGCCGCCTCCGGCGGCTGTGCATGCGGTAACTCGTTCCACTAGTTCTTCCCTCAGGGGGCGTCCGGGCGTACCTTCCTGCCATCGAGCGAGAAGGAGACGTCGATGGTGGCCGAGCACTCCGGAGCCGAAGCGGGGACCGCACATCCAGCGTTGCAGCGACACCGAGCCGAGCGTGCGGCGAGCGCGCAGAACCGGGTCGCCGACGCCGTCACGATCTTCGCCGGATCCATGTTCTTCGTGTACCTGCACATCGTGTGGTTCGGCGCGTGGATCGGTTTCGGCATCGAGCGGTATCCCTTCGGATTGCTCACCATGATCGTGTCGCTGGAAGCGATCTTCTTGTCGACCTTCGTGATGATCAGTCAGAATCGCGCAGATGAACGTCGCCAGGTGCTCGCCGACGATCAGTGGAAGATCGTGCAGGCAGAGGAGGCGCAGAACGAGCAGTTACTGTTGCTCTCCCAGCAGATCCTCGCTTTGACCAGCGCGATCCATGCCGCGATCGGCGCGCCCCCGCCCAACGATCAGTCAGGATCGTAGGCCAGGTTCGGCCGGAGCCAACGCTCTGCTTCCGAGACGCTCTCACCCAGTCGCCGCGCGTATTCCTCCAGCTGATCCTTGCCGACCTGACCCACATTGAAATAGCGGGCGGCGGGGTGGGCGAAGTAGAGCCCGCTGACGCTTGCCGCCGGCGTCATCGCGAAGTGTTCGGTGAGGTCCATGCCGATCTCACGGGCGCCGAGGAGGTCAAAGAGCCTGCGCTTCAGCGAGTGGTCCGGGCACGCGGGGTAGCCGATAGCGGGACGGATGCCCCGGTACGCCTCGCCGAGCAGTTCCTCGCTGGTGAGGGCCTCCTGTGGGGCGTACCACGAGCGCCGCACCTCGCGGTGCAACCACTCTGCCGCGGCCTCGGCGAGCCGGTCCGCGATCGCCTTGACCATGATCGCGCGGTAGTCGTCGTTGTCGGCCTCGTAGCGCTTCACGAGGTCCTCGGCGCCGAGCCCCGCGGTCACCGCGAACGCGCCGATGTGATCGGGCAGTCCGCTTTCGACGGGCGCGATGAAGTCGGCAAGACTGCGATTCGGTGTGTCGAGTCCCCGATCGGCTTGCTGGCGCAACATCGGCAGGGTGACGCCGTTGTCGAGCACGATGTCGTCACCCTCGCTGGCTGCCCGCCAGTACCCGTAGGAGCCGCGGATCTGCAACGAGGCGTTGGATTCGATCTCTGCGAGGAGCTCCTCGGCATCGTCGAACAGCTCCCGAGCCTGCGCGCCGTACTCGGTGTGCTCGAGGATCTGCGGGTAGGACCCCTTGAGTTCCCACGCGGTGAAGAAGAATGTCCAGTCGATCACGTCACGCAGTTGTGCGATCGACGGCTCGATCGTGCGCGTGCCGGTGAATGGCGCGGGTGCGACGTCCTCGGCTCGCCACTCGATCGGCGTGCGGCGCTGCGAGGCGATGCGGATCGGCAGCAGTGGGGTGCGCTGGCGTTCTTCGTGTTGGGCACGCAGGCGCGCCTGGAGCGCGCGATTGTCCGTGTCGAGGGTGGCGCGACGGCCGGCGTCCATCAACGATGACGCGACCCCGACCACCCGGGAGGCGTCGACCACGTGCACCACCGGTTGATCGTATGCGGGCGCGATCCGCACGGCGGTGTGCTGCCGCGACGTTGTGGCGCCGCCGACCAGCAAGGGCAGATCGAGACCGCGCCGCTGCATCTCCTTGGCGACGACGACCATCTCGTCCAGCGACGGTGTGATCAACCCGGAGCAGCCGACCAGGTCGGCGCCGACCTCTTCCGCGGTGTCCAGAAGCTTGTCCACGGGCACCATCACGCCGAGATCGATGACCGCATAGTTGTTGCAGCCCAACACGACACCGACGATGTTCTTGCCGATGTCGTGGACGTCGCCTTTGACGGTGCAAAGGACAACGGTGCCTTGCACGGAGCCGCCCTCCTTCTCGTCCTCCATGAACGGCTCGAGATGGGCGACCGCCTTCTTCATCGCACGCGCGCTCTTGACCACCTGCGGCAGGAACATCTTGCCGGCGCCGAACAGATCGCCGACCACCTGCATGCCGGCCATCAGCGGCCCTTCGATCACCTCGAGCGGACGGTCGACCTTGTGGCGTGCCTCCTCGGTGTCCTCGACGATCCAGCGGTCGATGCCGTGCACGAGCGCGTAGGACAGACGCTGCTCGACCGGCGCGTCACGCCACGACAGGTCCTCTTCCTTCGTCAGCGTGCCTTCGCCTTTGACGGTGTCCGCGAACTCGACCAACCGCTCGGTGGCATCGGCGCGACGGTTGAAGATCACGTCCTCAACGTGCTCCAGTAGATCGGGGGCGATGTCTTCGTACACGTCGAGTTGTCCGGCATTGACGATCGCCATGTCGAGCCCGGCCGCGATCGCGTGATACAGGAACGCCGAGTGCATCGCTCGTCGGACGGTCTCATTGCCTCGGAAGGAGAAACTCAGGTTGGACACGCCGCCGGATATCTTCGTGCCCGGACAATGGCGCTTGATCTCACGTGTGGACTCGATGAACGCCTTCGCGTACTCGTTGTGCTCCTCGATCCCGGTCGCGACCGCCAGGATGTTCGGATCGATGATCACGTCTTGCGGGTCGAAACCCGCGTGATCGACGAGGAGACGGAAGGAGCGCTCCGCGATCGCGACTTTGCGGGCGACCGTGTCGGCTTGCCCCGACTCGTCGAAGCACATCACGACGACGGCGGCCCCGTAGTGACGCACCGTCCGTGCCTTCGTCAGGAAGTCCTCCTCGCCCTCCTTGAGGCTGATCGAGTTCACGACCCCCTTGCCTTGCACGCAGCGGAGTCCTGCCTCCAGGATCGACCACTTCGACGAGTCGATCATGATCGGCACCTTGGCGATCGCGGGTTCGGTTGCGAGCAGGTTCAGGAACCGCGTCATCGCCTCCTCGCCGTCGATCAGGTCGGCGTCCATGTTCACGTCGATCAGGTTGGCGCCGTTCTCGACCTGCTGGCGTGCGACGTCGACGCCCGCTTCGAAGTCGCCGGACTCGATCAAACGCGCGAAGACCTTGGACCCGGTGATGTTCGTGCGCTCACCGACCATCACGAACCCCGTCTCCGGGGTGATACGGAACGGTTCCAGCCCCGCGAAGGTGGTCCACGGCTGCGTCGACGGGATGACGCGCGGTGCCACGCCTCGAACGGCCGCCGCGATCTGGCGGATGTGCTCGGGGGTCGTTCCGCAGCAACCGCCGACGACGTTCACGAGGCCGGCCCGCGCGAACTCCCCGAGCAGCTCGCTCGTGATCTCGGCCGTTTCGTCGAACCCACCGAAGGCGTTGGGAAGCCCGGCGTTGGGGTAGCTGGCGACCGGCACCGACGCGACCCGGGCCAGCGCCTCGACCGATGGGCGCATCTCTCGGGCTCCCAGCGAGCAGTTCAGCCCGACGATCACGGGATCGGCGTGCGCCACCGACGTCCAGAACGCTTCGACCGTTTGGCCAGAGAGCGTGCGCCCGCTCTTGTCCACGATCGTGACCGAGATCCAGCGGGGGAGTTCGGGCGCCACATCCATCGCCGCTGCGATCGCCGCCTTGGCGTTCAGCGTGTCGAAGATCGTCTCGATCAACAGCAGATCGACCCCGCCGTCGCGAAGCGCGGCGATCTGCTCGGCGTAGGCGGTGTACACCTGCTCGAACGACACCGTGCGAAACGCCGGATCCTCGACCTTGGGAGACATCGACAGCGTCACGTTGAGTGGGCCGATCGAACCGGCGACCAGGCCACCCGCCTGCTCGGCAGATGCCTTGGCCACACGGGCGCCCTCGAGGTTCATGTCCCGCACGGCACCTTCGAGCCCGTAGTCGGCCTGCCCGATCGAAGTGGCGGTGAACGTGTTGGTGGTGGTGATGTCGGCGCCGGATGCGAAGTAGTCGTCGTGGATCGAGCGCACGATGTCGGGGCGGGTGAGGTTCAGCAAGTCGGGGTCGCCCTTCACGTCGCGATCGTGCCGGGCGAAGCGCTGCCCCCGGAAGTCCGCTTCGCTCAGACCCCAGCCCTGGAGCAGCACTCCCCAGGCGCCGTCGAGCACGACGATGCGCTCGGCGAGAAGGTGTTCCAGGCGGCTTCGAGCGTCTTTCGACATGGTCCATCGAGACTACCCGAGGGTGGTCGGATGCAGGGTGTGTCGGGCCGCCCGGGCGATCTCGCCTGGCAGGGTCGGGGTCGGGAGGGGTAGGCTTCCACGCGATGAGTCAGGGCGCTGCCGACATGCTGTTGCGAGGGGCGGGCCGAGGTCTGGACGGGGCGCTCCCCGAGCAGTCACCGCGGCGAACCGTGCGGGAGAACGCGGCCACCCTGGGCTCGGTTCCGCTGTTCATAGGGTTTTCGAAGAAGCACTTGCAGCGCCTGGCGGCCGAGGCGGACGAGCTCACCTTCGACCGGCGCAGCTCGATCGTGGAGGAGGGGCAGCTCGGCGAGACGCTGTTCGTGGTCCTTGCCGGTGCGGGCAAGGTCACGCGCAAGGGCAAGAAGGTCGGCGAGGTCCTCCCCGGAGATTTCTTCGGGGAGCTGTCGACGATCGATGGTGGTCCGCGCACGGCGACGATCACGGCCGAGACCCCCATGCGTGTGTTGCGCTTGTTCCGGCACACGCTGGTCTCGCTCCTGCGCGAAGAGCCGCGGCTGTCGCTGAAGCTGCTGGACGGGATCGTTCGGCGGCTGCGCGAGGTCCAGCGGCACACCGGCTGAGCGGGCGCCGACTGAGCGGGCGCCGAAGCCTACCCCGGCAGCAGGGCCTCGAGTTCGCCGAACGCGTGGTCGTCCACAACGATGTCGCCGGCGTTCGCGTTTTGGCGCATGTGCTCGCCGTTGCGACTGCCCGTGATTGCCGCGGTCACCCCCGGTTGGGCGAGGTTCCACGCGAGCGCGAGCTGTGCCATCGTGATCCCCAGCCGTTCGGCCACGGGGCGCATGCCGTCGACCACCGCGAAGACCTGATCCAGCCGCGCCGGCGAGGACCAGTCTTCCTCTCGCGATCGCCAGTCGTCGATCCCGTCGGCTTGCGCGCGTGTGAACCGTCCGGTCAGGAACCCAACGCCGAGCGGGGAGTAGGAGACCACGCCGATCCCGCTGTCGCCGCACCAGCGGATCAGGTCCCGATCGTCAACCGCCAATAGCGAGAACTCCTGCTGAAGCGAATCCACATGGCGGATCGAAAGGCATCGCTCGAGCAGGTCCTGGTCGAAGTTCGACACACCCACGAAACGCACCTTCCCCGCCTCTACGAGCCCGGACATCGCACCCCAGGTGTCCTCGATCGGGATGCCCGACTCGTCGGGCCAGTGCAGCTGGTACAGATCGATCGTGTCGATCCCGAGTCGCCCGAGCGAGGCGTCGCATGCCGCGACGACGTGTTCGGGGGCGAAGCCCGTGCCGCCGTCAGATGGCGCCACCTTGGTCGCCACGACCAGCTCGTCCCGGCGCCCCACCAACGCTTTGCCGACGATGTGCTCCGACACACCCGAGCCGTACACCTCGGCCGTATCGACCCATGTCACCCCGGCGTCGAAGGCAGCGTGGAACGCTCGCACGATGTCGTCGTCGTCGGGATTCGCGCCCCAGGCGTCCCCGCCCGCCTCCCACGCGCCGAGTCCGATCACCGAGATGTCTGGTCCGTTGGCTCCAAGTCGTCGTGTCTGCATATGCGGATACAAACACAGATACCCGTCATAGGTCCCGCGGGGCAGTACGCTGTGTTCTCGACGGCATCCCACCGAGCCGACGAGGAGTGACGCGCCCGCAGCGCACCACATGAGCAAGACCGTCGAAGAACGAGAACGCGTCGTCGTTCGCTTCGCAGGCGACTCGGGCGATGGGATGCAGCTGACCGGCGATCGCTTCACGAGCGCCACGGCGCTGCTCGGAAACGACCTCGCCACCCTGCCCGACTTTCCCGCCGAGATTCGCGCGCCGGCCGGCACCGTCCACGGTGTCTCGGCTTTCCAGATCCAGTTCGCCTCGACCGACGTGGCGACGCCGGGCGATCACGCCGACGTCCTGGTCGCGATGAACCCCGCGGCCCTCAAGGCCGACCTCGGCACGGTCGCCAAGGGCGGCACGCTGCTGCTGAACGAAGACGCCTTCACCGCGCGCAACCTTGAGAAGGCCGGGTATGCAAGCGATCCGACCACCGACGGCAGCCTGGACGGCTACCAGGTGATCCAGGTGCCGATGACCTCGATCACGGTTCGAGCGGTCGAGCCCGTCGGTGTCAGCAAGAAGGAGGCCGAGCGGGCGAAGAACATGTTCGCGCTGGGGTTGGTCTCGTGGATGTACGGGCGCCCGACCGAACCGACGCTGGCGTGGCTGCAGAGTAAGTTCGGTCGGCGCCAGGCGATCTACGACGCCAACGCGGCGGCGTTCACCGCCGGGTACAACTTCGGCGAAACGACCGAGCTGTTCGCCCACCAGATCCTCGTGAAGGCCGCGCCGGCAGCGCCAGGTCGGTATCGCAACGTTGCCGGCTCCCAAGCGCTCGCCTGGGGGTTGATCGCGGCCGCTGAGACGAGTGGCTTGCGGTTGTTCTACGCCAGCTACCCGATCACGCCGGCGTCGGACCTACTCCACGAACTGTCGCGACACAAGAACTTCGGCGTCATCACGGTGCAGGCCGAAGACGAGATCGCCGCCGCCAACATGGCGCTCGGCGCCTCGTTCGCCGGTCAGCTCGCCGTTACCGGCACGAGTGGTCCAGGACTCGATCTCAAGGCGGAGACGATCGGCCTGGCGGTCATCACCGAGCTGCCGATGATCATCGTTGACGTGCAGCGCGGCGGCCCGTCGACCGGGTTGCCGACCAAGACGGAGCAAGCCGATCTGCTGGCGGCGATGTTCGGGCGTCACGGCGAGTCGCCGATCCCGATCGTCGCGGCGTCCTCGCCCTCGGATTGCTTCGACGTCGCACTCGATGCTGCGCGCGTCGCGATCCGCTACCGCACGCCGGTCATCGTGCTGTCCGACAGCTTCCTGCAGAACTCCTCGGAGCCCTGGTTGTTGCCCGACATCGACGCCTTGCCGGCGATCGATCCGATGCAGGCGCGAGCGACCGATGAGCCGTTCATGCCATATGCGCGTGACGAGGTTGGCGCCCGCCCCTGGGCGATCCCCGGCACCCCCGGACTGCAGCACCGCATCGGCGGTTTGGAGCGTGAGAACATCACCGGCGCCATCAGCTATGACCCGGAGAATCACGAGTTGATGACGCACCTTCGTCGCGACAAGGTGAGTGGTATCGCGTCGTCGTTGCCGCCGTTGCTCGTCGACGATCCCGATGGTGACGGCGAACTCCTCGTGCTCGGTTGGGGTTCGACGGCCGGCACGATCCGCGCGGCCGTGCGCCGCGCTCGCGAGCACGGGGCGAAGGTCGCGAGCGCGCATCTGCGGTGGCTGAACCCCATGCCCTCCAACACGCAGGATGTCCTTGGTCGCTATCCGAAGATCCTGATCCCCGAGATCAACGAAGGACAGCTCGCGATGCTCGTGCGAGCACGGTTCCTGGTCGATGCGAGGTCGTTCTCGCGCGTGCAGGGACGCCCGATCATGGCCGACGAGCTCGACGAGGCGATCGAGGAGGCCCTGCATGGCTGATGTGCTGCCGCTCACCAAGAAGGATTTCTCCTCGGATCAGGAACCGAGATGGTGCCCCGGTTGCGGCGATTACGCGATCTTGGCGGCCGTGCAATCCTTCATGCCGGAACTCGGCGTCGCCCCCGAGAACACCGTGTTCGTGTCCGGGATCGGCTGCAACGGCCGGTTCACCTACTACATGGACACGTACGGTTTCCACGGCATCCACGGGCGAGCGCCGGCGATCGCGACCGGCATCGCTACGGCGAACCCGAAGCTCGATGTGTGGGTCGTGACCGGCGACGGCGATGCCTTGTCGATCGGCGGCAATCACGTGATCCACGCGCTTCGCCGAAACGTCAACGTGAAGATCCTGCTGTTCAACAACCAGATCTACGGGCTCACGAAGGGTCAGTACTCACCGACATCGGAAGTCGGCAAGATCACCAAATCGACGCCCTTCGGCTCGGTCGACCGACCGTTCGACCCGGTCGCGCTTGCGCTGGGGGCGGCCGCGACGTTCGTGGCGCGCACGCTCGACAACGACCGTGCGCATCTCACCGAGGTGCTGCGGCAAGCGGCCGCGCACCCCGGCGCCGCATTCGTGGAGATCTATCAGAATTGCAACGTGTTCAACGACGGGGCGTTCGACCTGCTTCGCGACAAGTCGCAGGGGGCGCACAATCAGATCCGCTTGGTGCACGGTGAGCCGATCGTGTTCGATGAGGGCACGCGGTGCGTGCGCCTGGGGGACAACGGGCGCCTGGAGATCGCGGACGTGTCCGACACCGAACCGGGGGCCATCATCACCCACGATGTCCATGGTCCACCATCCCTTGCGTTCGCACTCGCGCATCTCTCACAGGGACCGACCGAGCCGACGTGCATCGGGGTATTCCGGGAGGTGCAACGCGACACCTACGGCGAGTCGATCCATGCGCAGATCGATCGGGCGACGGAGCGACTGGGTGAGGGCGACCTGTCCACCCTGCTGTACGGCGGCGATACCTGGACGGTGTAGCGAGCCTAGCCGTCGCGCCTGCGCGACAGGGCGAACGACACGAGGGCCCCGCCCGCGGCGCCGAGCAGGACGCCCGCAGCGAGTCCCGTCGAGCTGCCGCCGCCGCCCGATCCGACCGCAGCCCCGACCGCCGCGCCGATCACGAGCCACACCGGCATCGGCAGGATCTCTTTGCCACCATTCATCGCTGCACCTTACGTCTCGGGTGGTTGGAAACGCGCCATCGAGGCCGCCGCCGCCCGCTGGACCGTTTGGAGTTCTTCGACCACCTCGGGCAATACGATCGCGAACGTGTCGATATCGGCCTCGGTGGTCGTCGGGCCCACGCCGACCCGGAATCCGGGCGTCGACGCGACGCCCATCTGCCCGAGCACCGTCGAGGCGTCCTCGGGACGACCGGTACACAGCGATCCCGCCCCCAGATGGATACCTCGGTCATCCAGGGCCATCGCCAGCGTTGCCGGATCGAGGTCGCGTACCGAAAAGCACACCAGGTGCGGCGTGCGGTGCGTCGGGTGTCCGTGGACCGACGCACCTGGCACGGTCTGCTCGATCCGCTCGCGCAGTCGACCAGTCATCGCCCATAGGCGCGCGGCGTCGTCGGCCATCGTGGCCCGCGCCGCCTCGAATGCGGCCGCCATACCCGCGATGCCGGGCGTGTTCTCCATCCCGGCGCGACGCTTGCGTTCCCGATCGTCCCCGCAGGGGTACGGCATGAGCGTGACGCCCCGGCGCACGTAGAGGGCGCCGACGCCGGGGGGGCCACCGAACTTGTGTCCGGACACCGACAGCAGGTCGACGCCGAGCGCGTCGACATCGATGGGCAGGCGGCCCGCCGTTTGGGCGGCGTCGGTGTGGAACACCACGCCCGCCGCCTCGGCCAGGCGGGCTGCCTCCCCGATCTGCTGGATCGTGCCGGTTTCTTGATTGGCGTGTTGGACGCTCGCGAGCAGCGTCCCCGGCGATCGGACCTCGAACGCGTACCGGTCGAGGTCCATGCGTCCGTGCTCGTCGGTAGGGATCACGATCGTCTCGATCCCGTCGGATGCCAACACCCGGCAGATCCCGGTCACGCACGGGTGCTCCACCCCGCTCACCACGACGCGGTTGCCACGTTCGCGACGTTCGCGTGCCGTTCCCCAGATCGCGAGCGACACCGACTCCGTCGCGCCGGAGGTGAAGACGATTTCGTCGGGTTGGGCGCCGATCCCCGCCGCGATCGTGGCCCGGGCGCGTTCCAACAGGCCGCGTGCCGCTCGACCCGGCGCGTGGATCATCAACGGGTCGCCGAACACATCGAGTGCGGCGAGCATCGCCTCACGAGCCGCGGGAACGACCGGGGTCGCGGCGGCCGAATCGAGGTACAGGTCGAGCATCGTCGACCCGGCTACGGCGTGGCGGTCTCGCGGCCCCGCAGGAACAGGAACCAGTAGCCGACGCCGGCGATGATGCCGCCGGCGATCGGGCCCACGATCCACACCCACCAGTTGGTCCAGTCGTTCGTCGCCAAGGCCGGCCCGAACCACCGAGCGGGGTTCATCGCGGCGCCCGTCCAGGCGGCGCCGACGAAGATGTCGATCGTGATGATGAGGCCGATCGTGAAACCGGCGGTCTTGGCGAACGGCCCGCGCTCGTCCACGGCCGTGCCGAACACGGCCCACACCAGGAAGAAGGTCAGCACGGCCTCGATCACGACCGCCTTGCCGAGTGCGATCTCGGGCGCGACCGCGGGGATGCCGCCCTTGACCGAATCGAATGCAGCCGCCGGCACCATGTATTTCAACAGATAGGCGGCGGCAGCGGCCCCCAGCAACTGCGCGCCGATGTATGCGGCCGATCGTGCGGTCGGCATCTTGCCGGTGACCCACAGCGCGATTTGGATCGCGGGATTGAAGACCCCACCGGATGTCTGCGCCATGATCGAGACCATGATCGCGATCGCGAGCCCGTGTGCGAGCGCGATCGCGACGAGGTCGCCCCCGCCCGTCATGATGATGGCGCCGGCGCCGAAGAAGATCAGCGCGAACGTCCCCACGAATTCTGCAACGGCTGCCTTGCCGACGTTGTCCACGTTCCCCTCCTTAGCGGATGCGATGCGGGGCTCACGGTAGCCCAGGGGCGTCTGCGCGGCAAAGACCCGCAGGTCGGTGGTAGCCTGCCGCGCGTGGACGTGCTGCTCATGTCACCCGACCCGCGGTCACGTGAGCTCATGGCGTTGACCGTTCGCAGCATCGAGCGACGGTCCAAGAGCGCGTTACGTTTCCGGGCCGCCGCGAACGGCGAATTGGCGCTGCGGGCGGCGTTGCGCGATCGGCCCGACGTCGTGATCGCCGACGAGTTGGCCTCTCGGTTGGGAGCGTTCGGCCTTGCCCGGTCCCTGCGGGATGATGCCGATCCGTTCACCGGCGTGATCGTGATCTTGCTCGAACGTCGTCACGACAGCTGGTTGGCGGCTTGGTCCGGCGCCGATGCGTGGTACGTCAAGCCGGCCGACCCGTTCGAGGTTGCCGACCGGCTCTGGGAACTGTTGGAAGAACGAGGCCTCGTGCCCCAGGAGGAACGCGTGTGAAGATCAAAGCAACCTGCAAACGCTGCGGCCGCGACTTCTTCGCCGAGCAAACGATCGCCGCCGGGGGAACGTGTCCGTGGGACGGCGAGCCGTTCAACGCCGACTACGCGGTCGTGTTGGTCGAGGCCCTCCGGGCGGCCGAGGAGGCAGGATCGCGTCTGGAGGAAGCTTTGGAGGACATCGCCGCCCTGCAGCCGGCGTTCACGATCGAGGGCGCGTCCGTCACCGGCGGCTTGCAGACCTCGATCTCGCGGCTGTCGAAGAACCTGATCACGCAGGGCTGAACGTCGGGGCGTGTCTGTGGGCTTCAACGCGATGCAGCCGGGCAAGATCAAGCGAGGGGATGTGCTCTTCCTGCTCGCGGCGGTCGTGGTCATCGGTGCCCTGCTCGCATGGGCGTTCTTCGGCTCGTGACGCCGATCAAGGACCTCGCCGACACCGAGTTCTGCTACCTCACCACCGTCGGTCGTGTAAGCGGTGGATCCCATCGCATCGAGATCTGGTTCGTGGCCCACGACGACGGCGCGTACCTGTTGTCGAACAGCCAGCACGCCGACTGGTATCGCAACCTCGAAGCGGAGCCACGGGTCGTGCTCGAGATCGCCGGGGAGCGTCGCGAAACCGTCGCTGCGACCGTCGGCCGCGACGATGTCGCGGGCAAGACCGTCGGTCTCGCGATGGTGGCGAAGTACCAGGCGAGCTATCCCCAAGAGGATCTTCGCGAGTGGAGCCGAACCGCTTCACTCGTGCGGATCGCATGGCCGGCCTGAGGGCCGAGCTCAGGCGCGCTCGAGCACGACCGCGAGCCCCTGCCCACCGCTGATGCACAAGGTGGCGAGCCCCAGGTTGAGACCCGCGTGTCGCATCTCGTAGGCCAGCGCCAAGATGATGCGCGCCCCGCTCATGCCGATCGGGTGCCCCACGCTGATGCCGCCGCCGCGCACGTTCAGCCGGTCGCGGTCGAACTTCAACTCGCGTTCACACGCGATGACCTGCGCGGCGAACGCCTCGTTCACCTCGAACAGCTCGATGTCGGCCATCGTGAGGCCGGTTCGCTCCAGGACCTTCTGGGTCGCCGGCACCGGTCCGATCCCCATGATCTCGGGCGGCACGCCGGCCCAGCTCCATCCGATGATGCGGGCCAGGGGCGTGCGGCCCTCGGCTGCTGCTCTGGACGCCGACATGAGGACCATCGCGGCCGCGCCGTCGGTCAGGCCGCTGCTGTTGCCGGCCGTCACGCTGCCGCCCTCGCGGAACACGGGGGCGAGCTTCGCGAGCGATTCGCTCGACGTGTCGGGGCGCACATGCTCGTCTGTCGTGACGGAGATGGTCGTTCGCCCGAGCGTCGCTTCGACCGGGACGATCTCGTCGGCGCGTCGCTCGGCGCTCGCAACGGCCTTGTGCTGGGACTCCAGCGCGAAGGCGTCCTGTTCCTCGCGGGAGATGTCGTAGAGATCGACGAGGTTCTCGGCCGTTTCGCCCATGATCAGCCCGCAGAGCGGATCCAGCAGGCCATCGACGTACATGCCGTCGAGGACCTCGGTGTTGCCGAGCCGGTGCCCCACACGCATGCCGGGCATCAGGAATGGCACGCGGGTCATGTTCTCCATGCCCCCGGTCAGCACGACCTCGGCGTCGCCGAGCGCGATCTGCTGCGCGCCGAGCTGCACAGCCTTCATGCCCGAGCCGCAGGCGATGTTCACGTTGTATGCGCTGACCTCCTTGGGCACGCCTGCGCGGATCGAGACCTGGCGACCGGTATTCGGTCCGTTGCCTGCCTGACGGGCGTGACCGAAGATCGTTTGGTCGATCTGCTCGGGCTGGATGTCGGCGCGACGCATCGCCTCGGCCGCGGCGGCGGTGCCGAGCTCAACGGTCGTGGTGTCGGCGAAGGACCCCAGGAACTTCCCGATCGGCGTTCGTGCGCCCTCGACGATGACGGCGGTTTCCATGCGGGTCAGTCTAGCTGCGGGCGGGTACCGGCTGAGATCGGGCCGAACGCTCGCGACGACGCAGGCCGCCGGCACGCGGCGATCGCGGGTCGTCGGTCGCGCGGATCTGGTGCAGCAATCGATCCAGGTCGGCACCCCCGTCGACGCGCTCGGAGGGCGCGATGTCGCAGTCGAGCACGCGTACAGGATGAGAACGCACCCACGAGCGCACGACCGAAAGCTCGTCGGCTCGCTCGCGCGGAGCCGGGGCACCGATCGGACCTGCGGCCCCCAGCGAACCGGTGGGGGAGGCCGGCATCAGCGTGCCCCCGGCCAACTCCAGGCGCTCCCCGTCGGCACCCTCGAGCACGAGTCGTCCGGCGGTGAGCCAGCGATCGACCCGCATGCGCGACAGCGCGTCGGCGAGCGCTCGCACGCGGTCGCGGGCGAGTCCGGCCTCTTCGAACCGTTGCTGTTCGGCGAGCTCGACCATGCGAGCCTCGAGTCCGCCAAGCAGTGCCGCCGGGGCCCGCAGCGCGGCGATCACATCGTCGACGAGCGCACGGTACTGCCCGAGGTCGGTGCGGTCGTCACACGGTGCGAGACAGCGCCCCATGTCGGCGAGCGCGCATGGGGCGAAACGCGTGCGCTTGCCCATCGAGCGCGTGCATCGACGGATGCGGAACGCCTCTTCGAGCGCCTCCTTGGCGAGCGTGGCCCGTGCGGAGGAGGCGAACGGTCCGAGATAGGTGGCGCCGTCGCCATTGTCCAGGACCCGGGCGATCTTCAGTCTCGGCCAGGCCTCGGCCGGGTCGAGCTTGATGTAGGCGAAGCGCCGCCAGCGTTTCCCGTGAGTGTTGAAGCGAGGTTGGTGTTCGGCGATCAGCCGGATCTCGACCACGAGGGCTTCGAGTTCGTTGGGCGTGGTGATCGCATCGATCGATCGAACCGACGCGACGAGATCTTGCACCTTCTTGCGTTCGTCGCCGTAGAAGTACGACTTGACCCGCGCGCGCAGGTCCTTGGCCTTACCCACATACAGCACGCTCCCATTTCGATCGCGGAAGACGTACACGCCGGGTCCGCGAGGTAGGTCCTCGGCCATCGCGATCTTGGCGAAGTTCGGTCGCCCGCGTGCGCTGCAGGCGTGGTACAGCTCGCCGAGGGTGTGGATGCCGAGATGCTGCCCGACATCGAGGAGTCCCTGCAGCACCTCCCCGGTCGCCTCTGCGTCTGCGAGCGCACGGTGCACCGGCTTGGTTCGTGTGCGGAAATACGCCGCGAGGGTGTGCAGTTTGACGTTGGGCACGTCGGGCCACACCAAGCGCCGCGCGAGCTTGGCGGTACACACCGCCGGCGCCGGCAATGGCTCGTAGTCCATCCGCAACAGGTTCGTATTCAGGAACCCGACGTCGAAGGACGCGTTGTGCGCGACGATCACGCCACCACGTGCGAACTCCAGGAAGCTCGGCAGGACCTGCGCGAGGGCTGGTGCGCCAACGACCAGCCGATCGCTGATGCCCGTCAGGTGTGCGATGTACGGGGGGATCGGGCGCTCGGGATCCACGAGGGATTGGAACGAGCCCACGCGCTCGGCGCCGCGGAAGCGCACGGCGCCGATCTCGGTGATCGCGTCGTCGACGGGGGAGCCGCCCGTGGTTTCGAGATCGACCACGACGAACGACACATCGCCGAGCGCGACAGCGTCGCCGAACGTCGTTTGGATCGGCTCGTGCCGTGCGGCGGACCCGCTGATCGAAGCAGGCAAGCTCGGACTATATCGAACAGACGTTCGAGAGTCGAGCCTCGAGAGGGAGTCACGGGGCACCATGTGGCACACATGGTGCCCCTCGGTACCGACACGCCAAGGGGCGCCCCCTCGGGCGCCCCTTGGCTCGCAGATGAGTCAGCGCGCAACCTACAGCGTGAAGGTCACCTTTTTCGTCTGGGCCAGGGTGTCGGAGTCCCCGGCGAACTTCGCCGTGAAGCGGTACTTGCCTTTGGCCGGACGAGGGAACGAGGCGCGGTACTTCGCGTCGGTGAGGCTGTCGCTGTCGCGGTCGGCGAACTTCTTGACCGAGACGGACTTGGTCGCCACGTTCGCCCATGTGCCGTGGCGGGAGCGCAAGAGCGTCACCGTGACCTTGTTGCCCGTCGATGCAAGCTCGAGGAGGCCCTTGGCCTGTATCCGCGAGGAGGTCTTGCGCACCTTCATCGTCAAGGTGGACGGCCGTTTGTCGTCGTTCGTGATCGTGCCGGTGCCCACCAGGTTCGACAAGGAGACCGTGAGTGCCTCATCGGCCTCGTAGGTCGAGTCGCCGTTCACGACGACTTGCACCTGGCCGAGTGTGTCACCCGCGAGGATCGTCACCGTGCCGCTGCCGGCCTGATAGTCCGAGCCCGCCGTTGCGGTGCCATCGGCTGTGACGTAGTCGACCGAGATATCGAACGCGCTCGCTCCGGTGAGGGACACGGGGACGTTCAAGTTGGCGGTGCCACTGTTGCCCTCCAGCGTCGTGCCGTCGGCGATCGAGACGCCGGGGAGGGCCTCGTCGTCCGTGATCGTGCCGGTCCCGGTTGCGGTGCCGAGCGTGCCGTTCACCTCGTTGGACAGATCGAGGGCGAGGGTCTCGTCGCCCTCGTAGAGCGCGTCGTCCACGATCGCGACGTCGACCGTCGCGCTGGTGTCACCGGCGAGAACCGTGACGGTGCCCGTGGCGCCGGTGTAGTCCAGCGTGTCGGAGGCGGTGACGTCGGCGGTCGCATAGTCGACCGACACGTCGAGAGCCGCAGCGGTGTCGAGCGAGATCGTCCCGAACACGGAAACGATAAGGGGCAAAGCGGAGGAAGCTCGTAGCCGGGGAGGGCTCAGCGGTGCGGATCGGGGAAGAGCGCTCGTTCGGCGAGCAGCGCCAGCAGCTGCTCGATCGCGAGATGGCATTCCTGGATGTGACCGGTTTCGGTTGCGGGTACCCGGATCGCGACATCGGCCACGGGCGCCAGCCGACCGCCGGTTGCGCCCGTGAGCGCGACCACCCGCATGCCCGCGGCCGACGCCGTCTCGGCTGCTGCCACCACATTGGCCGAGGAACCGCTCGTCGAGATGGCCAGCAACACGTCGCCGGGTCGGCCGATCGCCTCCACCTGCCTTGCGAACATCCGCTCGACACCGAAGTCGTTCGCGATCGCGGTCAGCAGCGATGAATCGGTCGTGAGCGCGATCGCGCGCATGGCCGGGCGCGGGTGATCGAGCGTGAGTGTGCTCGCGAACTCGGTGGCGAGATGCTGCGCGTCAGCGGCGCTGCCACCGTTGCCGCAGATCAGCAGGGCGCCGTCTGCACGCAACGACGTCACAAGGAGGTCGGCCGCGGCCAGGATGTCGTCCAGGCACTCCCCGGCGACACGACCCATCAGGCCGGCGGCGTCGTCGAGGTACCCCTGTGCGCGAGCGCGGGCAGCCTGCTGGTCCACCTCAGTCCTCCCGTTCGACGAGTCCGGCGATGATAGCCACCGCGGCGGCAAGGTCGTCGGCCACATGATCCGCCAGGGGGGCGGCGACGACTTCCTCTTCGGTGCCGTGTCCGGTGCGCACGAACACGGTGGTCGCCCCGATCGCGTGACCCATCCCCATGTCGCTCGCGTGATCGCCGATCACGAAACTACGGGCCAGATCGAAGCCGAGCCGATCGGCGGCCGCGACGGCCATGCCGGGCGCCGGCTTGCGACACGCGCACGAGTCCTCGGGCCGGTGTGGACAATGCTGGATCGCATCGACGGTGGCACCTTCTGCGCCGAGCAGCTCGAGCAGGCGCGCATGGATGCGCTCCAGCTGCTCGGGGGGCAGGATGCCGCGCCCGACGTCGGCCTGGTTCGTGACGATCACGATCCCCATGCCCAGTTCGTCGCGCAGCCGCACAAGCGCCGCAGCCGAGCCCGGGATCAGCGCCAACTCGTCGGGGTCGCGGAGGTGGTCGCGCTCGACATTGATCGTGCCGTCCCGGTCGACCAGCGCGAAACGCCGGGTCACGGGCCGGGCGCCCAGGTCTGCGCCCCACGGGTCGCGCGCACTCCGACCGGTGTGAACGCGAACGTGGCGAACTGGCCGTCGAGCGCCTCGAGCGCGGTTCGGATCGACGGGTGAGCCTCGGGCGGTCCGGCGATCAGCAGATAGCCGCCCCCGCCGGCGCCGCAGACCTTGCCCCCGTAGGCGCCGGCGTCGCGAGCCGCCTGGAGCATCGCCTCGATCGGGGTGTGCTCGGCGATGTCTGGGTTCATCTGTTTCTTCGCGACGAACGCCTCGTGCAGCAGGGAGCCGAGGGCGGGCAGATCGACGCGCTCGACCACGTCTCGCATCGCGTAGGCCATCTCGTGGAGCCGCTTCATGCCGAGCAGGGTTTCCTCGCGGCCCTCGCGATGCAGGGTGATCTGATGATCGATCAGACCGACGTTTCGCCGAACGTGTCCCGTGTAACACAGCAACAGGCCTTCCCCGATGGTCGCCATGCGTTCCGCGTCGGCAACCGGATGCACGTCAACGCCACCGCGAGAAAACTCCAGGAGATTGCAGCCCCCGAACGCGGCCGCGTACTGATCCTGCCATCCGCCGCTGATGCCGAGGTCGTCGCGTTCGATCCGGTAGGCGGTGCGTGCCAGCGTATCGGCATCGAGGCCGCGGCCCCGCAGCATGGCCAAGGCTGCCACGACGGCCGTGACCAAGGCCGACGAACCGCCGAGGCCGCTGCCCGGGGGCGCTTCGCTTCGGATCTTGACCGTCACCCCGACATCGACACCCGCATCGGCGATCGCAGCCTTCACGAGGTCGAGCGCGCCGTCATAGACCGGCCCCTCGTCCAGGTGGTAGGCGACGAGCCGGTCCAGGTCCGGCGAGCGCACCTCGACGAGGCGGTCGGTTCGGGGCGTGACGCGAACACGCACCACTCGATCGATCGTCGTTGAGAGCACCGCCCCGCCGTGCTGCTCATACCAGTGGGGAAAATCGGTGCCGCCGCCGACGAAGCTGATGCGCAAGGGCGCGACGGCGTCGATCGATGTCGCGTCAGGCTGCATATGTTGCCCAGTGTAGGGGCGGCGGGTTCAGGCCACGTGACGCTGGAGGCGGCGTCGCTGTTGCTCGGTGGTCCCTCCCCATACGCCATAGCGCTCGCCGTTCTTGATCGCCCACGCGAGGCACTCCTCGCGGATCGGGCAAGCGCCACAAAACGCGAGCGCCGGTCCGGCTTCCTCTTCGGAGATCGGGAAGAACACGTCGGGTTCGACGCCGAAGCACGCTGCTCGGTCTTGCCAGAAATCGGGGGGAGTGGGATGGGTCGGCAACGCCGTCAAGTCGACTTCCGGGAACCGCTCGATCCTCACCAATCGCCCCCTCAGATCACCCCCGGCGACGCCGGGAACCGTTTCATAGCAGATGCGGTGGGCCGAGTGGAAGGGGTCTGGCGCAGCTGGTACCCCGATGGCGGCCTCGAGGAGCGGAAATGACACGGAAGGACTAGCCCGACGTTGTGATGTCGACCAGCGAACGCCCCTGCGTGTCGGTCAGTTGGGTAGTCGCGGCGACCCACCGAACCATCACCAGGCCAACGCACGCATCGGCCAGGGGAGCTGCGCTCGTGACCTGGCCGACCACTTCACCGTCGGACAACACCGGTGATCCCGCGACGAAGGGAGCCACGCTCTGCACATGTCGCAGCACGCGAGGCGGGTGCCCCAAGTTCCTGATCTTGGCCACGGATTCCTGCCCGAGAAAGCACCCCTTGGTCGCGTCGATCGTCCAGTCCAGACCAACCTCGGCCGGCAGCGAATCGGTGCTGAAGTCCGGGCCCATCCGGGGGATCCCGTTGATCACGCGCCATGCGTCGGCCGCCTCGCGGCGCGCTTCCACGAACGCTGCTTTCACGAGGGCGTCCTCGACACGCCACGCCGGTTTGCCGGTTGCCGTGAGCAGGTCGATCCCCGAGCCGAGTGAGGAGGGCGTGAACCCCGGGAGCCCCACGAGCTCAGCGCCGCCCCCCGGGATGGCCAACAACGAGAACGCGGAGGTGGCATCCTCGAGCGACACGTTCGCGGACAGGATGTAGGGGGACAGCGCCAGTCCGACGTGTTCGGGTTGGTCGGCGTCTTGGACGAGCACGAGGTCCTCGTCCCGGCGCAAGACCTGTACGTCGGCCCGGATGCGGCCGGTGGGCGTCAACAGCAAGGATCGGCGCGCCCGTCCGGGGGCGAGGCCCTCGATGTCGGCAGTGAGCAGGTCGTGCAGCCACGCGACGGCGTTGGCGCCGTGCACGCGCACCTTTCGCCAAGCGGTCAGGTCCACGAACCCGCGGCCCGCCAGGAGGGCAGCGAGGTCGTGCGCGAACGCGTCGTGGTCGAACATCCCCTTCATCAGCCATTATCGGCATCGTGGACGTTCCCACCACACTGCTGGTCACCAACGACTTCCCACCGAGGGTCGGGGGGATCCAGCGCACCCTTGAGGCGCTGTGGCGCGAGATGCCCGCCGGTCGCGCGGGGGTGTTCTGCCCCTCGTGGGACGGCGCCGAGGCATATGACCAGGACGCCCCGTTTCAGGTCTTGCGTCAACCGGAACGCTTCTTGTGGCCGACACGCGACGTCGCGGACCGCGTGGAGCGCGCAGCCCGTGCGCTCGGCGCCGAGGTCATCTTGTTCGGCGCCACCTATCCGCTGGCGCTGATCGGTCCCCGGTTGGCAGCGCGGGGCCTGCCGTACCTCAGCGCCGCCCATGGGTTCGAGTACTGGTTGTCGATCGCGCCCGGCACGCACGCGCTGATGCGCAAGGCGACCGCGGGCGCCACCCGTGTACCCGTCATGTGCTCGGCCTTCATCGCTCGAACGGTTCGCACCGCCGTGCCTCCTCACGTGCCGGTCTCGGTGCTGTATCCGGGCGCCGATGTGGCGCGGTTCCACCCGGGACTGGTTACCGACGACATCCGCGCCGACCTCGGGATCGAAGGTCGTCCGGTGATCACCTGCGTGAGCAGGCTGGTGCGACGCAAGGGCCAGGACACGCTGATCGGGGCGATGCCGGCGATCCGTGCCCGCGTCGCCGACGCCGTCTTCGTGATCGTCGGTGCAGGTCCGGACGAACAGCGCCTGCGCACGATGGCTGAGGAGGCGCCCGCAGGCTCGGTCGTGTTCACGGGACAGGTCGCAGAGGAGGATCTGCCTCGCTACTACGCGCTCGGCGACGTGTTCGCGATGCCGTGTCGCACGCGGCTCGGGGGGCTCGAGGTCGAGGGCTGGGGAAACGTGTTCATCGAGGCGGCGGCCTGTGGGAAGCCGGTCGTAGTGGGCGATTCGGGCGGGGCGCGCGAGTCCCTGATCGATGGGGAGACCGGGGTACTGGTGAACGGCACACGTACGGGCGACGTGGTGGCGGCCGTCGTGGGCCTGCTCGAGGACCCCAAGCGGGCCCGCGCCATGGGTGCGGCGGGTCGTGAGCGCGTGCTTCGCTCGCACACCTGGCCGGCGATCGCAGCGACGCTCGGGGTTTGGTTGCGCGAGGCCGCCGATCAGGTCCAGCCGTCCCAGTAGCGAGTCGGCTCGGTTCGCCCCCCGAGGGTGGAGCGGGGGGTACCCTGCCGCGTGATGGACGACGAGCAGCGGTGCGGCAGCTGCGGCGCCTTGGTGAGCGCCGAGGCCGAGTGGTGCGGGCAGTGCTTCGCGTCCCTGCGAGAGCCAGATCCGCCCCCGCCGATGCCGCTCATGCCCTCACTCGATGCACCGGTCGGCGATGCGCCGGCGCAGAGCGCGCTCAGCGATCTCGACGCGCCGACCCAGGAGCCGTTTTGGCCCTGCACCGTGTGCGGTGCGCACAACCCGATCTTCCTCGAGATGTGTGAGACCTGCGGGACGGCCTTCGCCGCAGTCATGCGGGGCACGACCCGGCGCGACGTCGACCCGCAGGCGGCGCGCAACCGATCGCTCCTCTTCCCGGGGGCCGGTCACACGATGCTCGGTTACGGGATCGATGGCTTCGCCCGCGGCGCGCTGTTCGTGCTGTCGCTGGGGATCGCGCTGTACCTGTGGATCACCGCGCCGCACATCGGCCCGATCGTGATCGCGATCATGCTGATGATCGGCGTGGCGATCGGCATCTATGTGTTGGCCGCCGTCGAGACGAAGCAACTCGCGGCCGGAGGTCAGCTGATGGTGCCGTCGAAGTTCCTGTTGTGGGTCGCCGTGGGGGCGATGTTCCTGGTGGTCGGCGCGATCGCGATATCCGTCGCGACCAGTACGCGAAGGTAGTATCCGCGCGTATGGAAAACGCCGAGGGCACGATCGTCATCGACGCGCCACTCGATGACATCGTCGAGGTCATCGAGGACTACGAGGCGTACCCGGAATGGGCCGAAGTCCGTCGCGTCGATGTTCGACAACGAGGCGAAGGCGGGCGCGCGACCGAGGTCGCATTCGAGGTCGACGTGCCGGTGCTCGGCAAGGCGTCGTACACCTTGCGCTACCGCTACGCGCCGGGGGGAACGGCCATCTCGTGGGAGTCGATCCAAGCCAACGGCGCGGTCCGTGAGGTGCGTGGCGAGTACCTGCTGGACGAGATCGAACCCGACGCGACGAAGGTGACCTACCGACTTGCGGTCGAGCTCGGACCGTTGGTGCCGGGGTTCCTTCGCACCGAGGGCGCCAAGCGCGTGATCGAAAACGCCCTCGAGCGTCTCAAGCGCCGCGTCGAGATGGGCTGATGGCGGGCACGCCGCCGCCGCCCATCATCCCAACGTCGCCGCGCATCCCCGATCGTCCCGATCGTACGTGGCCGCTGCTCGACATGTCGGCGCGCGAATTCCTGCCGATGGCGTTGGTGCCGTTCGGACTCGTCATGCTGGTGTGGTCGCTGGTGTTCGGTTTCTTCGGATGGGATGGGCCGGGCGGCGGGGCCTTGGTGACGGCGCTGCAACAGCTCGCCTTGTCGGTGCCGATCGTGGTGTGGATGCGGCGAAGCACGGGCTCGCTGGCGGGGCTCGGCTTGCGGCGCGGCGGGTGGAGCGGTCGCGATGTGTGGGTCGGCATCGGCATGGGTCTGGTGGCGTTGATCGCGAGCCTGATCGTCGTGGCCATCACGGTTGCGATCGTGGAGGCTGTCATCGGTCACCCGTATACGGTGCCCGACGCCGGCTTCGAGGAAGGCAACTGGTTCTGGGCTTTCGCCGTGCTGGCCGTCGTGTTCGCGCCGGTCTGCGAGGAGATCTACTTCCGGGGGTTCTTCTTCCAGGGGTTGCGACGGTGGTGGCGGTTCGCGTGGGCCGGCCTCGTGTCCGGGTGCTCGTTCGCGTTCGTGCACGTCGAGCCGATCCGCTTCTTCGGGCTCGCGCTCACGGGGCTGATCTTCGCGGCGCTATTCGAGCGGCGACGTACCCTCGTGGCCAGCATGTGCGCCCACGCGACGCTCAACGTCGTCGCGGTCGCATTCATGATCGCCGGGCGGTGAGCGGCGGCGATACCCTTGCGGGGCCGCGCAGCTAAGCTGGCGGGATGCGGGTCATCCTGTTCACGGGCAAGGGCGGGGTCGGCAAGACGACCATCGCGGCGGCGACTGCCGTACGGGCGGCGGCAGCCGGCAAGCGAACGCTGATCATGAGCACCGACCCGGCGCATTCGCTGGCCGATGCGTTCGAGGTGGTCATCGGCAACGACCCGGCCGAGATCTCGCCGAACCTGTGGGCCCAGCAGGTCGACGCCCAGGAACGGCTCGAGGACAACTGGCGCGAGATCCAGGACTACATGGTCCAGGTGATGAACTGGGCCGGCACCGACACGATCCAGGCAGAAGAGCTCACGGTGATCCCGGGCATCGACGAGATCTTCGCGCTGATCGACGTGAAGACGCACGTGGAATCGGGCACCTACGACGTGCTGATCGTCGATTGCGCGCCGACGGCCGAAACGTTGCGACTGCTCAGCCTGCCCGACATCATGAACTGGTACATCGAGCGGATCTTCCCGGTGCAGCGACGTGTGGTGAAGGTGGTTCGCCCGCTGGTGTCGCGCACGACCTCATTACCGATCGCCGGCGATAAGGTGTTCGCCGCGGTGGAGCGGCTGCATCACAACCTCGAGGCGGTCCGCCACATCCTGGCCGACGAGCAGATGTCGTCCGTTCGGCTGGTCGTCAACCCCGAGAAGATGGTGATCGCCGAGGCGCGGCGTACCTATACCTACCTGGGGCTGTTCGGCTACAGGGTCGACGCGGTGATCGTGAACCGGATCTTGCCCACCGACGTCACGGACCCGTACTTCGGCAAGTGGAAGGACATCCAAGCCGAGCACCTCGCCACCGTGCACGAATCGTTCGAGCCCGTGCCGATCTTGGAGGCGCGCTTGTTCGACCGAGAGATGATCGGCGTCACACTGCTCGAGGAGATGGCCGCCGAGCTGTATGCGACGAGCGACGCGACCTCGGTGCTGTACGTGGACGACCCGATCCAGGTCAGCAAGCACGCGGACGGATACGTGCTGCGGTTGCGACTGCCGTTCGTGACCGGCGGCGACCTCGACGTGCATCGGCGCGGCGACGAGCTCGTCGTGCGGGTCGGTCCCTACAAACGCAATCTGCTGCTGCCCCAAACCCTCAAGCGCATGACCGTGCGCGGTGCGAACCTCGTCGGGGAGTATCTGGAGATCGCCTTCGGGCGACCGACGGAGTCCGCGGCCGCCGAGACGGCGGAAAGGAGCTGACCATGGCCGACGGTTCGGATGCGGCGTCGAACGGGGAGGTGAACGCCGCACCTGTGCACGGTGCGAATACCTGCCCGGTCGCCTGGTGTCCCGTGTGCCTGGCCGTCATGGCGATGCAGCCGATCTCTCCCGACGTGGTCGAGCATCTGCTGAAGGCGGGAACGGAGATGTTCCTCGCGTTTCGCGCGGTGATCGAATCGCGAGGCCAGGAACTCGACGGTTCCACGCCCGCGGAGCCGGTCCGGATGGAGAAGATCGACATCGGATGACCGCCGCGATCGCTGTCGGTGTCGACATCGGCGGCACCAAGGCCACGGCGGTTCGAACCGGCGCCGACGGCTCGGTGCTCGCGCGCGAGAGTGTTCGCACACCGGCCGAGGACGTGCAAGCCTTGCTCGGCGCGATGGTGGACGTCGTGCGTGCCGTCATCGACCCATCGGTACGCTCGATCGGCGTCGGCGCCGCGGGCATGGTAGAGGTCGGAACCGGTCGTGTTCGCTACGCGCCGAACCTCGCCTGGCGAAACGTCGACCTGGTGGGCGAGATGGCCGAGTTCGCAGTGCCGGTGGTCGTCGACAACGACTGCACGATGGCCGCGATCGGCGAGCACCGGCTCGGCGCCGGTACGGGCATCGACCACCTGCTGTACGTCGGCGTCGGCACCGGGATCGGTGGCGGGGTCGTGAGCGACGGGAAGGTGTGGCGTGGCGCACACGGCTTCGCGGGCGAGATCGGTCATATCGTGGTCGAGCCCGGCGGTCACCGATGCGGGTGCGGGAACGCCGGGTGCTGGGAGACCGTGGCCAGCGGGTCGGCGGTCTCTCGGCTGGGTCGTGAACGACTCGGCCCCGATGCGGACGGCCACGCCGTGGTCACGGCGGCCCGTCGCGGTGAGCCCGTCGCGCTGCAGATACTCGAGGAGGTCGGTTCGAGACTGGGCGTGGGCATCGCGGGTTTGGTGAACGTGCTCGATCCGTCGCTGGTCGTCCTCGGTGGCGGTGCGGTCGCGGGCGCGGGGGACCTGCTGCTCGATCCCGCTCGCCGGGCATACGCCCGGTCGGTGGAAGGCGGCGGCCATCGACCCGACGTGCAGCTGGTCCCGGCCGGACTCGGTCCCGACGGCGCCGCGATCGGCGCCGCCTTGCACGCCTTGGAGGCAAACGCGTGAAGTACGGCCTGTTCCTTGCCGCGTTCACGTCGAACCCGACCCGCCCGCTTCGGGTGGCCGATCGCGCCGCCCGCGCGGGATATGACTCGGTGTTCGTGTACGACCACCTGTTCCCACCGGGCGGGCCCGAGCGTCCATCGGTTGAGCCGTTCACCTTGTTGTCGGCGGCCGCCGCCGCCAACCCGGGTCTCGGCGTCGGCGTGCTTGTGACGCGCCCCGGTTTTCGCCCCTTGGGGATCTTGGCCAAGGAGGCCGCCTCGCTCGCCGACATCTCCGGCGATCGAGCGGTGCTCGGGCTCGGCCTCGGCGACAAGTTCGGCAAGGCGGAGCACGCGATGCTGGGGTTGCCGTACCCGCCACCCGACGAGCGGACGGTGGCCCTGGAGGAGACCTCGCTGGCGCTTCGGGCGTTGTTCCGCGGCGACGGGTGGCCGGGCGGGGATGCGATCGGACCTATCGCCGGACCGTTGCTGCCAGCGGGCTCCGCGGACGTGTGGATCGGGGGCACCTCCGAGCGCGTGGTCAGGGTCGCGGCCCGTGCCGCGAGCGCCTGGAACGGATGGGGGATGGACATCGATGCGTTCGTCGCCCGCGCCGAGGAGCTCTCTACGTGGGCGCGCGAAGCCGGCCGCGATCCTGCGGAGGTGCCGCCGACCTGGGCGGGGATCGTGTTGGTCGGCGAGGATGCCGCGGAGCTCGCGACGCTCGAGCAGGCGCGCGCCGCCGAGGGCGGCTCGCTGGACATCTGGCGCGGCACCGTGGATGACCTCCGGCGTCTCCGCGATCGCGTGGCGGCAACCCGCGCGACGTGGATGATCCCACTCGCCGCCGGGCCTGCCGATAGGCTCGAGTTGGTTGCCGATACCCTGCGGTCGTGAACTCCGGGGAGTTGAAGCGCGCCAAGCGAGCGGTCCGCCGCCGTGTCCTTGCCGCGCGAGACGCGTTGTCGGCCGACGAGCTCGCCGACGCCGGAGCGGCCGTCGCCGAGCGGTTCCTCGCGGTGCCCGAGGTCATGTCGGCGCGAACGGTGCTGGCGTTTGCCTCCTTCGGCTCGGAGCTACCGACGGACGCATTGATCGCGCGGCTGTGCGACGCGGGGGTGACCGTGGGCCTGCCGAGGATCGTAGGCGAACAGATCGAGGCGCGGACGTTCCGCCCGGGGGACGCCACTACCGAGACGTCGTTCGGAGCACGGGAGCCGGCGGCGGGCATCCTGATCGATCCCGCGACGATCGACGTGATCGT
>JANMPG010000149.1:0-29183 GCA_031369745.1 Actinomycetes bacterium
CCTCGGCCCCGTTGCGAATGGGTTGCTGAAGTTCGCGAACGTCTTGATGCCGGGCAAGGGGTTGCGAGAAGGCCCGTACATCACCGAACAAGAGCTACGCGCCTCCGCCGAGGTCGCCTCCTCGGAGGGGGAGATCGAAGAGGAAGAGAAGGAGTTGATCCACTCCATCTTCGAGTTCGGCGACACGATCACGCGCGAGGTCATGGTGCCCCGCCCCGACGTCGTGGCGGTGGAGGACACCGAGTCTGTGCGCGATGTGCAGGCGCTCGTGTTGGCGCACGGCTACTCGCGCATACCCGTGTACCACGAGGATCTCGACGACGTCGTGGGCGTCGTCTTCGCCAAAGACGTGTTGAAGGCCCTGCATCTGGGCACGATCGATATGCCGCTGTCCGACATCGTGCGCCAGGCCCATTTCGTGCCGGAGTCCAAGAAGGTGGCAGACCTGCTGCGCGAGATGCAGCGCGAGAAGTTCCACCAGGCGCTCGTGACCGACGAGTACGGCTCGGTGACCGGCATCGTGGCTCTGGAGGACCTGCTCGAGGAGCTCGTCGGCGAGATCACCGACGAATACGACGTCGAAGAGCCCGAGATGGTGGAGATGGGCAACGGCGTATACCGGGTCTCGGGAAAGACCTCCATCGACGACCTGAACGACATGCTCGAGGCCGCGCTGCCCGACGAAGAGTGGGACACGGTCGGCGGGCTCGTGCTCGACATCTTCGGCAAGATCCCGGAAGCCGGCGACGAAGCGGAGTTCCAGGGGCTCATGTTCCGCGCCGAGGAGGTCCAGGGCCGCCGGGTGGCGACCGTCGTCATCAGCAGGGTGGCAGTCGAAGTCTCCGAAGACGACGTCACCGACGATGGTTGACCCGCACGCCGAAGCGCGGATCGAAGCGATCGTCGTCGCGGCTCGGCAGGTTCGGGAGCACGCGTACGCTCCGTATTCGGGTTTCGCCGTCGGCGCCGCGGTGCGAGGAGGCGACCAGATCTTCGTCGGAGTCAACGTCGAAAACGCGAGCTATCCGGTGTCGACATGTGCCGAGCGAAGCGCCGTTGCGGCGATGATCGCCGGGGGCGAGCAGGTCCTGCACGCCCTCGCGATCGTCACCGATGCAAGCGAACCCACGTCGCCGTGCGGTGCGTGCCGCCAGGTCCTGTGGGAGTTCGGCTCCGAAGCGCTGGTCGTATCGGAAACGCTTGCAGGGGTCAGAGCCATGTGGGCGCTGGAGGATCTGCTGCCGGCGCCGTTTCAACGGGGTCCGCGATGAGCTGGCCCGAAGGGTTTCGCAGCGGCATCGTCGCGGTCGTCGGGCGGCCCAACGTGGGTAAGTCGACGCTGGTCAACGCGCTCGTCGGTCACAAGATCGCGATCGTGTCCAACAAGCCGCAGACCACCCAGCGCGACATCCGCGCGATTTATCACGCGGATGATGTGCAGGTCGTGTTTACCGATACGCCTGGGTTCCACAAGCCGCGAACCCTTCTCGGCACGCGGCTCAATGGTCTCGTCGGTGACGCGGTCGATGGCGTCGACCTGATCGTGCTCGTCGTCGACGCACTGGATGGCGTCGGGCGAGGCGACGCCTACGTGTACGCACAACATGTACAGCCCTCGAGCGCGCCGTCGATCTGCGTGGTGAATAAGGTGGACGCCGTCAAAGGACATGCGGAGCTGCCGGAGTTGCTGGCGGCCGCCAACATCGGGTCCTTCGACGAGGTTGTGCCCGTGTCGGCCAAGACCGGCGACGGCGTCGCGCTCCTGCTCGACCTGATCGTCGGACGCATGCCCCCGGGCCCGCCGCTGTACCCCCCCGACGACATCACCGATCAGCCGATCGAGTCGCGCCTGTCCGAACTGATCCGTGAGCAGGCGTTGCACGTTACCCACCAGGAGGTACCCCACTCGATCGCCGTGGTGATCGAGGAGATGAACAGGGAACAGGGACTCACGAAGATCCACGCGTCGCTGATCGTGGAGCGCGACTCGCAGAAGGGCATCGTGATCGGCAAGGGTGGGCTCACGCTTAAGGCGATCGGCACCCGCGCCCGCGTCGAGATGGAATCGCTGCTCGGCACCAAGGTCTATCTGGACCTGCAGGTGAAGGTGCTGAAGGAGTGGCAGCGCGATCCGAAGGCGTTGGAGCGCCTGGGGTTCTAGCCTTCCCGGTACGGTGCGCTGGTGGAGGACACGAGCCCCGAGCACGCGCCCGAGCACCGCAGCCTCGCCTCGACCGACTGGGCGACGTTCCTGTTCCTGGCAATCGTGTGGGGCGCGTCCTTCTTCTTCATCGAGATCGGCTCGCGAGCGTTCCACCCGGGTCTCGTCACGTGGCTCCGTGTCCTAACGGGAGCTCTGGTCATCTGGTCGTTCCCAGGGGCGCGCGGCACCGCGATCGCTCTCGCGGACCGGCGAACGATCGTGCTGTTGTCGTTCACTGCCACGTCGATCCCTTTCACACTGTTCCCGATTGCACAAGCCTCCGTGAGCTCGGCGGTCGCCGGATTGATCAACGGTGGTGTGGCGTTGATGACCGCGCTGATCGGCTATCTGCTGTTCCGGCGCCTGCCCGGTCGTATGCAGATCGTGGGGCTGCTCGTCGGTGCACTTGGGGTCGCGACGATCGCGCTGCTGACCGCACACGAAGGCACGAGCGAGGCGATCGGGGTCGGCCTGCTGATCGGCGCGATCGTCTGCTACGGCGTATCCCTCAACCTGTTCGGTCCGTTGGTGGCTCGCTACGGATCCGTTCCGGTCATGGCACGGGTCCTGGCCTTGTCCTGCCTGTGGACGATGCCACTCGGGCTGTGGTCGCTGCCCGGCTCGAGGTTCGCGTGGTCCTCGTTCGTGGCGGTGGCGATCCTGGGGGCGCTCGGCACGGGCGCGGCGTATTCGGCGATGGGACGGCTGATCAACGACGTTGGCTCCGTTCGCGCCTCCTACGTGACGAACGTCGTTCCCGTGGTGTCCTTGATCCTTGGTGTCGCCGTTCTCGGTGAGGAGTTACCGCCCGCGGCCTTCGCCGGTGCCGTCTTGGTCGTGGCAGGTGCAGCGCTGGTATCCAGGCCTCGACGAGCGGGCGTTGAGCGAACCCCGGCTACGTGATCTGCAGCGTGGCGGTCATCTGCGGGTGGTACAGGCAGCTGACCGCATAGGTGCCCGGTGCAACGCCCGCCAGGGGGGCTTGTGCTGTTGCGCCGCCCTCGACCTTCACGTCGACCCCCGTGCCTTTGACCGTGTACGTGTGGGGCGTGTCGTCGGCGTTGACCAACGACAGGGTCTGGTCGGAGCTCGCACCCACACACGCCGGCGAGAAGGTGGCATCGTGCATGTCGACAGTGGTCGTCGCGGTCGGAGCATCGCACGCGGCCGCCTTCGAACCGCAACCGATCGCGATGAGCGGGACCACGAGCAGGACCGCGGCGAGCACGGATCGGCGCATGAGCGCAGATCCTATTGTTTCGCCCGGTTCGTGACCACGTAGGCTCCGGGCCGTGGACGTCGACCGCGAGTTGCTGATCCGCTGCCTCGACCTGACGTCGCTCGACGACGACGACGACGTGGCGACCATCGACCGATTGTGTGCGCGAGCCGTTGAACCGGTGCCTGGGCGTGTCGAGGTCAGGGTGGCAGCCGTCTGTATCTGGCCGCGCTTCGTGCCACGGGCGCGTGAGCGACTCGCCGGCACGCAGGTTCGCCTCGCGTGCGCGACGGGCGGCTTCCCGGTGCCCGACGAGCCGCTCGCGCTGCGACTCGACCAGATCCGCGCTGCGGTCGACTCGGGCGCTCAGGAAGTCGACGTGGTTCTGAACCGCTGGCTACTTGACGAGCCGGATGGGCTTCGCGCCGAACTTCGGGCGACACGCGCCGCCGCCGGCACCACGACATGGAAGGCGATCGTGGAGACGGGCGCGTTGACGACCGAGGGCATCCGGCTGACGTGCGACGCCGCTATCGAAGCCGGCGCCGACTTCCTGAAGACCTCGACCGGCAAGGGGCCCCCTGGAGCCACCCCAACGGCGGCGGCGCTCGTGGCCGAACGCATCGCTGCTTCCGGTCGGGCCGTCGGTCTGAAGATCAGCGGCGGGCTCCGCGGTGTTGGCCAAGCCGAGAGCTATCTCGAGCTGGCGCGCAGCGTTCTTGGCTCCGCGTGGCCGAATCCATCGACCTTTCGGATCGGCGCGTCAACCCTGCTCGACGCGTTGCTCGCCTGAGCGGGCACCACTACGTCACGGAAACAGCACACGATGCAGGCTCCCCCCGAGGGCATCTGGGCGATACCATCCGCGGATGCCCCCCTATAAAGAGCAGGGGATCGTCCTGCGCTCGATGAAGCTCGGTGAGGCCGACAAGATCGTGACCATCCTCACGCAGGGTGCAGGAAAGGTTCGAGCTGTGGCTAAGGGCGTTCGAAAGACCACCTCGCGTTTCGGCGGCCGTCTCGAGCCCTTCACCCACGTGAACCTGATGCTCTACCGGGGCCGGGGCTCGCTCGATACCGTGACCCAGGCCGAGATCGTGGCGTCTCACCGTCACATCCGTGACGATCTGTCGTTGTTCGCCGCGGCCGAGACGATGGTGGAGGCGAGCGACAAGGTCGCCGAGGAGCACGAGCGAAACGTCCCGTTGGTGCTGTTGCTGCTGAACGGCCTGCGCGCGCTCGACGCCGGACCCGCCGACCCGACCGCGGTCGCCGAGTCGTTCCTGCTGAAAATGCTGTCGCTGTCGGGTTTCCACCCGGCGCTCACGGCGTGCGCGGTGTGCGGTTCGGCCGATGTTCGTCTGTGGTCCGCCGGACTGGGTGGCGCGGTGTGCTCACGATGCGCCGACGCTGGCGCGGGCACGGTGTCGCACGAGGCGCTGCAACTACTCGCGCACCTGGCCGGCACCGATCTTTCCGTTGTCGGAGCCACACCCGCCCCGCCGTCGAACATCGGCACGCAGGCGCGTGGCATGCTCGTCGGGTTCGTGGAATACCACTTGGAGCGCCGCATGAAGTCGGTGCCCATGCTCGTGAGGACCGCGCGATGAGCAGCTATCTACACGACATCGATCGGACCAAGGTTCCGACCCACGTCGCGATCGTCATGGACGGCAACGGCAGATGGGCGACGCAGCGCGGGCTGCCGCGCACCGAAGGCCACGGCGCCGGCGAAGAGGCGCTGTGGGATACCGTCAACGGCGCGGTCGAGGTCGGCGTCAAGTGGCTGACGGTGTACGCGTTCTCGACCGAGAACTGGTCTCGACCGCCGGCAGAAGTGCTGTACCTGATGAACTTCAACCGCGGTCTCTTGCGACGGCGACGTGACGAGCTGCACCGCATGAACGTGCGCATCCGGTTCATCGGTCGTCGTGATTGGCGTGTGCCGCGCAGCGTCTTGAAGGAGATCGAGATCTCCGAGGAGCTCACCCGCAACAACACGGGCACGACGTTCACGATCGCGTTCAACTACGGCGGGCGCAAGGAGGTCGTCGACGCGGTCAAGCAGATCGCGCGCGAGGTGCAAGCGGGGACGCTGAAGCCTTCCAGGATCGACGACGACGCGATCGCCGAGCGACTGTACGCGCCCGATGCGCCCGATCCCGACCTGTTGATCCGCACGAGCGGCGAGATGCGAACCTCGAACTTCCTGCTGTGGGAGCTGGCCTACTCGGAGCTGTGGTTCACCCCGGTGTTTTGGCCCGACTTCACCCGCGAGCTGTTGTTCGAAGCGATCCGCGACTTCCAAAAGCGCGAGCGTCGCTTCGGTGGTCTGGCTGAAGACGCCTAGCCTTCACCTCGCGAGGAACCCTCGCACGAAGACATACGCGCCGACGATCGCGGCCAGCCCGAGGACGGCGGCCTTGGCCTCGACCGAGGGGGCGTAGGCGAAGATCACACATCCGGCGAATACGGCACTCATCCAGGCCCCGCGCCAGGCGAGCATCGCCTTGGTTCGTGGGGGTCCTGGATGTGGCTGGGGCCGGTCCACCTGATGCGCGGGACCCGCGACGGGCGCCGCTCCCGGTACCACATACCCCTTCGCCCAGATGGCCGGCAGCACCATGTACGCGGTGACGGGCAGGAACAGCACGTACAGATAGGCGCCCGCCGACAGCGCCGCGGGGATCGTCAGGAGGAACAGTGCCGTGCCGACGATCCGACCGACCGGTCCGAACGTCGTGACGGACCTCTCCCAGCGTGACCAGTGGGGGATCGGGCCGCTCGTCGGGATGGGGTTGTCGACGAACTGGCCCGGCTGCCACACGGCCTCCCTCGGCGTGAGTTCACGGCTCGGTTCGTAGCAGCGCAAGCACCATCGGACATCGCCGGTCAGTGCCTGGCCGCACGCGCGGCAGGTGCGGGGCGCGGTCATGTGCTGCACATCGGCGCGAACGCCCGATAGGTTCAGTCCACCGTCAGTGGGATAGTGGCCGTGATCCTCGTGCCCGTTCCCGGGGAGGAACGCACGTCCAGGGTGCCGCCGAGCGATTCCACCCGCTCGGCCATGCTTCGCATCCCGACCCCGCGTCGTGTCGTCGATGGGTCGAAGCCGGCACCGTCGTCGATCACGCTGAACGCGAGGGCCCCGATCTGGGGGCGCAGGGTGATCCAGATCGCCGAGGCCTTCGCGTACTTCTCCGCGTTCTGCATGGCTTCCGTGCAGCAGAAGTAGGCGGCGACCTCGATCGATTTTGGGAGTCGCCCTAGATCGGCCGCGTCGAGCGAGACCGGCAGTGGTGCGGTAGCGGCCTTTGCTGCCAGCGCCGCGGCCAAGCCCTCGTCGGCCAGGATCGGCGGGTATGCGCCGCGGGCCATGTCGCGTAACCCCGCCAATGCGGCCTGGGCGTCCGCACAGACCTGATCGATGATCTCGATCGCCTTGTCGGGGTTCTGCGTCACCAGTGAGCGAGCGAGGTTCGCCTTGACCCCGATCGCGACCAACTGCTGTTGCGCACCGTCGTGGATGTTGCGCTCGATCCGGCGGCGCTCGGCGTCGGCGGCGTCCACCAGCGCGCGACGCGAGTGCAGATTCGCGATCTCGAGGTGGTTGCGGCGCCGGGCGAGAACGAGTGAGGACGCGACGGTCACCGCGAAGAACGCGAGCTGCGCCGATCCGCGGTACAAGCTTGCGGCGGGGGATATCGTCGCGACGATGCCGGCAAGCACGAGCCACATCCCGGTCACCAGCCCGGCGGCGCGCGTGAGCGGCATGAACGTGGCCAGCATCAAGCTCGAAGAAGACAAGGCGAGCGCCGGCAAGACCCAGGCGATCGCGGCAACACCCGCGCCGGGCAGAGCGATCGCCGCGACGCCGACCATGGCCGCCGCGGCGAGCAGCACCGCAACCGAGCGCACGAGGATGACGCGGAAGCCCGAGGCCGGTGTCGGCTGCGTCATCTCATACATCGGGTCGACCCACGGTCCGTACGCGGCTGCAACCCCGGCGACCGGCAGCACGGGCGCAAGGATCAACATCACGGCCACCAGGTGGGGGTCGAGGCTGGATCCCCACACGGCGAACGATGCGGCGCCGGCGGCGGCGACGAGCCACGACACCCGCAAAGACGGAGTGGCCGCGAGGATGCGGGCCACGTCGTCGGGCACCCCGATGCGCATCAACGCTCGATCCACCGAGGGCTCCCGCCGGTCGAGCCCGGCCGCTTCGAGATCTGCGACCATCAGCGTCGCTGCAGACGGTAGGTGTGCGCGAACGCCAAGATGGCGCACGACGCGATCGCGACCGCCAGCCAGTAGGCGAACGGGTCGCCGAACGGCGGGTGGGCAGGGTCCACCGACGGCGGGCGCCGGAACACGACCGGCAACACCAACACGATGCCGATCACCGCGGCCGCGGCGCTCAGTCCGCTACGGCTCGATTCGACGACGCGAGACACGACTGCCGCAGCGGCGAGCGCGAGCACGATCTCAGCCCCGAACGCGCCAAGCATCACGCCGGTTGGTCCGGTGAGTGGTCCGATCCACGTGTAGACAAGCCAGACGGCGACGATCGCCGGCACGCCGATCGCCGCGCGAACCGCGCGCCGAAACAGCAGCGGCGTGGCCGAGGCGGCAGTCGTTTCCGCGGCGAGATCCTCGAACAGGAAGCACAGCCAGACGCACAGCAACGTGGTGGCGACCGGCAACGCGATGGACGCCGGGTTGCCACCCTTGCGACCACCCGTCCACACCGCGAGTGCGCCGACCGCCGCCACCACCCCGAACGAACTCCACCGGATCGTGCGCGCACTTGGACGCAAGAGCAGGCGCCCCTGCGCGCGACGCAAGGTGAGCGAGTCGGTCATCACCAACCGCCGGGAGGAACCTGCTGGGACGCCGCCATGATGCCGATGGCGAGTGCGCTCGCCGCGATCACGAACCGGAGGATGGTGCGACGGTCGCGAGCGAGCGCGAGTGCGACCCAGGTCGTGATCGCAGCGGCGAGGTAGATCATGTGCAGTGGCCGGTCGACCTTCGACACCGTCGGCAGCACCCAGGGCACCGCCCAGAAGATCGGCGTCATGATGTGCGCCACGATGATGACGGGGCCGCCGAACAGGCTCGGGACCCATCGCCCGATCGCGATCCCGACCGCACCCAGGGCAAGGAAGGCCAGCGGGATCTGCACGGCGAGGAACAGGTCGATGTCCGAAGCCACCTCCGGCAGCCGTCTGAACGCTAGGGCCGTCGGCACCGTGACGATCGCGGACAGGGCGACGGGACCCAGGAGCAGGCCTGCGAACGCTCCGATCGTGCGGGTCTCGGGGGGTGCGGGCAAGGCCCCGAATAGCTCTTGCAGGTGATCGCGCCGCGAGCGAAGCGCCGCGATGTTCGCGGACAGTACCGTGCCGACGAGTCCCCCGACCAAGAGGCCGCCAAGCAACGTTGCGACGGTCTTTGCCACGTCGATCTGGCTGGCATCTGCGCCCATCCCCCCGCGCAGGATCAACAACCCGAATGCCCCCCCGACCAGGAACGATGGGTGCAGCACCATGCGGCGCGCCTCGATGCGCCCGAGCGCCCATACGCCGGCGGCCGAAGGTCGTGCGGGACCCGCCGGGATGGCCGAGGCGCGGGCATCTGTCATCGCGGTTCGCATCGACGTCACCATCACGCCGCCTCGCCCTCGGCGAAGGCACGCTCGCCCACCAGCAGCAGGTAGCCGTCTTCGAGCGTCGGTGCAACGAGATCCGCCCCGTCGGGTGCGTCGCCGATGTTGCGATGCGCGCCGTCAGGGTTCCGCCACGACAGGCGAGCCGTGGGGGAGCGCTCTGCGGCCAGCCACACACGCTCGGCCGCGATGTCGGTCAGCTCTTTCGGCGTTCCCTCGAACAGCGCCGAGCCGTCGAGCATGACGATGACGCGCGGGCACAAAGCGGCGACGTCTTCCGTTTGGTGCGTCGACAGCAAGACGGTGCGGTCGGCGGCACGCTCCGACACGATCTCGCGGAAGCGCAGACGCTGCTCCGGGTCGAGGCCCGCCGTCGGCTCGTCGAGCACCAAGATGTCGGGATCGCCGAGCAACGCCTGCGCCAGAGCTACGCGCCGTCGCATCCCGCCGGACAGCGCCTTGATCTTGCGATCCATCACCGCTTGGAGACCGACGAGCGTGAGGACGCGGCGAACCTCGTCGTGGCGGGCTCGCCGCTCGGTCATCTCCTTGAGGATCGCGATGTAGTCGACGAACTCGAACGCGGTGAAGCTGCGGTGAAAACCCGGCTCCTGTGGCATGTAGCCGAGGCGTCGGCGGATCGCGAGTCGTTCGTCCGAGACAGACGGGTCCCAACCCAGGAGCCGCAGCTGTCCCGTGTCGGGCGCGAGCACGGTGGCCGCCATCCGCAGCAGCGTGGTCTTGCCCGAGCCGTTGGGACCCAGCAGTCCGGTGATGCCTGCGGGCGCGTCGAAGCTCAGTCCGGCAAGCGCCGTGGTGCGGCCGAACCGCTTGTGGACGTCCGTGATCTCGACCGTGGGGATGCTCATGAGGGGATCCTTCCTTCGTAGGCGGAATGACGGTTGGCGATGACGAGCGCCGAGGTGACGATCGCAAGCACGGACACGATCTGGCCCCCGGCGCCGAACGCCACGAGCAGATCGGTGCTCACGACCGACGCGATCGCAGCCAAGAACAGCCAGCTCAGTCCCGCCACGGCGGCCGCCGTGATCGGTTGCAGCCAGGTCGCGAGCGCCAACGTCGCGAACGTCAATCCCACAGCGGGCAGGAGCCACAGGGTGACCGTTGCGTCGAGATCGGGAAGGGCGAGGGCCGCGAGGGCGGTGATCATGAGCGACGCCGACAGCACCGCCGCAGCGCGGATGAACAGGAGTCGGTCGCTGCGCATCGGCGACGCGATGCCGACCTCGTAGGCCGGGTCCACACCCGGGCCGAACGCCGCGGCGACACCGGCCACCGGCGCGAGCGCCGCGAGCACGAGGAAGACGAACAGCGAGGCACCCGCCGCGTGTGTACGCGACAGGTTCTGCGCTGTAACGGCGGCCGACCCCAAGGCGAACGCCTCGGCGAGGAACCACGACAGACGAAGCGACGGCGTGGCAGCCAGCAGCCGCGCCACATGCTCGTGCACACCCAGTCGTACCAAGACCTGCTCGACGAGGCCGACACGCGGAGCGTCGATCACCGCGCTGATCTCGTGCCACATCTCATCGAGCTGAGACGCGGGTACCATCGGGGCAAGGACCGAACGGCAATGCTCGCAAGCCAGCAGGTGGGCTTCCAGCGAGGAGGCCCTGACGTCGTCGAGTTCCTCTGCCGCATACGACGCCAACACCGCAGGGTCGGCGTGCCAGGTCGCGTTCATGCCAGCGCCTCCCGCAGCTCGCGCCGTGCTCGCGCAGCCCGCGTCTTGACGGTGCCTTGCGGGATCCCGAGCAGGGTGGCCGCCTCTTTCGTGCTGAGCCCATCCAGGACGGTCGCCTGCACCACGGCGCGAAGCTCCGGCGACAAACGCCCGAGGGCCGAGCCGAGGTCGCCGTGTTCGACGCCGATCAAGACCTCGTCTTCTGCCGACACCGTCGAGTCGTCGGCCTGCGCGCCCACGATCGCGATCGGGCGCTGCTGGCGCAGCCGCGAGATCAGCCGACGGATCCCGATGCCCCAGATCCACGCGGGCACCTCGCCGGTCGCCCGGTACCGCCCAGCCCCCTTCCACACCGCCACGAACGTGTCCTGCACGACTTCCTCCACCATCCCGGGGTCTGCACACCGGCGGGACAAGCGGAGCACGAGCCAGGGGGCGTGGCGTCGGTACAGCGCCGCGAGGGCCTCGCGGTCGCCGGCCGCCACGGCCGCAAGGAGCGTGTCGTCGCCGTCTGCGCGGACCGTCATCACCCTCCCTGTCGCGATCGGGGCCCGGATCGGTTCACGGGCCATCCGACCACGGGCAACGCACCGCGGTCGAGTCTGATCAGCCGAGCGTACGTGACGCGTCGGGAGCGAAAGGATGGGGGCCGCGCACCGTCGTGTCGCGATCGCAGCTAACCGGTGCAGGAGTCAAGGCTCGTGAGCCGGTCGGGACTGCGGTGCAGGGTTCCCGAGGACCACGCGCGAACCCCGAGGGTTGCCGCCAAGGCCGCGCCGACGAGATATGTGGCCGCCGCGATCACGAAGAAGGCCGACGAGACGTCCGCCATCGGGCCAAGGACCGTGAGGGGAACGACGCCGCCCGCCCCGACCAGGGAGGTCAGGCCGAGGCGGACGCCGATGGGTGGCCCGCTGGCCGAAACCAGGATGGGCTCGCCGGCTCGATCCAGGCTGCCCGACAGGTGCAACGACTGGCTCATGTGCGCCAGGTCGGTAGGTCGGACGGATCCTGAAGGGGTTGACGCATCTTGATGGAGGTTCCGTTGCAAGGCAGCCGGGTGCGCGGCGGCCGAGACATGACCCCGTACGATGGCACCCACGCCAGCGGCCGCATCCGGCGGCCGGGAACCGAAGGGAGCCACCGACCCATGGCCGAGCTCATGGATGAGATCGTCTCGCTCGCGAAGCGACGCGGCATCGCCTTCCAATCGTCGGAGATCTACGGGGGTTTGCGTTCGTCGTGGGATTACGGTCCCGTGGGGGTCGAGCTCAAGAACAACGTCAAGAAGGCGTGGTGGCGCTCGATGGTGCAGCTTCGCAACGACGTCGTCGGGCTGGACGCCGCGGTCCTCATGTCTCCGAAGGTCTGGGAGGCCAGCGGGCACCTCGAAGTGTTCGCGGATCCGCTCGTTGAGTGCCTCAGCTGCCACCAGCGCTTCCGCGAGGACCACCTGCCGGAGCCGCGTGTGTGCCCCAACTGTGGGAGTAAGGGTTTCACCGACCCGCGCAACTTCAACCTGATGTTCAAGACGCATATGGGGCCGATCCCCGACGAGGACAACGCGGTGTACCTGCGCCCCGAGACCGCCCAGGCGATGTTCGTCGACTTCGCACAGATCCAGGCATCGTCACGCAAGAAGGTGCCGTTCGGTATCGCGCAGATCGGCAAGTCCTTCCGCAACGAGATCACGCCCGGCAACTTCGTGTTCCGGATGCGTGAGTTCGAGGTGATGGAGCTCGAGTTCTTCGTCGAGCCGGGAACCGACGACCAGTGGCATGAGGAGTGGATCCGGCTGCGCCACCAGTGGTTCTTGAACCTTGGCATGAAGCCCGAGCATCTCCGGCTGCGGGAGCACGAGGCCGACGAGCTCAGCCACTACGCCAAGCGGACCGTCGACATCGAGTACGCCTTCCCGTGGACCGACTGGGGCGAGCTGGAGGGCGTTGCCAACCGCACGGATTTCGATCTGAAGGCGCACGAGGCTGCGAGCGGCGAGGACCTCTCCTACTTCGACCAGGAGAAGGAGAAGCGCTATCACCCGTATGTCATCGAGCCGGCGCTCGGCGTGGATCGCGCGCTGCTGGCGTTTCTGATCGACGCGTACACCGTCGACGAGGCCCCGACGGCCAAAGGCACGATTGAGAAGCGAACGGTGCTACGGCTGCACAAGGATCTTGCGCCGGTGAAAGTTGCGGTGCTGCCGCTGTCGCGCAACGATCGCCTGGCTCCGGAGGCCAAGCGGCTGCACGAGCTGGTGCGCGGGCACTGGATGAGTCAGTACGACGACGCCGGGGCGATCGGGCGTCGTTACCGTCGGCAAGACGAGATCGGCACTCCGTACTGCGTGACGCTTGACTTCGACACGCTGGACGACCAGGCCGTGACCGTGCGTGAGCGCGACTCCATGGCGCAAGAACGCATCGCGATCGCCGAGTTGGTCGACTACCTGGGGGAGCGGCTGTGAGCGGATCGCGCGCGGGCTTCAGCTGGTTCTTCGCGGCGTTCGGCTTGCTCGCGGTTTCCGGCGTCGCGATCGGGGTCGCCGCGCTGTCGTTCCTGTCGTCGCTCACGCTGTTGTATGTCTCGCTCGCGCTGTCGATCGCGGCGGTCGCGTGCGCGCTCGTTGCCCTGGCGCGTCACACGCGGGACGCCGACGCCTGATGCGACCGCGAGGCGCCGAGGTCCTGCTCGTCTTGGTGTTGACCGCGTCGGCGTGCACGGCGGTCAGTGACACGACAACGTCCGACGTGTCCTCCCCATCGTCGACGACCTCGCCATCACCACCGGGCGACCTGCATATCCCGTCGGTGGATCCGGGGGCTGCGACAACCGCACAGCAAGCGATCGCGAACCTGTGCGAGCCGCTGTCGACGCCGACGGGCACACCTGCGTCCGGCGACCTCTCACCCGAGCTGGAGCAGATCGCCCACGAGGTGGAGATCGCGCGGGGGCACACCTTCACCACGCCTCCGCAGGCCGAGGCCATCACGGACCAGGAGATGGATCGGCGGCTGCAGGAGAGCTTCCAGGCCTACTACCCCAAGGAGTTGTATGACCGCCGCACGTTCGCGTGGCGCACGATCGGCGTGATCCCATCCGATGCCGACCTGCACGAGGCCTATCGCGCCTTCCTGACCGGCCAGGTCGTCGGCTTCTACGATCCGGAAACCGGCGAGCTGGTGTATCTGGGTTCCGGTGACCTCGGCTTTGCCGAACGGCTCACGCTGGCGCACGAACTCACGCACGCGCTCGATGACCAAACCTTCGACCTCAAACGCCTGGACGCGCTCGTCAACGCATGTGAGGACGAACGATCGGCCGCTGCGCTCGGCTTGATCGAAGGCAGCGCCCAGTACTACTCGGCCTCGTCGGTGGCGCAGAACCCCGATGTCGGTTTGTCCGACCTGATCGATGCGATCGCGCAGGCAGCGTCGGGTGGCTCGCCACCAGACGGAGTCCCGCCCTTCCTGTACGACATCACCTTGTGGCCGTATTCGGCGGGTATGTCATTCGTCGGCACGCTCGCTGCGCGCGGTGGCTCACCGACGGTCGACCGCGCCTTCCGGCGCTTTCCCGTGTCGACAGAGCAGGTCATCCACCCCGATAGATTTCCGAGCGATCGGCCCACGCCCGTCGACATCCCCGACGTGACCGGCGCGCTCGGATCCGACTGGGGCGATCTGGATGCGATGACGATCGGGGAGGAGTGGCTCCGCGCCATGCTCGCGCTGCGGTTGGATGCGGGGCTTGCCGACGCGGCTGCGGCGGGCTGGGACGGCGGGGTCTACCGGGCCTTCACCGACGGCACCGACGTGGTCGTCGTGCTGCGCACGGCCTGGGACAGCGCCGATGACGCGAACGGGTTCGACCAAGCGCTGCAGCAGTGGGTGGCGGCGGGTTCCGCCCCTGCCGCAATGACGACACGAAGCGGAACCGAGGTGACGGCGGTGTTCGCAACCTCGCGGTCGGTGCTCGACGCCTCGCTGGCCGCTGTTCGGCCGTGAGGCCGCGACGCTGGGTCCGTTGGGCCGCCCCGCTCGCGCTCGCGCTCGTCGTCGGGGCGGTGACCCTGCCCTTCACCGTTCACGGACACCCCGGGCCACCGGACGATCAGACGTGGATCGCGACCCTCGGCACGATCCGCCTGATCGCAGAGCAGAACGAGGACGTCGCCTCACGGTTCTTCGACCACTCGACCTCGTTCGCGCTGGGTGGGTGGCGAGGCGCTGTGCCTGCCCAGGCGTGGGCGAGCGAGGCGCAGTTCGAGGCGGACCTCGCTTCCGGCGCGATCCCCGAGCGCGTGCGTGCGGTGATGTATGACCCGGAAGCGTGGAAGCACACGCCGCCGGCTGAGCAGGCGGCGCCGGTCGCAGCGATGGAAGCGTTTGCAGCCGCCGCCCGGCGCGCCGGGTATCAGGTGATCACGACACCACACCCCAATCTGGTCGACGTGCCCGGTGGCACTTGTGTACGAAGAGCAGAGGAATCCGTGCCGGATGCGTTCCTTCGATGCGGGATCGTCGGTGCGGCCGCCCGCGTCTCCGACGTGGTCGAGATCCAGGCGCAGTGGCTGGAGGCGGATCCGGCCGTCTACGCGGAACTGGTTCGACAGGCGGTCGACCAAGCCCGCGAGGCGAACTCCGCCGTGATCGTGCTTGCGGGGCTCTCGACCCGATTCGCGGCCACGTCGCAGACGCTCGTGGATGCGTGGAACGCGGTTCGGGGCGTCGCGGACGGTCACTACATGGCGGTTCCCGAGGGGATCCGTCCCGATATCGCCGGGTCGTTCCTCGAGCAGATCGCGAACAACTGATCGGTCCGCCGTAGACTGGCGGCTCCGCGCTCCACCGACCTTGCCGGAGGCATGCAGTGACCAAGTACGTCTATGACTTCTCCGAAGGCAACAGAGATATGAAGGATCTGCTGGGCGGCAAGGGGGCAAACCTCGCCGAGATGACCAACATGGGCATCCCGGTGCCGCCGGGGTTCACGATCACGACCGAGGCGTGCCTGACGTTCCTGCGCGAAGGCGGTGCGCCGCCCGAGATGCTGCAAGAAGCCGGCGAGCACCTGATCACCCTGCAAGCGGCGATGGGCAAGTCGCTCGGCGACGCCGACGATCCGCTGCTCGTGAGCGTCCGCAGCGGCGCGAAGTTCTCGATGCCCGGCATGATGGACACGGTGCTCAACCTCGGTCTCAACGACACGTCGGTCGAGGGGCTCGCGAAGCAAACGGGCAACGACAGTCGTTTCGCCCGAGACGCCTACCGGCGCTTCATCCAGATGTTCGGCAAGATCGTGATGGACGTGCCCGGCGACGCTTTCGAACACGCCATGGATGAAGCCAAGACCGCGAAGTTCGACGGTGCTCAGGACACGGACCTCACCGCCGAAGACCTGGCGACGCTGATCGACCGATTCAAGTCGATCTATCGCGAACATACGGGCGAGGACTTCCCGCAGGACCCCAAGGATCAGTTACGTCTGGCGATCGACGCGGTGTTCAGCAGCTGGAACGGCAAGCGCGCGATCGACTACCGCCGGCAGAACAAGATCAGCGACGACCTCGGCACTGCGGTCAACGTGCAGTCGATGGTGTTCGGCAACCGGGGCGATGACTGTGGCACCGGTGTCGCCTTCACGCGCGACCCCTCGACCGGCGAGAAGGTGCCCTACGGGGATTACCTCGCGAACGCCCAGGGCGAAGACGTGGTCGCGGGCATCCGCAACACCCTGCCGCTGGTGAAGCTCGAAGAGCTGGACCCGGCGTCCTACGTGGGGCTGCGCTCGGTGATGGACACGCTCGAGGGGCACTACCACGACATGTGCGACATCGAATTCACGATCGAGAAGGGTCGGCTGTGGATCTTGCAGACCCGCGTGGGCAAGCGCACCGCGTTCGGCGAGTGGGTGATGGCGGCCGAGATGCTCGACGAAGGCTTGATCGATGAGAACGCCGCGTTGCTTCGCGTCGACGCGAACCGCCTCGAGGAGCTGTTCAAGCGCCGCGTCGAGGCAAACGGTGCCATCGCGATCGCCAGGGGGCTCAACGCCTCGCCGGGGGCCGCCACAGGAGCGGTCGTGTTCAGCGCCGATGAAGCCGAGCGCTGGGCGAAGCAAGACGGCGCCAAGGTGATCCTCGTGCGGCGCGAGACCACGCCCGACGACTACCACGGCATGATCGCCTCGCAGGGAATCTTGACGAGCGCGGGTGGCACGAACTCGCACGCGGCGGTCGTCGCGCGCGGCGAGGGGATCCCGGCTGTGTGTGGCGCAGATCAGATCCGATTGGACGTCGAGGCCCGCGCGTTCACCGCCAACGGCACCGTCGTTCGCGAGGGCGACACGATCACGATCGATGGCTTCACCGGCAACGTCTACGTCGGTGAGTTGCCGCTGGCCGACTCGGTGCTGGAGAAGGCTCGCCAGGGCGATGCCGATGCTCGCCGGGAGCCGATCTGGCGCGCCTTCGAGCGCTTGATGCAGGCCGCCGACGCCCGCCGGCGCATGCGCGTGCGCGCCAACGCCGACACGCCCGAGCAGTCGACCAACGCTCGCGCGCGCGGCGACGAGGGGATCGGCCTGTGCCGCACCGAGCACATGTTCCTGGGGTCCGAGCGGGTCCACGCCGTGCAGCAGATGATCTTCGCCGAGACGCCGCAGGAAGAGCAGTCCGCGTACGACGCGCTCTTGCCGCTGCAGCGAGGCGATTTCGTTGGGATCTTCCGCGCGATGGATGGCCTGCCGGTCACGGTGCGTTTGCTCGACCCGCCGTTGCACGAGTTCCTGCCGGACTTGACCGAGCTGTCGGTCGAGGTCGCGCTCGGCCGCGAGCGCGGCGAGGATGTCGCGTCGCAGGAAGCCGTCCTGTCCAAGGTGCGTCAGCTGCATGAGACGAACCCGATGTTGGGGCTGCGCGGTGTGCGCCTGGGCATCTTGAAGCCGGGGCTGTACGCGATGCAGGTGCGCGCGATCGTCGAGGCCGCGTGCGAGGTTCGCGCGGCGGGCGGCGACCCGAAGGTGGAGATCATGATCCCGTTGGTGGCAACGGTTGGCGAGTTACAGCAGATGCGCGCCGAGCTCGAGCCGGTCGCGACCGCCGTGTTGGATGCCGCGGGCGTGACCTTGTCGCACCTGGAATGGGGCACGATGATCGAGCTGCCGCGAGCGGCGGTGACCGCGGGTGAGATCGCACGAAGCGCCGACTTCTTCTCGTTCGGCACGAACGACCTCACGCAGACGGCGTTCGGGTTCAGCCGCGACGACATCGGCAAGTTCGTCGGCCTGTATGAGGAGCGAAAGCTCGTGCCGGCCAACCCGTTCGTCACGGTGGATCGTGCCGGCGTCGGTCGCCTGATGCAGATCGCGTGCGAAGAGGGCCGCGGCGGCAACGACGCGCTTCACCTCGGCATCTGCGGCGAGCACGGGGGGGACCCGGCGAGCGTCGTGTTCTGTCACGAGCTCGGGTTGGACTACGTGAGTTGTTCTCCGTTCCGTGTCGAGACCGCCCGCTTGGCGGCCGGTCAGGCCGCGGTCGGCGAGATGCAGTCCGCCTCCAAGTGATGCTCTTCGGCGGGGGTGGCGCGATCGGCGAACGTACGCGCGCCCGGATGAACGCCGCGGTCGCGGCGATGACGTTCGAGGCGAACCGACGCGATCTCGAAGAGGCCGGGCGCGGCCGTCACCTCGAGCAGATCGGTGCTACCGGGCACGTCGCTTTCGGTTTCTACGTCGAGGGGCTCGGGCCAAGTCAGGTTGGCTCGCTGTGCAACGCTGCGGTCATACCCTCGAGCGTCGTATTCCTCGACGCCGACGCGTCGGCCGAGCCGGGGGCCGAATTGGGTCGAGCGCCTCGCACGGGGTTGACCTTTGAAGTGGAGGAGTGGCGCGGCACCGTCGTCAACGCCGAGTTCGACGCCCCCTGGCAGATGAAGTCGCTCGATGCTCCGGGGGCGCTCGAGGTTGTCGCACGCGTAGCGGTCGACTGGCCTGCAGGGTTCGCCTCCTTCGCGTTCGCGAGCATCGAGGGTGCGAAGGAATCGCTCGACTACCTCCAACGTCACCTCTCGAGAACCCCCGAAGTGTGAGATCGGTCACGTTTACGGCGGTCGGCTTCCCCTAGTCTTCGTCGTCCTCCCACCTCCCCCCGGTCTTTGAGGAGGTGGTGCGATCTGAGTCGCATCCTCAGCAGCCGTCGCGCGCTCGTGCTTGTCGTCGTGCTCGCCACGTTTTGGCTCGCCCATGCCGGTGGCGCGGCGTGGGCGCATCACATGGACGGGTGGGTGCACGATCATTCCGTGTCGGTGATCGGGGCGCGCCCCGATGGCATCGCCGAGATCCAATCCACGTTCGGGCCCGTGTGCGGCGATGACGCCAGCGCGGGTCGCTCGTACTGGCCGAGTCAGAACAGCAGCGGGGCAGGCTACGTGTACTACCACGCGTACATCGCGAAGAACGTCGGCGGCAACATCCGTAATCACGTGGAAGCCGACCATCGAAATAGCGCTGTGCGGTATCTCGTCGGCGGCTACAACTGCCGCTACATCGCCGGCACGACCAGTTGGTCGCTGCATGCGTGGGGGGCGGCGATCGACACCAACACCGCGACGAACCCGATGGGGCAGGACTACTGGAACGGCACGGGGTCCGACGGCAAGAACTACGGCACGTACCTGCCCGACATCTGGCGTGGCGCCTACCCCGGTCACAAGTTCTTCTGGGGCCTCAACTGGGACTCGCGGCCCGACCCCATGCACTTCCAATACGCGCTGGGCTATTGAACGGGAGGGCTTCGATGCGGATGAAATCTTTGTTGATCGGGGCGGTGGCGCTGGCCGCTGCGGCCGGCATCTTCGCCGGCCGGGCGATCCCGCCGGCGCTCGCCGACCGCGGGTGTCCGGCGGATCCGAACGCGGCCGATGCCGCGCGCGGCGTCGTCGCGATCGCGGACGGTCGGGTGCTCGCCGACTCCTCGACGGTGCCGACGCTCGCCGGGGGGGCGCCCGGGTCGATGCTTCGCCACGTCGCCAGCTCCGATGCCGGTGTCGCGTACGTGCGCGATCGGGTCGGTGCCGACGACCTCGTGATCGCCAGCGGCGGCACCACGACGGTCCTGCCGCAGGGTGGCGAGGCTTCGCACCCCGCGTGGTCGCCCACCGGGGCGCTTGTGTGGGGGCTCGATGACCGGTTGGTCCTACGGTCGGCTGCGGGTGTCGTGCGCTCGGTTGCCGGGCCCGTTCCCGGTGGCGCGATGGAAGCCCCGTTGTTCGACTCGGACACGATCGTCGCCGTGGTGTCGGCGGCACCTACCCGCGCGGTCCCCGAGGATGCGTGGTCCGACGACCTGTGGCGATATGTGCCACAACGCGGCTCGTGGACCCGGTTGACGACCTTCCCTGCCGGGACAGACCGGTGGACGGCCGTTCGGACGCCCATGGTCGCGCCCGACGGCTCGATCGAGTTCGTCGTGGTCAGCGGGCGGGGCTCGCAGCTCGGCCTGCCGCATTTCGCCTTGTGGCAGCTCCACGGAGACCACGCTCATCTCGTGGAGCCACTGGACGGCGAGCGGTACCTCGCCGGCTACGCGCCGACAGGCGAACGCCTGTGGAACGTTCCCGACCGCGCCGCGGCGATGTGGCTGATCACGAGGGACACACCCAGCGGCGAGATGACCGTGGGTTGTGGTGCGGTCGCGGTCGATCCGATGGACGCCGTCGACCCGGATCGCACCGGGCACGAGCAACGCCCCCGAGCAACGTCCGCGCCGGCAACCGGCGAGCCTGCCGACCCCGTCGAAACTGCCCTGCTCGTCGGTGACTTCACGTCGGACGTCGCCGCGGGGGTCATCGCGCGTCAGGTCGCTCGCGCGTACGAGGGCTCGGTGCCGGTCGATGTCGTCCACGGAGGTGGTGGTTCCAACATCGTGCGTCCCCAGCACTGGGCCGTGATCGTGCGCCTGCCCGGCAACACCGACGGCTCAGCGGAACTCGCCGCGTTGCGAGCCATGCTGCCCCAGTTCGCTCGGCACTCGTGGATCGTCGTGCCATGAGCTGGACGACGATGAGGGCTCGGATCGCTGGCACATCGTCGTTGGCCTTGGCGCTGTTGTGTGCGTGCGCGTCGACCACGACGACGGGGTTGGCATCCAACGCGACGAGCGGCGCAGCGTCTGCGACACCCGGCGCGCAACGAGCCTGGATAGCGGTGCTCGACACTGCCGCGAAGCCCGGCGCGCTTGCCGTTCGACGCGATGCCGTCCTCGCCGCGTTGGGTGATGCATTGGAGGGCTATGTGGTCGTCTCGCCGGTGGCGTGCGTAGAGGGGATCCCCGGTGACGTCGCCGGCGACGGCTACGTCCTTGCGATCCAGCGCGACGAGCGCGGGGATGTGGACACGTTGGTCGATCAGCTCGATCGCCCACCGGTGTTCATCGGTGCCGTGACCGTCGTGTGCACGGATTGACGCTTGCGGGCGGGTCGGCGGCGCTTGGCCGCCACCCGCCCGCGTAGCATGAGAGCGTGCGCCGGCTCCGCAGGCACCCGGTCTGGACCGCGATCGCGATCGTGCTGCTCGTCGCGTTCGCGTTGGTCGCCGGCGCCGGTGTCACGGTGTGGCGGGCGGCGCACCATGACGGTGCGGCCGACATCGACCACGCCGATGCGATCGTCGTGCTGGGCGCTGCCCAATACGACGGAACCCCGTCGCCGTTGTTCCAAGGGCGGTTGGATCATGCCGCGTTGCTGTGGCAGCAGGGCCGGGCCGACGTCGTCATGACGGTCGGATCGAAACAGGCTGGCGACCGGCATACCGAGGCCGAGGCTGGGCGTAGCTACCTGATCGAACGGGGCGTGCCACCCGATCGCGTCGTCGCGCTCGAGATCGGGCACACGACGTTTCAGAGCCTCCAGGCGGCCGCCAACGCGATGCAGGATCGGGGCCTGCATTCGGCATTCCTGGTCTCCGACCCTTGGCACAACGCGCGGATCACGGCGATGGCCGCCGATCTGGGGCTGACGGGCTATGCCTCGGCGACGTGGACCTCGGCGGCCAACTCCGAGGAGTCACGGGCCCGCGGCTACCTGCGGGAGACCTTCGCCTACCTGTACTACCGGTTGTTCGGCGCCTAACCCTCCCCGCGCCACAGTCGCCAGGTACGTCGGCGGTCGCCGGTACGATGACAGCGTGCAGGCCCCGAGACTTCGCAGCGAGCAGATCGAGCGCGACACGCTGTCGCCGTTCGCCGTGTTCGCCGACGCGTCCAAGGGCCGTGAGCGCCCCGAGGCTCCCGACGAGCTGCGCACCTGCTTCCAGCGCGATCGCGATCGCATCATGCACGCGAAGGCCTTCCGGCGTTTGAAGCACAAGACCCAGGTGTTCCTCGCTCCCGAGGGCGATCACTTCCGCGTCCGGCTCACGCACACGCTGGACGTGAGCCAGATCGCCCGCACGGCCGCGCGCGCGTTGGCGCTCAACGAAGATCTGACCGAAGCCATCGCGCTGGGACACGATCTGGGGCATACGCCGTTCGGTCACCTCGGTGAGCAGGCGCTCACGCCGCTGCTCGGCCACCCCTTCCGGCACTCGGAGCAGTCGCTACGCGTGGTCGATCACCTCGAGAACGACGGCGAGGGGCTCAACCTCACGTGGGAGGTGCGCGACGGCATCCTGCATCACCCATGGTCGATGCCGCCGCCAGCAACCTTGGAGGCCAAGGTCGTGCGGTTCGCCGATCGGATCGCATACGTGAACCACGACGTCGACGACGCGATGCGTGCGGGGGTGCTCGACGCCGCAGAGCTGCCCCCGGGGCCGTTGCAGGTCCTCGGCCGCACCCACTCGCAACGGATCAACACGTTGGTGAACGACCTGGTGTCGACCAGCCAGGGCCGCGGCGAGGTCCTGCTGTCCCCACCGGTGTTCCAAGCACTCGATCAGCTTCGCGACTTCTTGTTCGCCGAGGTCTACCTGCGCACCGCGGCCAACGACGATCACGATCGCGCCGTGCGCCTGCTGCGCGAGCTCTTCTCCCATTTCCTGGAACATCCCGACCAGCTGCCGCCCGAGTACCATCAAGCTCCCGGCGATCTGCCCGCCCGCGTAGCGGACTTCATCGCCGGTATGACCGACCGATACGCATTGCGGACCTACGAGCAGCTCTTCCTTCCCCAGGGTTGGCTCCTCTAGCCGGGGGACACACGTGGCGCGCATCCGCCAAGAAGACATCGAAGCCGTCAAAGAGCGCACCGATATCGCCAAGCTCATCGGCCAATACCTCACCTTGAAGAAGTCGGGGCATGACTCCTTGACTGGGTTGTGTCCGTTCCACCAGGAAAAGACCGGATCGTTCAGCGTGTCGCCCTCCAAACAGGTCTTCTACTGCTTCGGGTGCGGCAAGGGCGGCGACGCGATCACCTTCCTGCGCGAGCTCGAGCACCTGAGCTACGTCGAGGCGATCGAGCGATTGGCCGGCGCAGCCGGCATGAACCTTCGCTACGAGGGCGACTCTGCCGCCGAGCGCAAAGCCGCCGAGCGGCGCAAGTCCCTGTACCGGGCCAACGAGCAGGCGGCGACCCTGTTCGTCGATCTGCTTCGCGACGGCCGAGAGGCCACCGACGCCCGCGCCTACGTGGCCGAGCGTGGCCTCACCGCCGAGGCGATCGAGGAATTCCAGATCGGCTACGCGCCGGGCTACCCCGATTTCCTCCTGCGGCGCCTCGGCGGCTCGCGCGACCTCTCGCCGGAGGTCCTGCTCGAAGCCGGATTGGCGACGCGGAGCGACGACGGCACCGTTCGCGATCGCTTCCGCGGACGCATCACGTTTCCCATCAACGATCTGCAGGGCCGGGCGATCGGGTTCGGCGCGCGCATCCTGCCGTCCGATGCGCGCGCCGGCGAGCAGGCCAAGTACCTCAATACGGCCGAGACGCCGATCTACCGCAAGCACGAGGTCCTGTACAACATGCACCGCGCGCGTCAGGCCGTCGCCAAGGCGGGCGAGGTCTTCGTCGTCGAGGGCTACACCGACGTCATCGGGCTCGCACAGGTCGGCATCACCAATGTCGTGGCCACATGCGGCACGGCACTCGGGGAGAAGCATTTCGAGCAACTCTCCCGATTCGCCGACCGGGCGATCTTGTCGTTCGACTCCGACGAGGCGGGGGCACGTGCAGCCGAGCGCGCGTTCGGCTTCCAGGAGAAGTTCCCGGTGACCACCGTTGTGCTGATCATGCCCGACGGTCTCGACCCGGCAGACTTCGTCGCCAAGCACGGCGCCGACGCGGTTCGCGCAGCCGCCGCCTCGGCGCGCCCGCTGGTCGAGTACATGATCCGGCGCACCGTGGAGCGCCAAGATCTGTCCACGATCGAAGGTCAATCTGCCGCCGTGTCCGCCGCCCTCCCGATCCTCGAGGGGCTCAGGGACCCCGTCCGGCGCTCGGAGTATGCAGGTCTGCTTGCCGATCTGGCCGGCGTGTCGCATGCGAGCGTCGTGCAGTCGCTGAACAGGCACCTGGGCGGCAAGCCGACCGAGGTGGCCGCGACGATGAAGCGGGGCACGGCTCGCGACCGCGTCGAGCGAGAGCTGCTTCGGCTCATCGCGCGGGGCGACATCGAAGCCGAGCTCGCCTCGACCGTGCACGAAGACGACTTCTCCTCGGCTCGCCAGCGCCGCTTGTTCTCTGCTCTGCAGGCCGAGAACTGGAACATCGCGGTGCTCGTAGGTGGCCCCGACCCCGATCTGGCCGCGCAGATCGCGTCGCTGACGGTGGAGCCGCTCGAGGGCGACCCGACGCCGGAGTACGCATCGGCCGTGGTTGCGCGACTCCGCGGATTCGTCCTGAAGACCCGCAGCGACGAGATGCGGGGGCGACTCCAGAAGCTCAACCCGACCGTCGACCAGGACTATGACGAACTGTTCCGCCGATTGGTCGATGTCGACGGCGAACTGCGGCGATTGAAGGAAGGGTCACCCTGATGTTGCTTCCGTACACTGTGGCTGCCGTGACGCAGACCCCCCAGGACTACTCGTGAGCGTTCCCGCCCGTGAACAAGAGCCGCTGACCCTCGACGAGGTCAAGGAGCAGCTGGTCGCCAAGGGCCGCGAGCGCGGCTTCGTCACGTCCGAAGATCTGCTCGAGGCCGTTCCGGTCGACGACTTCACGCAGGAGCAGGTCGAGGAGTTCCTCACCGCGATCCAGGAGCATCTGACCGCCGAGGCCGTCGAGGTCATCGAGGTGCCCGGCGACGACACCGACGCCGCCACGCAGGTCCGCATCGAAGTCGACCTGTTGCGCGCACCGACCAACGATCCGGTGCGCATGTACCTCAAGGAGATCGGCAAGGTGCCGCTGCTCAACGCGGCGCAGGAGGTCGATCTGGCCCGCCGGATCCAAGCGGGGGAGCTGTCCACTGCGCTGCAACGCCAAGTCGCCGAAGACGGCAAGCCCGAACCCAAGCCGCTGAAGTTCATGGTCGAGAAGGTCTGGCAGGTCCGCGACCATCAGCTGAACGCGTTCGGCAAGGTCGAGGGCATCGGTCGCGACAAGATCGCGAAGAGCTACCGGCCCAAGACCGAGGTCGAGCTCGAGGAGTTCTGCAGGCGCGTTGAGCGAGACGGCCAGCTGGCCAAGAAGAAGCTGATCGAGGCGAACCTTCGCCTCGTCGTGTCGATCGCCAAGCGTTACGTGGGGCGCGGCATGTTGTTCCTCGACCTGATCCAAGAGGGCAACCTCGGGTTGATCCGCGCGGTCGAGAAGTTTGACTACGACAAGGGCTTCAAGTTCTCGACGTATGCGACATGGTGGATCCGTCAGGCGATCACGCGCGCGATCGCCGACCAAGCGCGCACGATCCGCATCCCGGTGCACATGGTCGAGACGATCAACAAACTCGTGCGCGTGCAGCGCCAGCTGTTGCAGGACCTCGGCCGCGAGCCGACGCCGGATGAGATCGGCAAGGTCATGGGCATCAGCGCGGAGAAGGTGCGCGAGATCCAGAAGGTTTCCCAAGAGCCGGTGAGCTTGCACACGCCCATCGGCGAGGAGGAGGACTCCCAACTCGGCGACTTCATCGAAGACGCCGACGCCGTCGTTCCTGTCGACGCCGCCAGCTTCATCCTGCTGCAGGAGCAGTTGGAGGGCGTCTTACACACCTTGTCCGAGCGCGAGAAGAAAGTGATCCAGCTGCGGTTCGGTCTGGTCGACGGGCATCCGCGCACCCTGGAAGAAGTCGGCAAGGAGTTCGGCGTGACCCGCGAGCGCATCCGACAGATCGAATCCAAGACCCTGTCGAAGCTGCGCCACCCGAGCCGCTCCCAGAAACTCCGCGACTACCTCGAATAAGGGATGAGCCGCCCCCGACATCCGGGGAAAGCCGGCAGGTTCCTTTCGAACTAGTCATCCCGTGTCAAGCTCGGTCCTCGGTGCGCCGAAGCACCTCCCACGGCACCGCGGACGGAGCGAGCATGCGGGAACGATCCTACGAGGAAGATGGATTCACCCTGATCGAGTTGATGGTCGTCGTCCTGATCATCGGGATCTTGGTTGCGATCGCCCTTCCGACGTTCCTCGGTGCCCGCAACCGCGCGCAAGATCGCGCCGCGCAGTCCTCGATCCGCCAGGCCCTGACCGTGGGAAGAGTAGTCTTTTCTACCGACGAGGACTACACGGCGGCGACTCTGCCGAACCTGCAGTCGGTCGACCCCGGGCTGAACTGGGTCGACGAGACTTCGACGAGTGCGGACCCCACGATCGTCAGTCGGGACAACGCCGGAGGGATCCTCGTGCTTGCCTCATTCTCGAAGTCGGGCACGTGCTTCTTCCTGCGCGACGATCCGCCGAACGACACGCGCTACGGCCGTCTCGATGGGGCGACGTACGGGGACTGCTACGCGGCGAACGACGTCACGGTCCCAGGCTGGAACTACAGCTGGTGAGTCAGCTCCAGGCCGCGTCGTCGTAACTCGACTCGCGCAGCCGGTCGCGGATCGACGCACGCGCCTTTCGGAGGGCGTCCAGACTCAGCACGGTTGCTCGATCGGAGATCCGCTGTGTCTGCGCGGAGAGCAACCGCAGCGCTGGCGCACCCGTGGCCGCGTGCTGCGGACCCTGCGCGATCTCATCGTCGTCCTCGGTGAGTTTGCGCATTACCGTGACGCCGACGGCGACGCCGGCGCCGAAGACGAACAACGAGCGCAGCTTCATGCAGAGGTCCTTCCGTGCCGATGGAGCGGCCAGCCTATCGTGATGCGGCGGGAGCCGCTCGCGACCGTTGTAAACTGCGACTCGCTTCGATCCGGGGTAGCTCAATTGGCAGAGCGGCGGACTGTTAATCCGTAGGTTGAGAGTTCGAGTCTCTCCCCCGGAGCTTCGACCAACCGCCCTGGCGGTCGTACATGCGCCGAGACGCTGGCCGGCGTCGACGGCTGCGAGGTCCACGGTCGAACGCAAGGGACAGCAGAAGGACCGGTCCGAAGACCGGCCCCATCTGCGCCGACCGAAGGAATCTCGCCTCTGATCGGGGCCTGGGGGCCAGCGGGTGCGTTCCCCACTCAGGCCATTCTTCGCCTCCTCGCGTCACCTGGGTCAGGCCGGTGCCGTCCGCATCACCAGATCTTCCGGCATCGAACCGTCGGATCTCTCAGCCTGCCGTATCCGCGTTTGGGACGCGATAGATGCCGTCGCGTCCGTTGCTGCACGTGAACCGGTCGAAGTACATGGTCGTTGACCCGTCCGTCTCGTCGAAGGCGAACGTGTCGAAGGAATCCTTGCCGTCGGGGAGTGTCGCGATGACCACTCCCGGACCGCCCACCGGGTACCGGATGAGCCTCGCGTGATCCCCGCACTCCCAGTGATCGCGGTTGCGAGTGCGCACGAGATAGACCGTGCCGTCCCCGGATACGGCGCCCGCGTACTGCTGCTGGGGCACGCCGGGGTTCTCGATCTGCACGAGGTGGTCTGTCGAGATCCGGTAGCGGAAGACCTGACAGTTGCTGAACACGAAGCGCCGAGAGTCACACGATTCGAACGTGGCCCAGTCGCCGTTCACCTGGTCGCTCACGAGGTAGGTCGAGCGGTACGGCAGCTTCTGGAGCACGATGCTCGCAGAGGTAGAGACGTTGAACAGTACGATCTTCCGCCACGCGTTGCGCTCCAACACCCGGTTCACGTTGTCCCGCGTGAACAACAGCCAGTCGCCCGAAAGCGTCGGCCGGTACTCGTCGTTTGGTGTGTTGACACCGGCCGGCGGAGCGGAACGCACCTCGGTGACGGCGTCGAAGAACCCGAGGTCTTGGCCTTCGGAGGTCGATGCCTCGTAAACGATCGTAGTGCCGTCGATGGCTGCGCCCCGACTTTGCGTACCGGCCGGATCGATGCGGACCGGCGAGCCTGCACCGGCCATCACGTAGCTGTGGTACCGGTCGGGTCTCGCCTCGCTGTTCGCGCTCCACACGAGGTAGCCGTCCGACGCTGACGGGGCGGTCTCGTTCACCGCAGGGTCGTCAAGCACGACCTGGGGTGTCGCTGCATAAGCCGCGGTCGCGATCGTGGCAAGCGCGAGTGCGGCCACCAGGCCGAACGTCGAAAGGATCGAGAGCCTGCGCCGAGGTGTGCGACGCTCACGAGTAGCACGTTTCATGGTTCCTCCCTCTGCCCGCATCGGGCGTGTTTTGGCGGGCAGGATCAAGCGGCTGCAGGTCCGGGGGACCCTTCCCGCATTCAAAGCCGTCATCCCGCGGCGGGACCCCAGTCGATGAACCGCGGCTTGAACGACGAGAACCGCAGGACCGCGTGTGCGCCCTGGCCGTTGGTGCGAACGATCATGAGCGCGTTCTGGTCCCCGTGCTCGAGCCGGTATGTGATCCACTTGCCGTTCGGCGAGTAGCCGCCGGCGAAGGCACGCTGATCCGGGGCCTGCAGGTCCGTCAGGTAGCGCAGGCCGGTCCCGTCAGGGCGGATCGTGACGACGTTCACCGGGCGGTCGGGGTTGTCCGCGTTGTCACTCATCACGAGCCGGGAGCCATCGGGCGCCCAGTCGTGCTTGAACGTGATGCCGTACAGGGTGGGCGTGATCTGCCACGCGTCGCCCCCGTCGATACTCACCGCGAACAGCGCCGTCAGTCCATCCGGCGTAGACGACAGGAACGTGACGGTCTGCCCGTCGGGTGATACCTCGGGTGTCGCGGCGCCACCGGGACCGGTCCCGATGCGACGGCGCCCGTCGCCGGCGAGGTCCATGATCCAGATCGCGTCGTCATCCGCGACCGGGTCGTAGCGCTCGAAGACCAACTGGTCCCCGTCGGGCGTGAACGCCGGATCGCCCTCGCATCCCCCGGGGGTCTGTGACGGGATGGCGTGCTGATCGGTCCCGTCCGCGCGGACCAGTG
>JANMPG010000015.1:0-9036 GCA_031369745.1 Actinomycetes bacterium
ACCTAGCCGAGCGTTTCAAGCTTCCGTTGTGGCGCTTCGCGAACTCCGGGACGGAGTCGACGCTTGAGGCGATCCGCTTGATGCGCGCCAACACCGGGCGCGACATGATCATCAAGATCGAAGGGTCATATCACGGGCACCACGACTCGATCATGTTCAGCGTCGGCCCCGACCGCTCCGAGATCGGGCCGCGGGAGCACCCCGTCACGGTCCACCAGGCGATGGGGATCCCCCAGGCGTTCGCCGATCTCGTGCGTGTGGTGCCGTTCAACGATCTCGGCGAGGCCAAGCGCGCGTTCGACGAGAACCCGGACAAGATCGCCGGCATGATCGTCGAGCCGGCGATGATGAACTGCGGCGTGATCTTGCCGGAACCCGGCTACCTGCAGGGACTGAAGGATCTGTGCCACGCCAACGGCGCGTACCTCGCCTTCGACGAAGTGAAGACCGGCGCGACGCTGGCCTACGGCGGCGTGGTCGAGGCGTTCGGCGTCGTGCCGGACATCGTCTGTTTGGCCAAGGCGATCGGCGGTGGCCTTCCATGTGGCGCCATCGGCGCGACCGAGGATCTCTATGGTCCGGTGATCCGCGGCGAGTACGACATGGCCGGCACGTTCAACGGCAACCCGCTCACGATGGCGGCGAGCCGCGCCGCGTTGACCGAGGTGTTGGTTCCCGAGGTGTACGAGCATTTCAACCGCATCGACAAGGTGATGCAAGACGGTCTGACCTCCGTCGCGGAGAAGTACGGCCTGCCGTGCTACGTGACGGGGTACGGAGCGAAGGGCTCGGTGATCTACTCGGCGCAGCCGGTGCGCGAGTACCGAGACGCGGTCGGCATCGACGAGCGGATCACCTACCTCGCCTGGCTCATGCAGCAGAACCGCGGTGTGTTCAAATCGCCGTGGACCAAGCAGGAGACCTGGACGCTGTCGGTGGCACACACGGAGGACGACGCGGGTCGGTATATCTCCAACTTCGAGGAATTCGCCGCCGCGGTAACCTCCTGAGCTTCAAAGGGAGAAGGGGTCTGACGTGGCGGTGAACGACGCGGCCCAGATCGACATCGGTCTGGTCGAAGAACTGACGAAGCGCGAGGTCGTGGCGCTCGACGCCAAACACGCGCGCAGCCTGAGCTACCGCGAAGAGGCCAAGGCGCACCTGCCGGGCGGCGTGTCGTCTTCGTGGCAGTCGTGGCCACCCCACCCGATCTATGTCGACCGCGGTCTGGGATCGCGCGTATGGGATATCGACGGCAACGAGTACGTCGACTACCACAACGGCTACGGCGTCATGGTGATGGGCCACGCCCACCCCAAGATCGTCGAGGCGGTGCAGAAGCGGGTCGCCCTCGGCACGCACTTCGCCCAGCCCACCGAAGACGCGCTGCCGGTCGCCGAGCAGCTGGCCGAGCGCACGGGCTTGCCGTTCTGGCGCTTCGGCAACTCCGGGACGGAAGCCACGCTGGATGCGGTGCGCATCATGCGCGCGTCCAGCGGCCGCGATCTCGTCGTAAAGATCGAGGGCACCTATCACGGCCATCACGACGCCTTGATGGTCAGCGTGTTCCCGTCGCGGGAAGACGCGGGGCCCCGCGAGCATCCGCGCTCGGTACCGCAGACCAAGGGCTTGATCCCGGGCACGACCGATTCGATCGTCAACGTGCCGTTCAACGACCTCGAGGCCGCACAACAGGTGTTTGCAGAGCGCGGCGAGGAGATCGCCGGCATGATCGTCGAGCCGATCATGACCAACTGCGGCGTCGTGTTGCCCGAACCCGGCTATCTCGAGGGGCTGAAAGAGGTGTGCCACACGCACGGCGCGATGCTCGCCTTCGACGAGGTCAAGACCGGGTTCACGGTCGCCTGGGGCGGTGCGATCGAGGCGTTCGGGGTGCAACCTGACCTGGTCGCGTTCGCCAAGGCGCTCGGTGCGGGCCTTCCGTGCGGCGCGATCGGCGGCACGCAGGACGCGATGGCGGGGGTGATCGCCGGCGACATCGAGCAGGTCGGCACGTTCAACGGCAACCCGCTGACGATGGCGGCCGCGAAGGCTAACCTCGAACAGGTCTTGACCAAGGACGCCTACGTGCGCCTGGACGAGATCGATGCGATCTTGCGCGGTTGTGAACGGGTCATCGAGCAGTACAACCTGCCGGCGTCGATGAAGACGCTGGGCGCCAAGGGCTCGATCGACTGGAGTCGCACCCCGATCCGCGAATACCGCGACCTGTGGGACATCGACGATCGGATCCCGCAGCTGGCTTGGCTGTGGCAGCTGAACCGCGGCATCTTCAAGAGCCCCGGCTCGAAGTGGGAGAGCTGGACGACCTCGATCGTGATGAGCGACGAGGATGCCAAGCGCTACGTGGACAACTTTGAAGAGATGGCAGCGGCGATCACCTCGTAGTTCCTGCTGAGGTGCGTGAGTCGGTCACCAGGGCGGGGTAGCCTCGGCCGGTGAGCGATGTGATGCCCAGCGCCGAGCGCTCTGAGATGCCCCATTGGGTCCCGAGTGCGATCAAGCTGAGTTCGCGGCGCCTGTACTTCGTGCTGGTCGCGGCGGCTCTTACCGTCTTCGCGCTTCTTTGGTTGATCGGCGAGCTCGCGAACTTCCTCACGACGATCGGCATGGCGTTGTTCCTGTCGTTCGCCTTGGAGCCGGCGGTCGATTGGGCGGCCAAACGGGGCTGGCGTCGCGGGGTCGCGACCGGGCTGATCATGCTCTTCCTGGTGCTCGCTGGCATCTTGTTGCTCGTCCTGATCGTGCCCGCGGTCGTGACGGGGTTCCGCCAGTTGGTGGCCGACGCGCCGGCGCTCGTGACGCGGTTCGCCGGTTGGCTGAAGCCCTTAGGGGTCGACCTGTCGACGCAGAACTTGATCGACGAGCTGCGCGCCAACAGCGATCGCGTGATCTTGGCGGCCAGAGATGTCGCGGGCGTCCTCGTCCTCGGTCTTGCGGGCACGATCTTGGGCGTGCTCTTCAAGCTGGCGACGGTCGGGTTGTTCACCTTCTACTTCGTGGCGGAGGGACCGAAGCTTCGCCGGGCGATCTTGTCGCGCGTACGACCCGAGCGACAGGAACGCGTGCTGTTCGTCTGGGAAAAGGCGATCGAGCAGACGGGCGGCTATTTCTACTCGCGGCTGCTGCTCGCCGTGATCAACGGCACCGGCATGTACATCACGCTGCGACTGACGAACGTGCCGTTCGCTGCGCCGCTCGCGATCTTCGAAGGGATCGTCGCGGAGTTCATCCCGATCGTCGGCACCTACATCGGAGGAGTCGCACCGATACTGGTCGCCTTCCTCACGTCGACACCGGCGGGGCTCTGGGCGCTCGGCTACATCGTGGTGTACCAACAGCTCGAGAACTACCTGTTGAGCCCGCGGCTGACCGCCAAGACGATGTCGTTGCACCCTGCGGTCGCGTTCGCGGCCGCGCTGATCGGGGGAGCGATCGGCGGTTTGTTGTTCGCGTTCCTCGCGCTGCCCGTGGCCGGCGTGATCCAGGCCGGGATCCAGGAGTGGTCGCGCCCCTACGATGTGGTGCACACCGACGCCGACCGAGTCGATGTCGCCGGTGACCCGTAGAATCCGCGCATGACTCAGCCCCTCGTCGGTGTGATCATGGGCTCCCAGTCCGACTGGGAGGTCATGAAGAACGCGTGCGACACCCTGGATCAACTCGGCGTCGCGAACGAGTCGCGGGTCGTGAGCGCCCACCGCACCCCCGACGCAGCGTTGGAGTATGCACGCACCGCCCCCGACCGGGGTTTGCGCATCTTGATCGCCGGGGCTGGCGGAGCCGCGCATCTAGCCGGTGTCATGGCGGGCAATACCCACCTGCCCGTGCTCGGGGTGCCGATGCAAACGAGCGCACTCGGCGGCATGGATTCGCTCCTTTCCACGGTGCAGATGCCCGCGGGCATCCCGGTCGGCACCCTCGCGATCGGGAAGGCGGGCGCGGTGAACGCGGCCCTGCTGGCTGCTGCGATCCTTGGCCTGTCCGACGCCGATCTGCAGGGGCGCCTCATCGCCTTCCGCGAGGCCCAAACGCAGAAGATCCTGGACCACCCCGACCCGTCCGCGGTGTAGATGGTCGGTTCCTTCAGGTCGTGCCGCTCGTGCCGATGCCTTGCACCGTGGCCTATCTGACCTGCCCCGACTGCATGATGCCCAATCACGTGGGCGATGACGCCGTCAAGTATGCGTGCATGTCGTGTTTCGCCGAGATCATCTTCGAAACGTGCGGGGAGTGCGGGTACCGCCAGTCGATCCCGCTGCGGTGGCAAACGGCCTACACATGCGGTAAATGCGGCTCGCGCTGTTCCTTGCCCCGTCGCCGGATGTACTCGACCACAACGAAGGCCCACGGCGTCGAGGGCTACGGGTACGTCTACCCCAGGATCTGAGACCAGCCGAACGTCCCCCCTTCCTCCGTCGGTTCCCGGGCGGTCCTATGCCCGCTACCCTGGGGCAACGATGCGTCGCTTCCCCGTGATCGCCCTGTGTGTTGCGTTGCTAGCCCTGCCGGTGCAGGCCAGTGGAGCGGTGCCCGACCCCCGCGTGTCGGGCTCACTGGTGGGCGGCACCGGCCCCGCGTCGGTAGCCACCGCGGTCGGCGACGTCACCGGCGACGGCACGCCGGACGTGATCGTTGCCCGCGGCGCCGATGCGGGGGTCGACGCGTACACCGTGGCCGTGTTCGCAGGCCCGCTTTCCAGCCCACTGCCGACGAGCCCGACGTTCGTCGTGACGCCGAGCTCACACAGCGATGCCTATCGTCTCGCCGTTGGCGATCTGAACCACGACGGCAAGGGCGATCTCGCGGTGGCCATCGTGAACGGCTCGCCCGCGTCGGGCATCGACATCTTCCTCGAGGCGAGCTCGACGTTGCCGACGGCGCCGTCGGCAAAGCTCACCCCGATCTCCGTGCTCGATCTGGCAGTGGCGGACATGAACGGCGACGGCTGGGACGACCTGTTGTTCTCTCGCACGAACGATTTGGTCACGGGCACGGAGGTGCGGCGGCGGATCCAGTTGTCTGACGCGACGTTCGCACCCGCGACCACGATCGTGGCCGACGCACCGGCCAGCGGGCTATCGGTCGGAGACGTCAACCACGACGGTCTGAATGACTTCGCGCTCGACGGTGCACTCTCGGGCCCGATACCTGTGTTCGAACAAGTGGCCGTCAGCCACTCGTTCACGCAGATCGACGTCACGCTTCCACCCGAGATCACGGGTGTCACCGGCGTCGTCCTGGCCGACGTCGACAACGAAACGAACGACGACGTGCTGGCGATCACCGATACCGGTGCGCTCGCCTGGGCGCTCGCCGACGGCAGCGGTGGCTTCGGCACGTTCGCCACGTTGGCCGGCGCAGCGCAGACCGCCAAGGAAGTCGCAGACCTCAACGGCGACGGGCGAACCGATCTCGCGACGTTCTCCTCGGACGGGTCGGTCCGGGTCTACCTGCAGCAAGCAACTGGGGGGCTTGGCCCGGCCTGTTCGTTCCCGGGCACGAGTACACCGGGGACGGACGCGGCGACCGCCACGGGCGACGTGACCGGCGACGCCGCGGCCGACCTCGTCGACGCCGATATCGGCGGAACATCCGGGGGAGCGTGGCTGTATGAACAGCTCACCGGCACCGACCTGCTCTCGACATCGGTGAGCGCGGTCGCGTCGAAGACGTCGATCCGTGCCGGTAAGACGGTCACGATCTCGGGGACGTTCGCGAACCCGGGCGGCGGTTGTCTGCGCGACGACACCGTCTCGCTGGCTCGAACGGGCGATGGGGGATCGGTCGATCTCGGTTCGACCACGGTCGGTGGCGACGGGTCATTCGCGTTCCAGGACTCCCCGCCGAAGGTGGGGGACTACGGCTACGTCGTGTCCTTCGCCGGCGATGAGACACATGCTTCGTCGCAGAGCGGCACACTGCCGCTCACCGTTACCAAGATCCCAACCAGCCTCGAGCTCGTGGCCAAGCCGGCGACGATCACCTATCGGGATCTCACCAAACTGGTTGCCACCTTGCACGGTGGCGATGCGACGTCGGTCGTTCGGTTCCAGAAGGCTTCCGGTGGTACGTGGAAGGAGATCGGATCGGTTGTGGTTGGGGACGATGGGGCCGCCACGCTGCGGGTGGGTCCGAGCGCCCAGACGCGCTATCGCGCGTCGTTCGCGAGCACGCCCAGCCAGCTTGCGAGTACCAGCCCGTCGGCCACCGTCCGCGTGCACCCCAAGATGACGAGCAAGATGATCGGCAAGGGCGTGAAACAAGGCTCCTACACCGTGTACGCGTGCTGCACGGCGTACTTCTACGTGAAGATCCTCCCGCTGCACCCGGGCGCGAAATGGACCGCGACCGTGCAGTACTACGGCAACGGCAAGTGGCGCGCCCTGGGCAAGGGCGCCTACCTGATCGAACGCGACGGCGATGCGGCGATCTACCTCGACGCGGTGAGGGGCTATCGATACCGCGTCCGCGGAGGGTTCGCCGGCGACGATGACCACCTGAGCGCGACGAGCGCCTGGAACTACTTCAAGTACCGCTGAGGCGCGCCGGGCAGGATTTGAACCTGCGACCTCGGGATTAGAAGTCCCTCGCTCTATCCGGGCTGAGCTACCGGCGCGTGGGCAGAGCCTAGCGCCGTGTTCGGCGCGCAACGCAGAGCGGGTGACGGGAATCGAACCCGCATAGCCAGCTTGGAAGGCTGGAACTCTGCCATTGAGTTACACCCGCGGACCGCATCAGCATAAACCGTCGATAGGCTGGGTCCGTGCGTGTGCCCTTCCGGTTGGTCGATGTGTTCGCCGAGGCTCCGTTCGGCGGGAATCAGCTCTGTGTCGTGCCCGAGGTGCCCGAAGGGCTCGACGACGCGACGATGCAGTCGTTGGCCGTCGAGATCGGGTTTTCTGAAACGACGTTCGTCACGGCGATACGCTCGACCGGTTACGACGTCAGGATCTTCACTCCGGATGAGGAGTTGCCGTTCGCGGGACATCCCACGCTCGGCACGGCGTTCACGCTCGCGCGCGAGGGACTGATCGGAACCGAGACCGTGCAGCACTGCGTGGCGGGCGACATACCGGTGCGCGTCGACCTCGACGGTGGTCGAGCCGTCATGCGCCAGCTTCCGCCCGTCGTTGGGCGTGAGGTCGACGATCGAGGGGCCGTCGCCGCGGCCGCCGGCCTCACGGCTGCGGATCTTGCCAACACGCCGGTCCTTCCGATCTCGACCGGGATCCCGCATCTGATGGTGCAGGTTCGAAACGACGACGCACTCCGCCGGGCGGCGCGCGACGAGCGCGGCTCCAAGCGCGAGTGCGACATGGCGGCAGCGGAGTCGCTGTATCTCTTCACGATCAGGGGGGACGGCGACGTGCGCGCGCGCATGTTCGACCGCTGGCCGACGATCGGCGAGGACCCCGCGACCGGCTCGGCCGCAGGCCCGCTCGGCGCGTACCTCGCGATGCACGGCCTGGCAGGGCTTCCGGGTCGGGTGGTCATCGCGCAGGGGGAGCAGATCCGGCGACCGTCCTTCTTGCACGTCGACGTCGAGCGCGACGGCGACGGGTGGCTCGTGCACGTGGGCGGTGGCCTTCGACCGATGGGGGAAGGGGTCTTTACGCTGGACGCGTCGCGTCGCACTGGACACGCGGCGGCGCGGCAGCCCCGTTTCCGTGGACCTTGACCTCCGTGGTGAGCGTCAGGGTTTGGTGGCCGTTCAGCGTGATCTGGATCGCGGGGTCGCCGCTGGCGAAGGTCGCTTCGGTTTCGCCGAACGCGACCACGCGGCAATCGAACTGACCGCCCTCCGAGCCCGTGTTGGTGGCCTGCGAGTCGAAGCAGGTCGTGTTCCGTTTCTGGACGAGGCAGTCGGTGGGCACCACGGACGTGCGCACCTCGATGGCCGCCGGGCTGACGCTGGGGCGCATCGCCATCGCGATCAGCAGGCCACCGGCCGCCAAGAGCAGGGCGACGAGGACGGCGACGGCGACGAAGTAGGTAGGCGCGGGTCTTTCGGGGCTGCTCATAGGGCGACCAGGGTACGCGGTGACCAGGGCGACCGCGGGTAGGCTCTAGAGATTCGGGGCGTAGCGCAGCCTGGTTAGCGTGCGTGCTTTGGGAGCACGAGGTCGCGGGTTCGAATCCCGCCGCCCCGACCAGAGAAAGCCCAGGTCAGAGGTGGTATCGGTGAAGATGCAGGGTTGCGGTTTCGGGCAATGGGAGGCGCTCGCTGCACCAAGAATGCGCCACAAGCCCGACCGAACCGCTCTCGGGTCACCGGCTCCCTCGCCCCTCGTTGAGCCCGAGGGTTGCGTGGGCCGATAATCTGAGTGATGACCAGTGGGCAGAAGTTCTGGGCAGCGGCACTCGCAACGGTGATCCTTTTTGCCCTTGCCCTGTTGTTGGCGCTGTCCCTGACTCACAGTGAGCCGTCGCAGTTCCCACCGTGCAACGTTCCCTCGGGGATGGGCTGCGTGTGAGACGAACTCTGATCGCGTGGCTCGACCAGAGCGAAGTCACGGGGGCGCTCATCGGGTGCGACGTTCGCGTTCCCGTCGACCCTGGGGAACCCGATGCGGTGTTCGTCGATCAGGAGGTTTACACGTGTGTCGCTGGCCCGTGGCCGAGTCGACCTGAGGACGGCAAAGGTTTACTACAGCCAAGGTCTTGAAGGCACTGCAATGCGTCAGCCTCAGCCGCTTCCCGATGTGCTGGACATGCTGAGGATGTAGTCCACAGGGCTCGCCACGCCGTTCACTGTTCGCCATAAGGTCAGGCTGTCGGAGCCGGAGTTGGGGTATGCGTATGACTTCCGCCCCCGATACACGTCGTGACGCGAGTTGGTCCCCTTCCCGCTGTGCACGACCACTTTGGACCCTGGCGCCAGCCTGTACGTCGATGGGAAGTTGTACTCGAGGCTCTTGTTTCCGATGTCGACCGAGCGAGATCCGCCCAACCCGCTTCGGCAACGGGAGGACTATGCTCGCGCGGGGGAGTTGGCGTGCACTGGAGCGACGA
>JANMPG010000036.1:0-3842 GCA_031369745.1 Actinomycetes bacterium
CGCGAGCTCGAGCCCGGTATGCGCGGGGTGTGGCTCGGCGTCATCGTCTACCGGTGGGTGTCGTTCGTGTGGATGACGGTGCTCGCGTTCGCGACCCGCGATGACCTCAGACGTCCGGGTCCGGCGTTCGCGATGATCGCGGCACTCGCCGCATGGAACGTCTGGTTCACCCTCACGCAGGCGTGGGAACGGCCCGGCGTGCGCCTCGCCGATCTCGGGATCTCGTGCGCGCTTCTCCCCTTCAGTGGCTGGGTCATGCAGGAAGGCACAGCTGGCGGCAGCGCTCCGTTCTTCGCCACGTCCTACCCGGCTTCATCGGCGCTCACGGTTGGGGTCGGCGAGGGGCTCGGCGGCGGGCTCGTGGCGGGTGCCGTCCTGTCGGTGGCGCTCGTGCTCAGTCGGCCTTTCAACGGCATCCCACTCACGACCCTGACGACCGGACAGGTGGCGGCGCTCATGAACGGGATCGTGTACTACGTCGCCGCCGGCGGCGCCGCGGGTGTCGTGTCCCGGGCGATCCGCCGCTTGTCGACCGAGCGCGAGGAAGCGGTCGAGCTGGCGACGCACGAACGCGAACGCGCCGCCCGACTGGCGGAGCGCGAGGCTCTCGGGCGCGAGATCCACGACTCGGTACTGCAGTCCTTGACCTTGATCGAGAAGCGAGGCCGTGAACTGGTCGCCACAGGCTCGCCCGCTCCTGCCGACCGGGTCGAGGAGCTCGTGAACCTCGCGACGCATCAGGAGCGGGAGCTTCGCGCTCTCTTGTCGGAACCGCAGGAAACGCCGCCGGACGGCTACACCTCGTTGCGCACCGCACTTCGGGCCGAGGCCTACGCGACACACGGCATCACCGTCGCGGTCGCGATGACTGGGCAGGTGTGGCTGCCCGCGACCCAGGTCGAGGGTCTCGCCGCGGCGGTGCGCCAGGCGCTGGACAACGTGGTGATGCACGCGGGCGCCTCCAAGATCACGATCTTCGCCGACGTACACGACGGGGCTGTCGAGGTGTCGATCCGCGACGACGGCGTCGGATTCGTCTACGACGAAGCTCGGCTCCTACGAGAGGGTCGGATCGGGCTGTTGCGAAGCATGAAGGGCCGTGTGGAAGACATCGGAGGGACGATGCTGGTGCATACGTCGCCGGGAAACGGCACGGAGGTGGAGTTCCGGATGCCAACGTCGGCGGACGGCCGCGATGGCTGAAGGCTCCGGAGAAACACGAACGGGTGAAAGCATCCGCGTGGTGATCGTGGACGACCACCCCGTGTGGCGCGATGGCGTCCGTTCCGACCTGGAAGGCGCCGGCGACATGATCGTCGTCGGGGAAGCTGCCGACGGCGGGGAGGCCATCGAGGTTGTTACCAGGGAACTTCCTGACGTCGTGTTGATGGACCTGCACCTGCCCACGGTGCAGGGAGTGGACGCGATCCGGCAGATCACGGAACAGGCTCCGAGCGCGCGCGTGTTGGTGCTCTCGGCATCTGGCCAGGAAGCCGACGTGTTGGAGGCTGTGAAGGTCGGCGCTACCGGCTATCTGCTGAAGAGCGCCCCATCGGATGACATCGTCGCAGCGGTACGGCAGGTCTTCGCGGGCGAGCCGGTGTTCTCGCCATCGCTCGCTGGGCTCGTGCTCTCAGAATTCCGGCGCGTGTCGACCGATGTGCGTGGCGGCGGCGAGCCGGGCTTGACCCCGCGCGAGAACGAGATCCTTCGGCTCGTGGCAAAGGGATACACGTACCGCGAGATCGCCGAGCAGCTGTTCATCAGCCAAAAGACGGTGCAGAACCACGTGCAGAACATCTTGACCAAGCTCCAGCTGCGGAAGCGCTACGAGTTGATGCGCTATGCGATCCAGCGCGGCTTGGACCGGGCGCCGTGATTCAGCTCACGCCCGCCGGCTCGAAGCCGGGGGACACGTCGCCGAACCACAGCACGGCGTGCGCCGAGTCGGCCATGGTCTTGCAAGCGGGTCGCCCGACGGCGCTCTGCTCGGCGCACGTCGCCTTCATGTCGTCGTACAGCTGCGCGTCGGCTTCGGCCCTGCTCCCGGCACCGAACCGCACCAGATCGTAGCCGTAGTCGTGTGCGCGGCACTGCGCACCGAAGTCCCAGAACGGGCCACCATCGCTCAGCGGACCGCTGCAACCTCCGTGCGTATCGGCGGGCCGCGTGAAGCGCCAGCCGGCAGGTGTGAGCTCGAGCACCGGCACGTACCCCATCGCCGTCGTGAAGCCCGCGGGCGGGCATGCGACCCCGGTGAGGTATTCGGTGGTCGTGGCGCTCGCGATATGGCGACACGCGGGTGCACCCTGTGCCGCCTTGGGGGAGGCGCTGGCCGCCGACCGGGCGAACAACGCGCCCACGAGACATGCGCCCAGGATCAGGGCCCGGTGCCGCAGGTGATGCGGGCTCCAGCCGTGCGTCTCGATCGCAACCGTTGCGTCCATGGGAGCCCTCCTTCGTCATCGGCCGGTTGCAGCCCGGCGCGTAGCGCCATCGTCGAGCGCCGGCGAGGTCGCGTGTAGACGAGGAACAGCTCAAACCGAGGCCACACATACCCAGGTTCTCCTGGGCAGAAGCGGCAGTGGCCGTGGTTGACCCGCCCGCGGGACCACCACGATGATGCCGGCATGCGACCGTCAGCCAAGAACTTCGACGACCCGGACGAACTCATCGAGCTCCCGGGCCTCCTGGAGCAGGTGGTGGAAATCGGCGGGTTCGCGGTGGCACGGGAGGAGCTCGCGCCCGGGTGGCGCTGGTCGCAAGACGTAAGACCGGCGATCGGGGGCGACTGGTGCGAGGTCGGTCACGTCGGTCTCACGATGTCGGGTCGCTGGGGCGTCGCCATGAAGGATGGCGCGACCATGGAATTCCGTGCGGGCGACGTCTTCGAGGTCCCGGCCGGACACGACAGCTGGACGATCGGCGACGAACCGTGCGTCACGATGGATTGGACCCCCGTGAGCGGCCCGCCTGCTTCCTAGCGAGGTTCAGGCTCGAACCTGCAACGGGATGTCGATGGCCCCGCCCGCGGGTCCGAGCGGAAGGATATGGACGGTGAGCACTCCGCCGGCAGGCGATCCGGCGGGTATCCGCAGGTTGTACAGGTACATCTCGCTCGCACCCCTCATCACGCCGGGGGTGTCGGCGTTCGACACCGACGTGGCCGGGAAGGAGCCGTTGCCATCGACGAGTTCGATGGTCGGCGATAGGCCGAGCCACGGCGCATCGGCGCACCCGATCCGCACCTTCACGGGCACCACACGGCCCGCCTGCACGACGGCCTCACCGCGGGATGCGAGCGGCGGCAGCACCGCGGCCTCCCCCACCGTCACGGCCACGCCTGACGTCGCGTGAGCAGAACCGCCGTCATCGTCCGTGACGGTGGCGTCGAGCGTGTACACACCGCACCCCGGGTACTGCCGCGTGAACGTCGCGCGCAACCCGCTGGCCGAGCCGAGGCCCCCGTCGAACGACCACAGGTGGGTATCCGCGGTGCCGGGGTCGGTGGCGACGGCCGTCCACGTGACATCAGCGCCCGCGAGAACGGTCGTTGCGCTCGGCGCGAGCGCCACGATCGTCGGGGCGACGTTGTCGGCCGCCCACGCGAACGAGTCGGTCACCTCCCCACCGTTGCCGTCCGCGGCGCTCACCGTGACGACTCCCGATCCGTCGTCGGGTGGCTGGAGCATCCACGACCACGATCCGTCGCCGTTGTCCGTCAGCGTTCCGCCCCCAACCCCGCCGATCACGAGCGGGTCGCCGTCCGGGTCGGTGAATGACCCGGACGCCACAAGGACGTCGCCTTCGAACCCGGAGACATCGTCCGCGGCGCGAAGCAC
>JANMPG010000044.1:0-7596 GCA_031369745.1 Actinomycetes bacterium
TCGGGTCGGCGGCGCGCGCCAGCAGTTCCACGAGCTCGCTCAGCGCGACGTACACCAGCGCCGCCTGCTCCATCAGCGCATCGGCGAACAAGGCCTCGACATCGGTGTCTTCCTGGATGTCGAGGCGGATGCCCACGACCAGACGGATGTCGTTCATCGCGCGCATCCACGCGAGCGTTTCTTCACCCGACAGGTGCGTGGCGTCCGCGGTGGCCCGCAGCACGGCGGCGGCTTCCAGCTTTCCCGCGCGCAGTGCCTCGCCCATCAGCTGTTCGAACCCGAGCGCTTCCAACGGATCGTCGATCGACGCCGGCGGGAACAGGCGGGCCATCCCCGGGTCGTTCGCAGAAGCCGGGTCCTGGATCAACTCGGTGAGCTGCTTGGCGAGCGATGTCAGCAATTCCCGCAGGTCCTTCGGCAGATCGATATCGACCCCGCCGCCATAAGAGGTCGTGATCTTGATGCGCCCCATCCCGATCAGCGGTCCTGCTGCAAGGTCGCCCACAGCCCGTAGCCGTGGAGGGCCGCGACGTGCGCTTCGCAGCGCTCCTTGGGCCCGTTCGCGACGACGGCCTTGCCCTTCGTATGGACATCCATCATCAGTTTCTCCGCGGTGGCGCGCGGGAACCCGAACAGCTTCTGGAACACCCAGGTCACGTAGGTCATCAGGTTGATCGGATCGTTCCACACGACCACGATCCACGGCACATCGCGCTCCACGCGCTCCTCGACATCGACATCGCGTGTGATGACCGGGGCGGGCGCGCTCATCCGGTGACCTTGGTCGCAGGCGCCGCACGCCTGATCTGGCGCACGCCCCAGCGGTACAGCGACGGCGTGAGGATGCGGAAGATCTGCAGCGGCGCGATCCATCGCGGGATCGAGTACTCGGGGGAGATGCCGTCCCGCACGACCCGCACGATCGCCTCGGCGATGCGATCGGGTGCCATCACCAGACGCCTGGGCACGTTGGTCTGCGGGAAGCCTTCCGTGCGGACCAGCCCGGGGTTCACGGCGGTCACGTGCACGCCGGCGCGTGCGGCGTCGTAGTCGAGCGATTCACTGAACGCCACGACCGCGTGCTTCGTCGCGGTGTACACCGCGGTGCCGGGCGGGGCGAACCGGCCGGCGAGCGATGCGACGTTCACGATGTGGCCGTGACCGCGCGTCATCATGCCGGGCAGGAAGGCCCGCGTCGCGTGCAGGACGCCGAGCAGGTTCACGCGCACGACGTCGTCGATCTGCTCGTGGGTAAGCGTGAGGAAGTCGCCGCCTCCCGGTATGCCGGCGTTGTTGATCAGCACGTCTGCCGGCCGGCCGGTGAGCTCCTTGACCAAGCCCGGGAGCTTGCCCAGCTGGGTGCGGTCGGTGACGTCGCACTTCCAGGCCAGGGCCGTGCCGCCGGCGCGTTCGATCCGGTCGGCCAGGCCCTCCAAGCGGTCGAGGCGGCGCGCGACGAGCACCACATGCGCCCCGCGCTGGGCGAACGCGACGGCCGTCGCCTCACCGATGCCCGATGATGCGCCGGTGATCACGACCACCGCCTTGCGCAGTTCCATCCCGTCTCCTCGCCTAAGCTGGCGTGCCTGATGCCCCACGACGTTATCGAAGCCCACGTCCGACGTCTGCCGGCCCTCGATCGAGCGGCATGGAAGCCTCGGCCGGTCCCGCGTGAAGAGCTGGAGCGCTCGCTGCTCACGGGCCTCGTGGCCGGCTGGGCCACGCACCCCCTCGACAACGTGCGGGGCAACGCCCAGATGCTGCTGGATCGCGATCCCGACAAGGAGTTCGGGCTCACCGGCCTGCAGGACGGCATCACGCTGGACGGGGTGCTCGACATCGTGGAAACCGCGGCCGGCGCACCGATCGACCGCGAGGCGCGAACAGGCCCGGTGGAGATCCGCCCCGCCCCGATCCTTGATGCGTGCGCGGCGGCAGGGGAGCGCCTGCAGCGCGCATGCGCCGACGGGGAGCGCGTCGTGCTCGCCACCGGGCATCCGGTCGGGCTCGCCTACCTCTACCACGAGCTCGCCGCGCACCTTGCGGCGCGCGGCGCCGATGTGCGGACCCCCGCCGGCGGGGCTCGCTGGCGCGAGCCCCGCCTCGACCACGACTGGGAGGTCGCCTACTGGGACGGCGTGGCGATGCTCACCGACACGCGAGAACCACGCCACACCCACTGGCCCTACGCGATGCAACGGATCCTGGACGCCGAGCGCCCCGACCTGGTGTTCGCCGATCACGGGTTCGCCGGCGCGGCGATCGAAGCCGGCGTCGAGACGATCTCGATCGCAGACGTGAACGACCCCGCGCTGCTGGTCGCTCGAGCGCAGGGCCGCACCGAGCACGTGCTGGTGTTCGACGACCACGTCGACCCCACCGCCTACTGGCCGGTGTTCCTCGCGCTGACGTCGTAGCAATTGCGCGTCGACGCGACCAGTGACATGATTGCCGCGGGTGCCCGCCCGACCAAGGAGTAGGTATGGGTATCACTTCCCGTCGGGGACTCGTGGTGCTGTTTGCGGGCGTGGCGATCTTCGCGGCGTCGATCCCCGCCGCGCAGGCGTATCGGATCGTGGGGCACGATGCCCGCGAGGGCGCTGCGTACGACATCAGCGTGTCGACACTGGGCGTGTGGACCGGTCGTGACGGTCATCGCTACGTCCGTATCGCGGTCACGCAGGTCGGCGATCAGCCGTACTTCAACCTTCGTGTTCACCTCGATACTCGCGGCGACGGACGGGGCGATGCCGTCGCCATGCTTCGTCATGGAGACACCGCATCGAGTGGCCGCGCAGATTGCATCATCGCAACGGATGGGAACAAGTACGAGGGCAGGTATTGGCCGTATACGATCGATCGCACGGTCGTGTGTCGGTTCCGAGCGTGGATGGTGTCGCCGACGAAGCGGATCCGGTACTGGGTGCACGCGACGGCGTTCTACGTGCCGGCACCGTACGAAGATCGCGCTCCGGATCGCGGGTGGTACTTGTGATGCGGCGGGCTATCGCCATCTGCGTGCTCGTGGCGGCGCTGACAGGGCTCGGTGTCGCGCCGGTGGCGGCCTACGAGGACGCAGGCCGTGACGGCCGCGATCCGGGAGCGTACTTCGACATCGCCGCCACGAAACGCATCGTGTGGACCAGTGGCACCGGTCACCGGTACCTGATGATCTGGGTTCGCGGCGTCGAGCCGCTGTATGAGTTCGCTCCCCTCAAGCTCCGTGTGCGGCTCGATGCACGCGGCGATGCTGAAGCCGACGCGATCATGGTGATCCGCAACGGGGACTCGGCGTCGGACGGTCGGCAGGACTGCGTGGTGGTCGTGAACGGTGCCATCCACGAAGGCAGATGGCAGGCTGACCTCGCGCCGTCGAGTGGTACACCTGGCTACTACGATCGTTTCGGTTGTCGCATCCGGGCCGCGATCGTGCGTCCGACGCGGCGGATACATTGGGCGGTCACGTCCGCTGGATACCCGGGTTCGGAGCCCGACCGCGCGCCGGATCACGGTTGGTATCGCTGACCGACAGGGTCAGCTCGCCGGCGTGAGGTAGCGTTCGGGATCCGCCTGGAATGAGGACAGGCAACCCGCGGAGCAGAAGTAGTAGGTGCGCGCGTCGTGGATCGTGTGGTGACGAGCGTCGGCGACGCTGACCGTCATGTGGCACACCGGGTCGATCTCTTCGTGTACGACGGGCTCGGCCACCGTCGTGACCGGCAACGCGCCGCTCGCCCGCAGCTGCACCAGCTCGGCCATGATCGCGACCGCGATGTCCTGGGTGGGTAGGTGGCCAAGATCGAGGCCCGCCGGGGCGTGCACGCGCGCGAGCGCCTCCGGGACGGCGCCGCGGTCGCGCAGGTAACCGAGCACCGTATCGGCCCGGCGGTCAGACGCCACCAAGCCGATATAGGCGGCGCCCGAGGCAAGGGCGGCTTCCAACGCCGTCTCGTCGTAGTGACCTTGCGTCGCCACGACGACACACGAGGATGGGGTCACGCCGGCAGCTGCCAGGTCGAGGTGGTCGACCACGGTGGCGACGCCAGCGTGGTCGGTCGCGACGCCGCCGTCGTCGATCACGGCCGAGCGCCACCCGAGCGCCGCCGCCATCTTCGCGAGCGCGTCCACCAAGGGGGAGCGCCCGATCACGACGACGTGCGGAGCGGGCAGGACCGGTTCCACGTACACCTCCAATGCGCCTTCGCTCTGACACGCGATCGGCACGGTGACGACGCCCTCGCGCGCGTGCACCTCGAGTTCCTCGGGCGTGCCGAGGAACAGCAACTGCGGCTCCCCGACCTCCAGCGTGCGCAGCGCCTCACGGATCACGGTCGGCTCGGCACATGCGCCGCCGATCCAACCGTGGATCTTGCGGTCGGGCGTGATCAGGGCAGTGGCGCCGGGCTGGCCCGACGATGGCGCACGCCGCCACACGACGGTGGCAAGCACGAACGGCTCCCCGCGCGCCGAAAGCTCCGACGCGAGCGCGAGGACGTCGGGCCTCACGCGCCCGCGGCCTGGATCGCCTCCCAGACCTTGGCCGAGGTGAGCGGCATGTCGATGTTCGTCACGCCCAACGGGCGTAGCGCGTCGATCACTGCGTTGACGTAGGCGGCCGGCGAGCCCACGGTCGCCGACTCCCCGACGCCCTTGGCGCCGATCGGGTGGTGCGGCGACGGCGTGACGGTTGCGTGCAGCTCGAACTTCGGCGTCTCCATCGCGGTGGGCAGCAGATAATCCATGAAGTTCGCGCCGATGCAGTTGCCGGATTCGTCGAAGGTGATCAGCTCCATGGCCGCGATGCCGTAACCCTCCGTGAGGCCGCCGTGGATCTGTCCTTCGACGATCATCGGGTTGATCCGCACGCCGCAGTCATCGACCGCGACCATGCGTTTGACCTCCCACACGCCCGTTTCGGGGTCGACCTCGACGGCCACCGCGTAGGTGCCGAACGGGAACGTCAGGTTGGGCGGGTCGTAGTAGAAGACACCCTCGAGCCCCGCTTCCATGCCGTCGGGGAAGTTGGTGTAGGCGGCGAAGGCGACGTCTTGGATCGTGACGACCTTGTCCGGAGCGCCCTTGACCGAGAACCTCCCGGCCTCGTACTCGATGTCGTCTTCGGAGACCTCGAGCAGGTGCGCCGCCAGCTTGACGGCCTTCTCGCGCACCCGGCGCGCCACCATCGCCGTGGCCGCGCCGACCGTCGGTGTTGAGCGCGACGCATACGTGCCCAGTCCGTACGGCGTGTTGTCCGTGTCGCCGTGCGCCACCTTGATGTGCTCGGGCTGGATGCCGAGCTCCGAGGCTACGATCTGCGCGAACGTGGTCTCGTGCCCCTGCCCCTGCGTGATCGAGCTGATCTTCAAGATCGCCTTGCCGGTCGGATGGATCCGCAGCTCGGCGCCGTCGTTCATCTTGATGCCGATGATGTCGTAGTCCTTGTGCGGGCCCGCACCGACCACCTCGGTGAACGACGCCATGCCGACGCCCCACAGCTTGCCGTCGGCCCGCGCTTGCTCCTGTTCCTTGCGCAGCTCGGCGTAGCCGATCTTGTCCAACGCGATGTTCATCGCCGTCTCGTAGTCGCCGGAGTCGTACTCGAACCCCGTGGCCGACTTGTACGGGAACTGCTCGGGCTGGATGAAGTTCTTCCGGCGAAGCTCGGCCGGGTCGATGTCCAGTTCGTAGGCGGCGTTCTGCACCAGGCGCTCGATCAGGTAGGAGGCCTCGGTGACGCGGAACGAGCACCGGTACGCGACGCCCCCCGGCGCCTTGTTCGTGTAAGCACCGTCGGCCGACACGTGCACCGCGGGCAGGTCGTAAGAGCCGCTGACGATGTGGAACAGGCCGACCTTGAACTTCGAGGGCTGGGCGTCGGCGTGGAACGCGCCTTCGTCGGCCAGCAGCGACGCCCGCAGACCGAGCATCGTCCCGTCGGACTTCAGCGCCATCTCGCCGTGCATGTGGAAGTCGCGCGCGAAGCCGGTGGAGATCAGGTTCTCGCTGCGCTCCTCGATCCACTTCACGGGCTTTCCCAATAGCAGCGACGCGGCGGTGGCCACGACGTAGCCCGGGTATACCGGCACCTTGTTGCCGAAACCGCCGCCGATGTCCGGCGAGATGATCCGGATCTTGTCCTCGGGCAGCCCCGTCACGAGTGCGAACACGGTGCGGATCGCGTGTGGCGCCTGCGAGGTCATGTAGATGGTGACCTGGCCGGTCGCGGGGTCGACGTCGGCCACGCAGCCGCAGGTCTCCAGCGGCGCCGGGTGACACCGCGGATAGAAGGTGTCGAGGCTGACGATCTTGTCGGCGGCCGCGAAAGCCGCGTCGGTGGCCTCTTTGTCGCCGTTCTCCCAGTGGTAGATGTGGTTGTCGGTCTGGCCCTCCTTCTCGTCGCGGATCAAGGGGGCGTCGGTTTCGAGCGCGCGCTGGGGGGTCACGACCGGATCGAGCGGCTCGTAATCGACCTCGATCAACTCCAGCGCATCCTTGGCGATGTAGGGGTCGGTCGCGATGACCGCGGCGACCTCCTGGCCCTGGAAGCGCACCTTGTCGGTCACGAGCACCGCCTGGGTGTCACCCGAAAGCGTCGGCATCCACGCGAGGTTGTGCTGGGCCATCAGCTCGCCGGTGACCACAGCGATGACCCCGGGAACCGCGGAGGCCGCCGTCGAGTCGATGCCGTTCAGCTTCGCGTGCGCCCACGGCGAGCGAAGGATCGCCATGTACAGCTGGCCGGGCAGGTTGATGTCGTCGATGTAGTTGCCGCGCCCACGGATGAAGCGGTCGTCTTCGACCCGGCGAACGCTGTGCCCGACGCCTCGGATCTCTTCGATCTCGGTTGCCATCGTGTGCTCCGTCCTTCCCTAGGCGCTCGCGGCCGCGGTCTCGGCACTCGCGGTGGCCGCAGCCCGGATCGCGGCGACGATGTTCATGTAGCCGGTGCAGCGGCAGATGTTGCCCGAGATGGCTCGACGAACGTCGTCGTCGCTGGGATCGGGGTTCTCCTCGAGCAGGGCGGAGCCGACCAGCATCATGCCGGGCGTGCAGTAGCCGCACTGCAGACCGTGGTGTTCCTTGAAGGCCGCCTGGATCGGGTGCAACGCGGCGCCGTTCATCATGCCCTCGACGGTCCTCACCGACCGACCGTCGGCCTGCACGCCGAACATCGTGCACGACTTGACCGGCGTGCCGTCGAGCAGCACGGTGCACGCGCCACAGCTGGTCGTATCGCACCCGATGTGGGTGCCGGTGAGCGCGAGCTCCTCGCGGATCAGGTGCACGAGCAGCATCCGGGGCTCGATGTCGACCGTGTGCTCGGCTCCGTTGACCGTGATCGTCACTTGCATCGTCGTTCCCCTCTCAGCCCGCGTTCGCCATCTCGAGCGAGCGGGCAAGGCCGCGCCGCACGTAGACCTCGATCATGTGGCGCTTGTACGTCTCGGTGCCGCGGACATCGGTGACCGGGTGCGCGGCCGCCGCAGCGAGTCGACCTGCCTCGGCGAATGCGTCGTTCGAGGGCGCCGCGCCGGCGAGCGATGCCTCGGCGTCGGTCGCGTGCACGTTCTTGGAGTCGACACCGGTCAGCGCGAT
>JANMPG010000078.1:0-8048 GCA_031369745.1 Actinomycetes bacterium
CGCTTCGCACGCGGCGCCTGCTTCGCACCCTGGCGGATCGCCGGCGTGCTCTTCACCTCAGCCAGACCGTGGTTGCCGCGCGGATGGGCACATCGCAGTCGGCCCTCGCGCGTCTCGAGGCTGGGGAAAGCGACCCGCGCATCTCGACGGTCGAACGATACGCGCAGGTCATCGGGCAGGAACTGTCGCTGCGCAGCTCCAGCTCCTAGCCGCCGTTACTCCCGAGCCCGCATCCACCCCAAGACCGCCGCCGCTGCGCCGACGGCGATCAACTCCGCCACCCAGTCGGTGAACTCCGCCTTGCGGCCGACCTGGGACTGCACGAACTCCAATGCGCCGCCCGCAAGCGCCACGCCCACCAGCACCCACCACTTCCACGGAGCGAGCACGCCGTCGCCGCGACCGGGACGCCACACCGCGGCAAGCAGGAACAGCATCGTCGTGACGAAGTAGGCCACCGCGTGTTCCACCTTGTCGGCCCCGCCGAACGCCGAGGTGCCCGGAGGCACCGACCACACCGACAACCACAGGGTCACTGTCGCGCACAGACCCGTTGCGGTCCAAAGGAAGGGGTCGATCCACGACTGCTGCCTCACCTGGTCGGTCCTCACCCATCGACGCTACCAGCGGCATCACTCTCGCCCGGCATCTCCCCTCGCCTAAAGGCCACCCTCGCATCGGACGAAAGCCTTATGCGTACCGGGGACTCACCCGCACCGCCAAGCACGGGGAGATCTGCATGAGCAGTGACATGGACGAGATCGTCCAGGAATTCCTGGTGGAGAGCTATGAGGCTCTCGACCGGCTCGACGGCGATCTGCTGGCGCTCGAGCGCGATCCGAACTCCAAAGACGTGCTCGCGAGCATCTTCCGCGTGATGCACACGATCAAGGGCACGTGCGGTTTCCTCGGCTTCTCCAAGCTCGAGCGGGTCGCGCACGCGGGCGAATCGTTGCTCGGCGGGCTGCGAGACGGCACGCTGGAGGTCTCGCCCCCGGTCGCGAGTGCCCTGCTGAACACCGGTGACGCCTTGCGCCGGATGCTGGCCCACATCGAACGTGCCGGCAACGACGGCGACGAAGACTTCCTGCATCTGGTGGCCACGCTGGAGCGGCTCCGCGCATCGGGTGGCATGACCGTGCCGAAACGGGTTCCGGTGGTCCCCAACTCCCCGCGCAAGGCACCTGCGGCCGACATGGACGCACCCGCCGCCGAGCAACCCGCCGATGACCCGGTGCGCGCGACCTCCGTGGCAGACACGAACATCCGCGTGGATGTCGGCATCTTGGACAACCTGATGACGCTCGTCGGCGAGCTGGTGCTCGCCCGAAACCACATCGCCGACATCACGGCCGGCGCCGCCGACGACCCGATCCTCGCCGCGGCCGCCCAGCACCTGCACGCGATCACCGCAGATCTGCAAGACGGCGTCATGCGAACGCGCTTGCAGCCGATCCACACCGCCTGGGCGCGCTTCCCGCGCGTGATCCGCGACCTCGCGATCTCGATGGGCAAGCAGGTTCGCGTCGAAACCGATGGCGATGACACCGAACTGGATCGTTCGATCATCGAAGCGATCAAGGACCCGCTGATGCACCTGGTGCGAAACGCGGTGGATCACGGCATCGAGTCACCGGCCGAACGCGAGGCCGCGGGCAAGCCGGCCGAAGGCGTCGTGCACATCCGCGCTTCGCACGAGGGTGGGCAGGTCACGATCCAGATGAGCGATGACGGTCGCGGTATCGACCTGGAGCGCGTGCGCGCCAAGGCCGTGGAGCGCGGACTGCTGCGAGCCGAGCAAGCCAAGAAACTGTCCGTACGCGACACCGTGGAGATGATCTTCCAGCCCGGATTCTCCACGGCCGAGCAGATCACGAACCTGTCGGGCCGCGGCGTCGGGATGGACGTGGTCAAGACCAACATCGGGCGGATCGGCGGCAACGTCGAGGTCGCCACGAAGGCCGGCAAGGGCACGACCTACACGCTGAAGATCCCGCTGACGCTTGCGATCATCCCCGCGCTGCTGGTGGATTCGGGTGGGCAGCGCTACGCGATCCCGCAGGTCAACCTGCTCGAGCTGGTGCGTGCGAGCGCCGAGCAGATCGAGACCGTCCACGGCGCGCCGGTATATCGCCTGCGCGGCAAGCTACTGCCCTTGGTCTTCCTCGCCACGGAGCTGGGCGGCGACGTCGCCGAGGGCACCACACACCACGTGGTGGTGCTGCAGGCCGACGGGCGCCACTTCGGGCTGGTCGTCGACGGGGTGAGCGAAACGGCCGAGATCGTGGTCAAGCCGGTCGGCTCCTACCTCAAGGGCGTCGACACGTTCGCCGGCGCGACGATCCTGGGCGACGGATCGGTCGGACTGATCTTGGACATCATCGGGCTCGCGCGCCGTGCACATGTGCTCACCAAGACCCAGGAGCGCGAGTTGGACGAGGCGTTGGCCCACGATGGCGACGAGACAGCGAGCGCCGATCGCGCAGCGCTGCTGGTCTTTTCCGATCATGAGGGCGGACGCATGGCGATCCCGCTGGAGATGGTCACGCGCCTGGAAGAGTTCCCACGCGCCGAGCTGGAGAACTCCGGCCCCTTCCCTGTCGTGCAGTACGGCGAGGAGATCTTGCACCTGGTCGACATCTCGCGGCTGATGCTGGAGCGGCGGAACAAAGCGCGCACCGAGGCGCTGACGAGCGTCGGCGACGTGCTGCCGGTGTTGGTCTACCTGCACGAAGGCCGCCGCGTCGGCGTCGTGGTCGGTCAGATCCTCGACGTCGTGCACCACGACCTGGTGGAGCTGCAGCCAGGAACACGCCCCGGCGTTGCCGGCACGATGATCACGCAAGGCCGCGTGACCGAGGTGCTGGACCTGCCGCAGATCTTGTCGGACTGGGACGAAGACGCGCTCGCGGCGCTCACCGGCTATGAGGAGCTGAGCGCATGAGCACGCGCCTGTACGCCACGTTCACCGTTGCCGATCGCTACGTCGGCGTGCCGGTCGAGCGCGTGCAAGAGGTGCTGCGCGCCCAGCCCATCACCCCGGTGCCGCTGTCCCACGAGCACATCCGCGGGTTGCTGAACCTGCGCGGACAGATCGTGACTGCGCTCGACCTGCGTGCGCGCTTGGGCCTGAGCGAGCGCGATGCCGAGGACGCCACCGCCAACGTGATCGTCATGACCGAAGACGGACCCTTGTCGCTGCTGGTGGATCGCCTCGGCGACGTCGTCGCGGTCTCCGACGAGCAGTTCGAACCGCCGCCCCAAACGCTGCAAACCGATACGCGGCATCTGATCAAGGGCGCCTACAAGCTCGACGATGCCTTGCTGCTGGATCTGGACCTCGACGAAACCTTGGACATCACGACCTAACGGGGGAACCGATGGAAGACGCACACGACAGCCACGAGGACCACGCCGCTCACACGGCCGATGCGCGCGCGCGGTTCCACATCCACTGGACGGTGGGCCGAAAGGTCGCGGCGCTGGGCGGCGCGGGCCTGCTCGCCACCCTGCTCGTGATGGCCACTGGACAGTATGCGATCCAGAGTCTGAAGAGTGCGAACCAGAGCCAGGCGATCACCGCCTCCGCCGTGCGCGACGGGATGCAGGCGGACATGCTGCACGACGCCTTGCGCGCCGACGTCTATCAGGCACTCCTTGCGACCGACGCCGGAGAACTGGATGCCGCCGCCGCGGCGACCAAGCAGGACGCCAAGGATCTGCGGGCGGCCGTGGAGGCCGCGCAGGCCAAGTTGGGCGACCAGTCCGGCGTCGCGATGATCGACCAGGCGCTCAACCAGGTCGACACGTATGCCGCGAGCGCGGAATCGATGGTGGAGATCGCGCGTACGAACCACGCCGGCGCGCTCACGCAACGCGCGTCGTTCCAAAGCGCGTTCGAGGAGCTCCGCGCGACCCTGGATAGCCTCAACAACGAGATCGTGGCGGCGTCCGACGGCGCGTCGGCCGAGGCGCACGCTGCAGCCTCCAGGTCTCAGGCCTTGCTGTTGCTGTTGAGCCTGGTCGCCGTGTCTGGCGTTTACATCGCCGCGCGAGTGGTCATTCGGGGCATCGTGAAGCCGCTGGACCAGGCGGTGGCGGGACTCGGTCGCCTGGCCGGGGCCGACCTCACCGGGCACGTGGAGGTGAACGGTGACGACGAGGTCGCCGATCTCGCCACCTCGTTCAACACCGCGGTCGACGACCTGTCGGGCCTGGTGTTGTCGCTGCGGGCGTCGGCCACGACCCTGGCCTCCAGCTCCGAGGAGCTGTCTGCCACCAGCACGCAGATGGGCGCCTCGGCCGAGGAGACCTCCGTGCAGGCCAACGCCGTGTCGGCCGCGGCCGAGCAGGTCAGCGCCAACGTGAACACCGTGGCGGCCAGCGCCGAGGAGATGTCGGCGTCGATCCGCGAGATCGCCGCGAACGCGACGGAGGCCGCGGATGTGGCCTCCCAGGCGGTATCGACGGCGGCGAACGCGACGAGCACCGTCGCAAAACTGGGCGCGTCCTCCGGCGAGATCGGCGAGGTCATCAAGGTGATCACCGCCATCGCCGAGCAGACCAACCTGTTGGCGCTCAACGCCACGATCGAGGCGGCACGCGCCGGCGAGGCCGGCAAGGGCTTCGCGGTCGTGGCCAACGAGGTCAAGGAGCTCGCCAAGGAGACCGCGGCGGCGACCGAGAACATCGGTCAGAAGATCATCGCGATCCAATCGGATGCGCAGGCCGCGGTCGGTGCGATCGACGAGATCAGCACCGTGATCGCGCGCATCAGCGACATCCAAAACACGATCGCCTCGGCGGTCGAAGAGCAGACCGCCACCACGAACGAGATCACCCGTCACGTGACCGAGGCCGCCACCGGCGCCAACGAGATCGCGGCGAGCATCACGGGCGTGGCTCAGGCGGCCCACGACACCTCGTCGGGCGCGGCCTCGACCCAGATCTCCGCGCGAGACCTGGCAGAGCTGGCCGACGAGCTCAACCGAAGCGTCACGCGCTTCGTGATCAAGTCCAACGGCAACGGCCACGCCACTCCCCGTGCCATGGCCGGCGCCCCCGCGTACGAACCCGAACTGACCGCAGTGGTCACGAACTAGAAACCTGGAGGTGAAGACGATATGCGAGCAATGGTCGTAGACGATTCGCGCGCGATGCGCATGCTGCTCAAGCGCGAGCTGGTGGCACTGGGCTTCGATGTGGATGAGGCCGGCGACGGCCACGAGGCCCTGGAAAAGCTTCAGGCGTCCGGCGCCGTCGACGTGGTCTTGGTGGACTGGACGATGCCCGGCATGGACGGGATGTCGTTCGTACACCAGGTCCGCTCCGATCCCGCGTATGAAGAGATGCGTGTCGTGATGGTGACGTCGGAGGGCGATCCTGCCCAGATCTTCCACGCCCTCATGGCCGGCGTCGACGAGTACGCAACGAAGCCGATCACGAAAGAAGCGTTGGCCGAGAAGCTCGGTCTCGTGGGTTTGGTCGAGCAGGACTGATGCACCGCCCGCGGGTCCTGGTCGTCGACGACTCTGTCGTCGTGCGCAGGCTCGTCTCCAAGGCATTGGAGGCAAAGGACGAGGTCGAAGTCGTCGGCGTGGCCGCCGACGGAGCGATCGCCCTGGTCAACATCGAGCGCCTGCATCCCGATGTCGTGATCCTCGACGTCGCGATGCCGGTGATGGATGGCCTGACGGCGCTGGCCGAGATCCGGCAGCGCTGGCCCGGCTTGCCCGTGATCATGTTCTCCACGCTGACCACGCGCGGCGCCGAGGTGACGCTGGACGCGCTGGCGCTGGGCGCCTCCGACTACGTGTTGAAGCCATCGGGCAGCGACGCGGCGGCATCGATGACGGCGATCCGCGCGGAGTTGCTGCCTCGGATCGCGGCGCTGTTGCCGCTCGCGCGCGAAGCGCGCGAGCGAACGTCGAGCCGCGTGCCCCAGCGACCCTCCCGTGCCTCGGGCACGGTCCGCAAAGCCGCCGGCCCCGCCCAGCGCGTCGACATCATCGCGATCGGCGTGTCCACGGGTGGTCCCACCGCGCTGGCCGAGCTGATCCCGTCGCTGCCGGGGACGCTTCCCGTGCCGATCGTCATCGTGCAGCACATGCCCCCGATGTTCACCAAGATCTTGGCCGAGCGGCTGAACGGCAAGAGCGAGCTGCGCGTGGCGGAGGCCACCGACGGCGCCCGCATCGCACCCCGTTCGGTGTGGATCGCGCCCGGCGACCGCCACATGGAGATCGACGAGCGGGACCGCGACCGCCTCCACGTCTACGACGGTGCCCACGAGAACTCCTGCCGCCCCTCGGTCGACCCGCTGTTCCGCTCGGTGGCGCAGCGCTACGGAGCCAACGCGCTCGGCATCGTGATGACCGGCATGGGAAGCGACGGTCTGCGCGGCGCCGAACACCTCGCCGCAGCCGGCGCGCGCCTGTTGGTGCAAGACGAAGCGACGAGCGTGGTGTGGGGCATGCCCGGCTTCGTGTCGCGCGCGGGTCTCGCCGACGCGGCGGTCCCGCTGCCGCTGCTGCGTTCGGAGATCCTGCGCCGCGTCGCGATCGGCCGCGATCCGGCACTGATGGGTGCCGAGGCAGCGTCGTGAGTATGCCGGCAGCCACGCTGCCAGCCGAAGACTTCCACTACCTGCGTCAGCTGATGCATGAGCGAGCCGCGATCGTGCTGGAGCCCGGCAAGGAATACCTGGCGCTGTCCCGCCTGGATCCGGTCGCCCGGGAGATGGGCGTCGGGTCGGTGTCGGCGCTCGTCGAGGTGCTCCGCAGCGGGCAGGCCCACTCGCCGCTGCACGACCAGGTGGTCGATGCGCTCACGACCAACGAGACCACGTTCTTCCGCGACTTCAACCCGTTCGAGTCGATGCGCACCCACGTGCTGCCCGAGCTGATCGAGCGCAAACAGCGCGCCCGTAGCCTGGCGATCTGGTCGGCGGGCTGCTCCTCGGGCCAGGAGCCCTACAGCATCGCCATGGCGATCCGTGAGCATTTCCCCGAGTTGCTCACCTGGCAGCTCACGATCTTGGGCACCGACATCTCCCCCTCGGTGCTCGACCGTGCGGGCCGAGGGCGCTACGGTCAGCTCGAGGTGAACCGGGGTCTGCCGGCGCATCTGCTGGTGCGGCACTTCACGCGGGTGGGCATGGAGTGGGAGATCGAGGAACCGATCCGACGGATGGTGCGATTCCAACAGCACAACCTTGTGGGCGAGTGGCCGACGTTGCCACCGTTCGACCTCGTGTTGATGCGCAACGTGATGATCTACTTCGACGCCGAGACCAAGCGGCGCGTGCTGTCCCAGATGCGGGACCAGCTCGCGCCCCAGGGGTACCTGCTGCTCGGCGCCTCGGAGACCACCTTCAACATCAGCGATGACTACGATCGCGAACTGGTCGGCCGGACCGCGTGGTACCGGCCGTCAGGCAACGACCCCAACGGCGGGGCAGACAGGTAAGGAGGACACCATGGATTTCAGTACGGAGGCACTCGGTCAGATCGTGACCGACATATGGACATCGATGCTCGGCTTTCCGGTGGAGGCTCGCGGCGAACCGCTCGACGTGAACGGCTCGCGGCATCTGTCGGCGTCCGTGCAGATCTCGGGCGGCTGGGAAGGCACGGTGCTGGTGAGTTGTCCCGAGACGTTGGCGCAGCGTGTCGCGGGCGTGATGTTCGACACCGAGACGGCGTCGGACGATGAGATCCGCGACGCGCTCGGCGAGGTGGCGAACATGACGGCGGGCAACGTCAAGGCGTTGGTCGAGAGCTATTGCCGCTTGTCGCTGCCGATGGTGGCGGAGGGCCGCGAGCTCGCGATCAGCATCCCCGGCAGCAAGGTGGTGGCAGCAGCGACGTTCGACTGCGGCGAAGACCCGCTGTCGGTAGAGGTGTTCGAAAAGGCGTAGACGCCTTTTCGCCTGACTGTCCCGCCACGCCGTTGCGAAGGGCGGGGGGCGTGCGGCCCCCCCCCTGCCGGTAAACCGCTAAGTGGCCCGCGGGGGGGACCAGGTCCCACCCCGAGACTTGGGCGGGGGG